>NZ_FYEC01000006.1:0-253382 GCF_900187635.1 Pseudomonas sp. Irchel 3H3 | reverse complement strand
AAATGTTGGACAAGTGCTACGCGAGTGAATTTTTTGCGGTAAAGCTCATGACCTCGTTCATCTTGGGCGTGAAGATGAAAGGAGTTTTTACCCAGGTCGATGGCGGCGATAGCTACTTTGTTCATGAGAATGGTCTCCGGTGAGCCCCCAGTGAAAGCTTAGTGGGCTATCACTGGGGGCGGCGGGGGTAACCATTTCATTAGTGGTTTTGGGGTTCGCAGATATTGCATACACCCAACAGGTCTATGTGGGAGCGGGCTTGCCCGCGATGGCGGTCTAACGGCCTACGCCGATTTACGCCAGACACTCGCCAGCCAAGGCTGCTGCTCGCGCGGCAGCCCGGCCGGGCGGTAGTAGTGTTCGAGCTCGACAAAACCCGCCTCGGTGAGCAATTGCTGCCACGTTTGAAGGTCGTGATACGCCCCGTATCGCGGGCCATTCCAGCCCTCTTGGTTGTCGCCACGGGGATTGGAACTGAACAGCACACCACCCGGTTTCAAGGTCCCGTGCAGTTGCCGTAGCACCCGCGGCAACTCCTGGCGTGGCACATGAAACAGCACGGCATTGGCGAAAATCCCGTCAAACCGTTCTGCCGGCAGGTCGAGCTTGAGAAAGTCCTGCTGCCAGACCTCACAGCCGCTGTCCTCGCGGGCCATCCGGGCAAACTGCTCAGAGCCGTCGAGGCCGACGGCCGTGTGTCCCAGGCGGGTGAACGTCTGCAAGTCCCGCCCCGGGCCGCAGCCGAAGTCGAGAATCTGCAGCGGCGCCTCACCCTGGATGTGCCGCAGCAGGGCCGCGATGTTCTGGCTGACGTCATGCTCGCGAGTGCCTTCGCGAAAGCCTTCGGCCACCGAATTGTAGTGATCCAGGGTGGTGGCGGTGATCTGTTGGAGGTCGTCGGGGGTGTGTTTCATGATCGGCTGCGCAGGCAAGGGGAGTGAGCCGAATATACCCTTTGCGGCCGAGGGTTCAACGCTTGTTCAAGCCGCGCGCCAACCGATCCCCGCCCAATTGAATCACCGCCACCAGAATCACCAGCAGCACGATCACCGTGAGCATGATCTGGCTGTCAAAGCGTTGGTAGCCGTAACGGTAGGCGATATCGCCCAGGCCACCGGCACCAATGGCCCCGGCCATGGCCGAGGAGTTGATCATGGTGACCAGGGTGATGGTGAACCCTCCTACAATCCCCGGTAGCGCTTCAGGCAGCAACACGTGCCAGATGATGTGCCAGCGGCGGCAGCCCATGGCCTGGGCCGCTTCGATCAGGCCGTGATCGACCTCGCGCAGGCTGACCTCGGCAATCCGCGCGAAAAATGGCGTGGCGGCAATGGTCAGTGGCACTACGGCGGCCCAGACGCCGTAGGTGGTGCCGACGATCAACCGGGTAAAGGGAATCAGCGCGACCATCAGGATCAGAAACGGGATCGACCTGAACAGGTTCACAAAGGCCCCCAGCGCACGGTTCAGCGCCGGGGCTTGGTAGATCCCGCCCTTGGCGCTGGTGACCAGGATCACCGCCAACGGAATACCCGCCAGCAAGGCAATCAGCGATGACACGCCCACCATCAGGAAGGTATCGATAAAGCCTTGCAGCAAACGCTCAAACCACATAACCCAGCACCTCTACCTGTTGCGCCCATGCAGCGGCGCGTTGCCGCAATTGTTCGGTGTCCAGGGACGACCCCGACACTGCCAGCAGCAATTGCCCCAAGGCATGCCCCTGGATTCGCTCGACTCCGCCTTGCAGCAAGCGCACCCGGCCACCCAAGGCGCTGAACAGTGCAGCCAGGTCCGGTTCGTCCTGACTGCTGCCGGTGAACTGCAAGCGCAATACCACGGCGGCCTGGGCTGAGGCGGGTTGGGTTTGCAGGCGGCCTTGCAGGTCCTCCGGCAGGCTGTGCTGCAGCGGCGCCAGCAGGGTTTTGCTGACCTCGTGCTGCGGGTTGCCGAACACTTGCCAGACCGGGCCTTGCTCGACGATCTTGCCGTGTTCGAGCACCACCACGCGGTCACAGATATCGCGGATCACTGCCATCTCGTGGGTGATCAGAATGATGGTCAGGCCCAGGCGCCGGTTGATTTCGCGCAGCAGGCCGAGGATCGATTGGGTGGTTTCCGGGTCCAGCGCCGAAGTGGCTTCGTCGCACAGCAGGATCGCCGGATCGTGCACCAGCGCGCGGGCAATGCCGACGCGCTGTTTCTGCCCGCCCGAGAGCTGTGCCGGGTAGGCCTTGTGCTTGTCCTGCAGGCCCACCAGTTCGAGCAGCTCGCGGACCTTTTGCTCGCGCGCCGGTTTCGCCACGCCGGCGACCTTGAGTGGTAATTCGACGTTCTGCCACACGGTCTTGGCCGACATCAGGTTGAAGTGCTGGAAGATCATGCCGATGCGCCGACGCAGGTGCACCAGGCGGTCTTCGTCGAACTCGCCGATGTCCACCTGATCGATCAGTACCCGGCCCGAGGTTGGTTGTTCGAGGCGATTGATGGTGCGGATCAGCGACGACTTGCCGGCACCGCTGCGGCCGATGATGCCGAACACCTCACCGCGCTGGATCGCCAGGTCGATGCCGTGCAGCGCGGCGACCGGGCCTTGCTGGCCGTTGTAGGTCTTGCCCAGGCCGATGAAACGGACGTGGGCGTGATTGAGATCGGGGTGCAGTTCAGTCTGGACCGCGTTGTGGGGCTCTGGAATTTCCAGTCGCAGTTGGCTCGCGGCGCTCATGCTCAGCTTTCCCAGCCGGCTTGGTAGAGCTTGCCGTGGGCTTTATCCAGGGCAGCGCGAACGGCGGGCGAATGCTGGTAGATGTCGACGAACTTGATCAAGCGAGGATCGGTTTTGCTGTTGGGCTGGATCACGAACTGGATCACGTATTCCTTGTGGTCGAGACCGTCGAACAGCAGCGCGGAGCCGGCGTCGAATGTCTTGGCCAGGCGAATGTAGGCTGGGTAACCCTGCACCAGGTCGGCGTCGTCATAGGCGCGCACCAGTTGCACGGCTTCGACCTGGAGAATTTTGATCTGCTTCGGGTTGGCGACGATGTCGTCTTCGGTGGCCTTGTAGCCCACCCCATCCTTGAGCGTGATCAAGCCGGCCTTGGCCAGCAGTTGCAGGCCGCGACCGCTGTTGATCGGGTCGTTGGCGATGGCCACGCTGGCGCCTTCGGGCAGCTCGGCGAAACTTTTGTATTTCTTCGAATACAGGCCGACGTTGTTGATGATCCCCGGGGCGAACGGCACCAGGTCGAAGCCGGCGGCGGCCTTGGCGTTTTCCAGGAAGGGGATGTGCTGGAAGTAGTTCACGTCGATGTCGCCCGAGGCCAGGCTGACGTTGGGTGCGATCCAGTCGCTGAACTCCACCAGCTCGACTTTCAGGCCTTGCTTGCCGGCCTCCTCGACCGCGGCCTCCAGGGGAATGGCGAAGGCGGCGGTGGTGCCGACCTTCAGCGGCGCGTCGGCGGCGAAGGTCACGGAGCTGAAAAGGCCGAGGGCCAGTGCCAGTGCTTTGACTGGGTGGGTGAACAAGGTGTTTTTCATGATGCGTTTCCAGTCATAGAGTTGGGTTGTTTGGGAGGCTCTTCGCGAGCAGGCTCGCTCCCACAATGGTTCGTGGGACCGGTCAGCGGCGAAACGTCGAACCGGTGTGCTGTTCGGGTAATTGCGCGGCCCCTTGAAACAGCTTCTCGCGCAAGGTGCCCTGGTCATACGCGGTCTTGTACGAACCACGGCGCTGCAACTCGGGAATCACCAAGTCGATGAAATCCACATAGCTTTCCGGGGTGACGATGCGGGTCAGGTTGAAGCCGTCCAGGCCGGTTTCGGCGATCCACGACTCCAGCTCGTCCGCCACCTGTTCGGGTGAACCGACGAGGGTGATGTAGCGACCGCCCAGGGCGTGCTGATCGAGCAGTTTGCGCCGGGTCCAGTCGTTGTTTTTCAGGTGCTGGGTGGCGGATTGGATGGCGTTGCTTTTCACGTACTGGATAGGCTCGTCCAATCCGTACTGGGAGAAATCGATGCCAGTGGAGGCGGAAAAATGCGCCACTCCGGCTTCGGCGCTGGCGTAGCTCAGGTACTCGGCGTGCTTGGCCCAGGCGGCCTCTTCGCTGGCTCCGACAATCACGTTCAAGCCCATGAATACCTTGATGTCGTCCGGGTTGCGCCCGGCGCTGACGGCGCTGGCGCGCACCTTGTCGACCTGGGCCTTGGTCGAGGTTTTGTCCTGGCCACTGATGAACACGCACTCGGCGTGTTGCCCGGCGAATTGCAGGCCGCGACTCGAACTGCCGGCCTGGAACAGCACCGGGGTGCGTTGCGGCGAGGGTTCGCACAGGTGATAACCCTCGACCTGATAGAACTCGCCGTGGTGTTCGACCTTGTGCACTTTGCCCGGCTGGGCGTAGATGCGCTGCTGGGGGTCGTTGAGTACCGCGTCCGCCTCCCAGCTGCCCTCCCAGAGCTTGTACAGCACCTGCAGGTACTCGTCGGCCTGGTCGTAACGCCGGTCATGTTCGACCTGCTCGCTCAGGCCCATGGCCTTGGCGGCGCTGTCGAGGTAGCCGGTGACAATGTTCCAGCCCACCCGCCCACGGCTCAGGTGGTCGAGGGTCGACATGCGCCGGGCGAACAGGTACGGCGGTTCATAGGTGAGGTTGGCGGTGAGGCCGAAGCCGAGGTTACGGGTCACTGCGGCCATGGCCGAAACCAGCAGCAGTGGGTCGTTGACCGGCAACTGGATCGACTCCTTGAGCGGTACGTCCACCGAACCCTGGTACACGTCATAGACACCGACGATGTCGGCGATGAACAAACCGTCGAATAGCCCGCGCTCCAGCAGCTGCGCCAGCTCAGTCCAGTACTCGACGCTCTTGTACTGGGTCGAGTTGTCTCGTGGATGGGTCCACAGGCCGTGATTGATGTGCCCGATGCAGTTCATGTTGAAGGCATTGAGGAGGATTTTTTTCTTCGCGTGCACGGGGCTGCTCATCAGATGGTCCCTCGCAGCGGCGGGTTTTCATCGTTGAGGTAGTAGTTGCCCACCGCGTGGTATTTCCAGCGCACCGGATCATGCAAGGTATGCACGCGCGCGTTGCGCCAGTGCCGGTCCAGGCCATGCTCGGCCAGCGTCGCCTGGCTACCAGCGAGCTCAAACAGGGTGCTGCCGGCGGCCAGGGAGATTTCGCTGCTGATGGCGCGGGCTTCGGCCACGGCAATCGAGGCGGCTGCCACGGTGTCTGCGTTGGTGTCGCGCTGAGCCTGGTCGAGGAATTCACCGGCACGTTCCAACAGCGCTTCGGTGGCGTGCAGGCGGATGCTCAGGTGACCGAAGCTTTTCAGTGTAAGCGGGTCTTGGGTGGCCTGGTCGTTGCCGGAGTCGATCCACGGGCGGGTCTTGGTCCGCACGAAGTGCAGCGCGTCTTCGTAGGCGGCGCGGGCGATACCGGTGTCGATGGCGGCGTGGAGAATCTGCGCCAGCGGGCCGACCGGGGTCGGACGCTCGAAGGCGCTTTGAAACGGCACCAGGTCGTCGGCAGACACATAGACGTCCTCGAACACCACCGAGCCGCTGCCTGTGGTGCGTTGGCCGAAGCCGCTCCAGTCGTCGATCACCGTCAGGCCTTGGCTATCGCGGGGCACGAAGGCCAGTTGCTGGACGCCATGGTCATCAACCACTGAGGTGGGAATGCGCTGGGCGTAGATGGCGCCGGTGGCGTAGAACTTGCGGCCGTTGATGCGGTAGCCCTGGCCATCCTGGGTCAGGCGGGTGACCCGGTCATGGGCGGTCTTGGTCCCCAGTTCCGCCAGGGCATTGCCGAAACGCTGGCCGGCGAGCACTTCGGCGTACAGGCGTTTTTTCTGCGCCTCGCTGCCGTTCACCCGCAGGACTTCGAGGGCATAAAAATGGTTCTGCGGAATCTGCCCCAGGGAACCATCAGCCTGGGCGATCAGGGCGATGACCTTGGCCAGGGTGACGTTGGACACCCCGGCGCCGCCATATTCGCGGGGGACGCTGATGCCCCACAGGCCCGAGCGCGAAAACACTTCCAGCTCCGGATAAGGCAGGCGACGTTCACGGTCGCGCAGGGCGCTGTCGCGGCGCAAGTCTTCGGCCAGGTCGCTGGCGACAATAAGGGCTTGTTCATCGCTGGTAATGACCGCGACGGAATGGGAAAACGTCATGTAAATCTCCAGATGTCTGGTCGGTCAGATCCAGGAATGCCGGTTCGGCAAGGTGCCGTTGAGGCGGTAGTCGCCCACGGCGTGGTACTTCCAGCGCACCGGGTCGTGCAGGGTGTGCACGCGCGCATTGCGCCAGTGACGATCGAGGTTGAATTCGGCGAGGGTGGCGCGGCTGCCGGCCAGCTCGAAGAGCTTTTCGCTGGCGAGCAACGAGATCTCGGTGGTCAGCACCTTGGCCTCGGCGACGGCAATCGAGGCGCGGGCGGCGGAGGCGGCGGTGACCGGTGCCGCGCTGACCTGATCCAGCACCTTGCCGGCCTTGCGCAGCAGCGCTTCGGCGGCGTGCAGTTCGATCTTCAGTTTGCCGATGTCGGCAATCACGTACAGGTCATCACTGGCGCGGTCGACCTTGGCATCGATCCACGGCCGGGCGCGGGTGCGTACAAATTCAATGGCGTCGTCGAGGGCGCCGCGAGCAATGCCGGCGTCGATGGCGGCCTGGATCAGTTGGGAGACGGCACCCTGGATATTCGGGCGCTCGTTGAGCCGCCAGTTTTCCACCACCAGGTCGGCGTCGACCCGCACGTTGTTGAGCAATACGGTGCCGCTGGCGGTGGTGCGCTGGCCAAACCCCGACCAGTCGTCCACCACCCGCAGTCCCGGGGTGCCACGACGGATAAACGCCATCACCTGCTTGCCGTCGTCGTTGAGCGCCTTGACCGCGATCCAGTGTGCGAAGAGGGCACCGGTGGAGTAGAACTTCTGGCCATTGAGCACCCAACCATCGCCTTGGGCGGTGATACGGGCCTTGAGTTCCAGGGTGTTCTTGTTGCCCCGTTCCGGGCCGGCATTGCCGATGCGCGAACCGTTGAGCACGCTCTGGAACAACTGCTGTTTCTGCGGCTCGCTGGCCACATGTTGCAGCAGGTTGAGGATGCCGAACTGGTTCTGCGGAATTTGCCCCAGTGCCGGGTCTGCCGCGGAAATGATCGCGAAGACTTCAGCCAGGGTGACGTAGGAAACCTGTGGGCCACCAAAGGCTTTGCCAATGGCGATACTGCCCAGGCCGCTGCGGGTGAACTGCTCGATTTCCGCCCAGGGCAATTTGCGTTGCTGATCGCGGCGCGCGGCTTGCTGGCGGGCGACAGCCGCGAGTTCGTGGGCGGCTTCGAGGGCTTGTGCGTCATTGCCGAGCACCTGTGCGGGCAGCAGCGGCGGGGCGATGTCCAGATCGCTCTGGATGTTTGCTTCGGCCAGACTGGACATCACTGCCACTCCTTGGCTGCACGCAATGCCCTGGCGATCTGCACTGGGGTGATTGTGTTCCGGACCATACCTACCTCACATCTCATGGATAAGCCGCGTCGTGCGGCGAAATCAGAATCAAGAATGTCCGGTGGTCCGGTGCATATACCCTAATCGCGTATAAAAAATTAATAAACTAACTTTTAGGAATATACATAGAAGGTCCGTGCGCTGTTGCCTCAGGGTCGGCTGGCAGCCTGGCGCCGGGTGGGCAGCCGCCGATTCGCAACAGGCGCGCAGGCGCCCAGCGTGAGTTGTTGCCCACCCGATCGAGAATGCAGTAGGTCACTTCCAGGCGACTGTCCTCCCCGGCCTCGAGAATCACTGCCGACGGCACCCACAGGTTGATCGGCTTGCCGACCTCGCCGGGCTTGACCTTGGGCAGGTCCAAGCGCACATCGCCCCAGCGCAGGGTGATTGCATCGGCGGTGGCCATGTTCAGGTAAGGCTCGATGGTCAGCGGCACGCCGCGTTTCATCTGGTTCGGGTTGACCCCATGCTTGCGGATCATCTCTGGAATGCCCAAGGGCGCCAGCCCCTGGTTTTCATCGGCGCACTGGCTGTGTGGTTGCCCGCCGGGGCAGTCGAGCTTGACCTGCACTCGCTTGGTCGCTGAGCGCGCCGGGTCCTGGCCGACTTGCATGACCCGATAGTGGATACCGGACCTGCCGTTGCGGATAAAGCTCTCGGGCACCCGTAGGTGGATGGGCTGGCCGATATCCGCGGCTTCCAGGACCTTGGAGGCGACGTAGCTGGTGTCCCAGAACAGCTCGATCAGGTCGCCTTCTTCCATGCTGGCGTAGGGGGCAATCTCGATCAGCAGATGAGCCGCTGAGACACCGTTAATGGCGGATCCCGACGATTGCGCCAGGCGCGGAGCCGTCAGTTCTACTTTGTTCGGCAGACAGGTCATGAGTGTTCTCCTTGAAATACCGCAGCGAAGTCCGTTTCGAAGTTGCGTTAGTTCACATTGATTCAGGGTGTCGAGTTCAAGTGATAGCCGATTGGTTAATGCCGGTGTGCAGTTAATTGGCGTCTAGATAAGAGCGCGTCTGATAGGGTGTCAATAGATGAAAGTTGGGAAGTTGGTGATCCTTGGTCAATCAGAAATGTCCTACCTTGGAGGCGTTTCCAGCGTACAGGTGATTGGGGTTTTTCTCGGATGATCAAAGCTATAGAACTATAAAGCAGGCTATTTTCGGGACGGCGAGACGCAGAGCCTGGGCCAAGGTACGCCGCCGGAGGAAAGGGGAGGACGTATCTATTTATTCCGTGTGCGCGTAGGGATAAATACCAGGGGGGAGTTATTGTTTTTAACAGGCGCCACTTCCTTCCGTGGAAAGTGACTGTTGCAAATGGGAAGTTGCGGGTTGCGCGAAACTTCAGGCGTTAAGAAACTTGCTGAGAAACTGTCGGGTACGCTCTTCCTTGGGGTTGGCAAACAAGGCCTTGGCTTCGCCTTGTTCGACGATCACGCCCTTGTCGAAAAACACCACGCGGTTGGCCACGTCGCGTGCAAAGCCCATTTCGTGGGTGACGATGACCATAGTGCGTTTTTCTTCCGCCAGGCCACGAATGGTCGCCAGCACTTCGCCCACCAGCTCCGGATCCAGCGCGGAGGTCGGTTCGTCGAAGAGGATCACTTCCGGCTCCATGGCCAGCGCCCTGGCGATCGCCACGCGCTGTTGCTGGCCGCCGGAGAGTCGGCGCGGGTAGGCATCTTCCTTGCCCGCCAGGCCGACCTTGGCCAGGAGTTTGCGGCCCAGTGCCAGGGCCTCCTCCCTGGGAATCTTCTTGACCACCAGTGGCCCTTCGGTGACGTTTTCCAGCGCCGTGCGGTGCGGGAACAGGTTGAAGTTCTGGAACACGAAGCCCACGTGCTGGCGCAATTGGCGCACCAGGCCCTGCTGCTGGTTCAGCGGGCGGCTACCATCGATCTCGATGTCGCCGACCTTGATCCGGCCACTGCTCGGCTCTTCGAGAAAGTTCAGGCAGCGCAGGAAGGTAGTCTTGCCCGAGCCGCTGGGGCCGATGATGGCGACCACCTCGCCTTCCTTGACCTCCAGGTCGATGCCATTGAGCACAACTTGACCCTTGAACTGCTTTGTCAGTTTTTCCACGACAATCATTGGGTCAGGACTCCTGGTCGTGCCGATTGACCCGCTCTTCCAACTTGTTCTGCAGGTGCGACAGCACCGTGGCCAGAACCCAGTAGATCAGCGCGGCGGCAAGATACATGGTGAAAATTTCGAAGGTGCGGGCGGTAATCAGCTGTGCTTGGCGGAACAGCTCCGGCACCTGGATGGTCGCGGCCAGCGCGGTGTCCTTGACCAGCGAGATGAAGCTGTTGCCCAGGGGCGGCAACGCGGTGCGCGCGGCTTGCGGCAGGATGGCCCGGCGCAGGGTCTGCGCACGGGTCATGCCGATACTGGCCGCGGCTTCCCATTGGCCCCGTTCGATCGAGCTGATGGCGGCGCGCAGGATTTCGCAGGCATAGGCGGCCATGTTCAGCGAGAAGCCGATCAAGGCCGCCGGCAGCGGATCAAGCTCGACGCCCAATTGCGGCAAACCGTAATAGATCACGAACAGCTGCACCAGCAACGGCGTGCCGCGAAAGAACGACACATAAATGCGCGCGATCCAGCTCACCAGCTTGAAGCGCGACAGGCGCATCAAGGCCAGGCCGAAGCCCAGCAGCAGGCCGAAAAACATCCCGCCAAGGCTGAGGATGACGGTGTAGTACGCGCCCTTGAGCAGAAAGGGCGCGGAGTCCAGCGCGAGTTGGAAAGCCTCGCCCATTACTGAGTGACGTCAGCGTTGAAGTATTTTTCCGAAAGCTTCTTCAGCGTACCGTCGGCACGCAGCTTGTCGATCGCCTTGTTCACTGCGGCCAGCAGCTCAGGCTCGCCTTTGCGCAGGGCGATACCGGCTTCCTGACGAGAGAACGCTTCACCGGCGGCGGTGGTGTCCTTGGCTTTCTTGGCGTATTCCAGCGCGGCGAGGCGGTCGATCAGAATGGCGTCGATGCGCCCGACACGCAGATCCTGGAACTTGGTTGGGTCATCTTCGTAGGTGCGGATGTCAGCGGTCGGCACATTGGCCTTCACCCACTGCTCGTAGTTGGTGCCCAGGCCCACCCCGACTTTCTTGCCAGCCAGGTCGGCGGCGGACTTGATGCTGTCCTTGTTCTTGGTCAGTACCAGGGCCTGAATCCCGGAGACGGTGTAGGGCTCGGAGAAGTCGTACTTCTTCTTGCGCTCTTCAGAGATGGTTACCTGGTTGACGACCGCATCCAGGCGCTTGGACTCCAGGGCGGCGAGGATGCCATCCCACTTGGTCGGTTGCAGTTTGACCTTGACCCCCAGCTCCTTGGCCAGGGCTTCGGAAAATTCGACTTCGAAACCTGCCAGCTTGCCGTCGGCATCGACAAAACTGAACGGTGGGTAGGTGCCTTCCAGGCCGACGTTGATCACGCCCGCGTCCTTGATCTTTTGCAGTTGCTCACCGGCTACCGCTTGCCCCAACAGACCGGCACCAAGTACCAGGCCCAGCGAGCCCACCAGCAGATTTCGACGAAATGCGGAAAAATTCATGACAAGCCCCTGTGTTTTTTATGAAGACGTTTTTTATGAAGCAGGCAAAATCGGGAATTCCACATCCTGCCCTAGAAGCAGCGTATGCGTCTCGCGGCAATTGCGCCTGCGGCGAGACTATAGGGCGGGATTTTTAGACTTGAAAATAATAAAAAGTGAGTTTGTTATTCCTTTTATGGTTATTTGGTGGATGTCGTGGAGTGCTTTAGGGCGCTATCGCGAGCAAGCTCGCTCCTACATGACGTGGATTGGCTTCAGGCGAACGATGCAGCGTAGGCAAACAGTGCCGGGGCGCCGCCAGTGTGCAGGAACAGGATAGGACCATTGTCGAAACGCTGCCGGCCAATGCCATCGAGCAGTCCGGCCATGGCCTTGCCGGTGTAGACCGGGTCGAGCAACAGGCCTTCCTGGCTCGCCAGCAGCTTGACCGCAGCCAGGGTACCGGCGCTCGGCTCGCCGTAGCGGGGGGCGAAGTACTCGTCCCACAGTTGTACCTTGAAACTCGCCGGCAGTTGGATCCCCAGCAGTTCGGCGGTGCGTTCGGCCAGGCCCTGGACCTTGGGGCGCTGGTCTTCATCGGTGCGCGAGACGGTGACCCCGATCACCGGTAGTTCCGGTAGCACTTCACTCAATGCCAGCGCCAGGCCGCTATGGGTGCCGGCACTGCCCGAGGCCAGGACCACGGCCGCAAATTGCAGGCCGGTGTCCTTGATCTGTTCGGCCAGTTCCAGCCCCGCCCGCACATACCCCAGCGCGCCCAAGGCATTGGAGCCGCCAATTGGCACCAGGTACGGCTGCTTGCCGCTGCTGCGCAGGCGCTCCGCCAGGGCTTGCAACTGTTGGTCGGCGTTGTCGAGGTTGTCCACTAGCTCGACCTTGGCATCGAACAGGTCCAGCAGCAGGCGGTTGCCGTTGCCCAGGTAGTTACTGTCATCCGTGCCGATCGGGTTTTCCAGCAGGGCGACGCAGCCCAGACCGAGCTTTGCGGCAATTGCCGCAGTCTGGCGCACATGGTTGGACTGGATGGCCCCAGCGGTGATCAGGGTGTCGGCGCCCTGGGCCAGTGCGTCGGCGGCCAGGTATTCGAGTTTGCGCAGCTTGTTGCCACCCATGGCCAGCGGCGTCAGGTCGTCACGCTTGACGTAGACCTCGCGCCCCAGCCAGGTCGACAGCCGCTCGAGCTTTTCCAAGGGGGTGGCGTTGACGAGAAGATCCAGTCGGTGAAAGCGAGCAAGCTGTTGTTTGATCATGGGGCCGCACGGGTAGTAGGAGGTGTCTGGACTATAGGCAGGCCGTTTTACCCGGGCAACCGCCAATCGCATATTCCTAAAAGTGCTAAGGCTCGCACAATTCGTTCTTAATTGCGGTTTGTGACCATACCGTAAAGTGACTGCCATTCAGGCGGCCTGGTATGGGGCCGCTGCGTGCGAGGAGTTTTGACCGTGAGTGAGCGTTCCAGCCATTGGCAATTACAGACCATCGTCAGCCAACTGCGCGTAGCCCGTGACCAGTGGCGTGCGCAAAATGGTCGCAGCAGCGGTGAGCAGGGTGGTCGCGAGCTGCCATCGCGCGCAGCGATGGCGGAGATTCTCGAAGCCCTCTGTGGCGCCTTGTTCCCGATGCGCCTGGGGCCGGTGGACTTGCGTGAGGAGAGCGAGGACTTCTACGTCGGGCACACTCTGGACGTGGCCTTGAATGCCCTGCTGGGCCAAGCGCGACTGGAGTTGCGCTATGTCGCCAGGCAAACCGCCCAGGTCGATACCGAGGTCGAGGCGCGGGCCATCAGCCTGATCCAGGATTTCGCCCTGGCCTTGCCCGAGTTGCGCGGCCTGTTGGACTCCGACGTGCTCGCCGCCTATCACGGCGATCCGGCAGCCCGCAGCGTCGATGAGGTATTGCTCTGCTACCCGGGGATCCTGGCGGTGATTCACCATCGCCTGGCGCACCACCTGTACCGAGCCGGCCTGCCGTTGCTGGCGCGGATCAGCTCGGAAATTGCCCACTCGGCCACCGGCATCGACATCCACCCGGGCGCGCAGATCGGCCGCAGCTTCTTCATCGACCATGGCACGGGCGTGGTGATCGGCGAGACCGCGATCATCGGCGAGCGCGTGCGCATCTATCAGGCTGTGACCCTGGGCGCCAAGCGCTTCCCGGCGGACGAGGACGGTCAGTTGCAGAAGGGGCATGCGCGTCACCCGATCGTCGAGGACGATGTGGTGATCTACGCCGGTGCGACCATCCTCGGACGGATCACCATCGGCAAGGGCTCGAGCATCGGCGGCAACGTCTGGCTGACCCGCAGCGTACCGCCAGGGAGCAACCTGACCCAGGCCAATCTGCAGCATGATGATGGGACGCAGAAGTAAGCCTGCGGAGTCTTTTGATCCTGGGTTTGGGGGGTGGATCCGTTGCTGCGGTGATGGCGGCTTAGGGTTCCGCCCCTACCCCTGACCCACCGCCATCGCGAGCATATTCAACATCGAAGGCGCCTGACCCACCGCCATCGCGGGCAAGCCCGCTCCCACAGGGCTTGTGAGACCTGGTAAATCGTGGCTGGCCATTTGCTAAATATCCGTTGAACGATTCCGTTCAACCTCACGTCATACCCTTCCTTGAGCTAGCGTACGAGAGTACCGCCGAGCCTTGGAATTAGTCCTTAGTGCCCTATCCATGTTTAACTTGAACGTTCATTCAAGTTAAACCGGTGGTTCGCTGCCCGCTCACAACAGGAGGCTTGCCTTTGCTGAGTCCGAAATTTACAGCCACGCTTTACCCACAGAAGGTGCACTGTCCATGAGTGCATCCGCTACCCCTCCCAGCGGTCAAATCCGCATGAATCCGCCGGTGTTTTATTTCGCGGCGAGTTTCATCCTGCTGTTCGGCCTGGTGGTCATCGCCTTCCCGCAGCAGTCCGGTGCCTGGCTCCTGGCGGCACAAAACTGGGCGGCCAACACAGTCGGCTGGTACTACATGCTGGCAATGACCCTGTATCTGGTCTTCGTGGTGGTCACCGCCTTGTCTGGCTACGGCAAGATCAAGCTCGGTGCCGACCACGACGAGCCCGAATTCAGTTATCTGTCCTGGGCCGGCATGCTGTTCGCCGCCGGCATCAGTATCACGCTGTTCTTCTTCTGCGTTTCCGAACCCCTGACGCATCTGTCGCTACCGCCCCAGGGCGAAGCCGGCACGGCCGATGCGGCGCGCCAGGCGATGCAGATTCTGTTCCTGCACTGGGGCCTGCACGGCTGGGGGGTGTTCGCCTTTGTCGGTATGGCCCTGGCGTACTTCGCCTACCGGCACAACCTGCCGCTGGCCCTGCGTTCGGCGCTGTACCCGCTGATCGGCAAGCGCATCAACGGCCCGATCGGCTACGCGGTGGATGGTTTTGGCATTATCGCCACGGTATTTGGCCTGGGCGCGGACATGGGCTTTGGCGTACTGCACCTCAACTCCGGCCTCGATTACCTGTTCGGCGTCGCGCACACCCAGTGGGTCCAGGTCGGGCTGATCACCTTGATGATGGGCGCGGCGATTATCGTCGCCGTCGCGGGTGTGGATAAGGGCGTGCGGGTGATGTCCGACATCAACATGCTGCTGGCCTGCGCGCTGTTGCTGTTCGTGCTGTTTGCCGGCCCCACCCAGCACCTGCTCAATACCTTGATCCAGAACCTTGGCGACTATCTGGGCGCCTTGCCGATGAAGAGTTTTGACCTCTACGCCTACGACAAGCCCAGCGACTGGCTGGGCGGCTGGACGGTGTTCTATTGGGCCTGGTGGATTGCATGGTCGCCCTTTGTCGGGCTGTTCATTGCGCGGATTTCCCGTGGCCGGACCATCCGTGAGTTTGTCTTCGGGGTGTTGCTGATTCCCCTGGGCTTCACCCTGGCGTGGATGTCGATCTTCGGCAACAGCGCCATCGACCAGGTACTCAACCACGGCATGAGCGCGCTCGGCATGTCGGCCATCGACAACCCGTCGATGACCCTGTACCTGCTGCTGGAAACCTACCCGTGGAGCAAGACGGTGATCGCCGTGACGGTGTTCATCAGCTTCGTGTTCTTTGTCACCTCGGCCGACTCCGGCACCGTGGTGCTCTCGACGCTGTCGGCCAAGGGCGGCAATGCCGATGAAGACGGGCCGAAATGGCTGCGGGTGTTCTGGGGGGCGATGACCGCGTTGGTGACCAGTGCGCTGTTGTTCGCCGGCAGCATCGACTCGTTGAAGTCGGCGGTGGTCCTGACCTCGCTGCCGTTCTCGATGATTTTGCTGTTGATGATGTGGGGGCTACACAAGGCCTTCTATCTCGAGTCGCAGAAGAAGATCGCGCAGATGCACTCCTTGGCCCCGGTCTCGACCTCGCGCCGTGGCAAGGGCGGCTGGCGCCAGCGCTTGAGCCAGGCCGTGCACTTCCCGTCCCGCGATGAAGTGTATCGCTTCCTCGAGACCACGGTGCGTCCGGCGATCGAGGAAGTGACGGCGGTGTTCGTCGAGAAGGGAGTGAACGTGGTTGCACAGCCGGACCCGGCCAACGACAGCGTCAGCCTGGAAATCGGTCACGGCGACCAGCACCCGTTCATCTACCAGGTGCAGATGCGCGGCTACTTCACGCCGTCGTTCGCCCGTGGCGGCATGGGCCCCAAGGAGCTGCGCAACCGCCGTTACTACCGCGCCGAAGTGCACTTGAGCGAGGGCAGTCAGGACTACGACCTGATGGGCTACACCAAGGAGCAGATCATCAACGACATCCTCGACCAGTACGAGCGCCACATGCAGTTCCTGCACCTGGTGCGTTGATCGGGGCCGGGCTGCTCAGGTGTTGCTCATGGTCATGAACAACACCAGGGCAGCCACCGGCACGGCAAACACCATGAACCCCACCATCAACTCATGGACCACTGACTGCCCGCCAACCATCACGCCGATGGCGCCGTTGATTGTCGACAGCGCCAGCCACAGCACGACAAAACTGTAGGTCAGGGTCTGTGGGCTGAAGCCTAGCTGCTGGCCGATGAACAACATCAGCGCCAGCAGGGCCAGGCCGAAGACGATAATGATGGTGCTGTGCATGGTCGTACACTCCTGTGCGTCCTATCGAGCATAGGCGTGCTTCGTCCAAATGCGGTTTAGACCTGCGTGTCGCCAGCCTGATCCAGTGCTCGCACAACCGACACATGGCGCCACGGGTTCGGGTATTTATCGATGGGTTGGCTGAGGTGTTTGCACAGGCGCGTTAGCCGGTGGTCTGGAAAACAATCGCTGGTTTGCGGCCGGCTGTTTTATATCTTAGTGTGTATCGTGTGTATTAATCCGTATGCCTATCTATCGATAAAAGTCCCGATGAGGGCGGATTGAAAGGGGCTATCTCCATGAAATTCCCAGTCGTGCTACACAAGGATCCCGACTCCGATTACGGCGTGATTATCCCGGATGTCGGCGGTTGTTTCTCCGCGGGTGAGACGGTTGCGCAGGCGTTGGATAACGTCAAAGAGGCACTGGCGCTGCATTACGAAGGGCTGGTCGCCGATGGCGATCCGTTACCTCAGGTGCATGAAATTGACCAACACTTCCAGAACCCGGATTACGCGGGTGGGATTTGGGCGGTGGTGGAATTTGACGTGACACCGTATTTCGGCAAATCAGTGCGGTTTAACGCAACGTTGCCGGAGCAGTTGCTTGAGCGCATCGACCAGACCGTGAGGCGCGATCAGCGCTACAGCTCGCGTTCCGGTTTTTTGGCCGCGGCGGCGTTACGTGAGTTATCGGTTTAAACGCTGGGCCGGCCTGAGCAAACAGCCGATCGTTGCCGGCCCATGTCGGCCCCGGCAACAATTCAGTTAAAACGGCACATCCCCCAGCACCGTGGCCCGGTGCATCACGCGCCGGGCGGGGCGGTAGTCGTCCACTGCAAAGTGCTGGGTCACGCGGTTGTCCCAGAAGGCCACGTCGTCGGTCTGCCAGCGCCAGCGGATGGTGAATTCCGGGCGGGTGGCGTGGGCGAACAGGAGCTTGAGGATGGCTTCGCTTTCGCTGTCCGAGAGCTCATTGATTCGGGTCGTGAAGCCTTCATTGACGAACAGCGACTTGCGCCCGCTGACCGGGTGCGTGCGGATCACCGGGTGCGACAGTGGTGGGTTTTTCTTGCGCGTGGCTTCCCATTGTTCGAGCGCTTGCGCGGTGTTGCCAAAGCGCTCCAGCGGGAACGATTTGACGAAATCGTGGGTGGCGCTCAGGCCCTGCAACAGGACCTTGAGAGGCTCGGACAGGGCTTCATAGGCCGCGATGCCGCTGGCCCACAGGGTATCGCCACCAAATTCTGGCAACAGCTTGGCACTGAGCACTGCACCCAGGGCCGGAGTCGGCAGGAAGGTCACGTCGGTGTGCCAGACGGCGTTGTCGCGCACATCGGTTTGGGCCGTGTCGAGGATCAGCACTTCAGGCTGTTCCGGTACGTTGGGGTAGATCGGGTGAATGTGCAGGTCACCGAAGTTGGCGGCAAAACGCGCCTGTTGCTGCGCGGTGACCGGTTGATTGCGAAAGAACAGCACCTGATGCTTGAGCAGGGCTTGCTCGATGGCGTCGCGCTGCTCGACGTTCAGGGGCTGGGCAATATCGACGCCACTGATCTGCGCGCCGAGGGCATGGCTCAAGGGGGTGATGGTCAGGCTGCTCATGGGGCTCTCTTCAATCCGGGTGCCGAAGTGTCGGCATAGTCAATTCAATGGGTCTGGCCGTGCCACGGCACCAGTTTGCGTTGCAGGGCACGCAGGCCCATCTCCATGGCAAAGGCAATCAGCGCGATCACCAGGATGCCCAGGACCACGATGTCGGTGACCAGGAACTGCGCGGCCGACTGCACCATGAAACCCAGGCCGCTGGTGGCGGCAATCAGTTCGGCGGCGACCAGGGTCGACCAGCCCACGCCCAGGCCGATGCGCACACCGGTGAGAATGTCCGGCAAGGCGCTGGGCAAAATCACGTGGCGAATCAGTTGTGCCCGGGTTGCACCCAGCGACTGCGCGGCGCGCAATTTGGCCGGGTCGACGGTACGTACGCCGGTGGCGGTGGCGATGGCAATCGGCGCAAAGATCGCCAGGTAGATCAGCAGGACCTTGGACAGCTCGCCGATGCCGCACCAGATCACGATCAGGGGCAGATAGGCCAATGGTGGAATCGGCCGGTAGAACTCAATCAGCGGGTCGAGCACGCCCCGGGCGATGCGGTTGTGACCGATGGCAATGCCCACCGGTACGGCACTCAGCACGGCAAACCCCAGACCCAGACCAATACGTCCAAGGCTGGCGCCCAGGTGTTGCCACAAGGTCGAGTCCATGTAGCCGCTGGTCGCCAGCAGCCAACCCTTTTGCAGCACCGCCGAGGGTGGCGGCAGGAACAGTGGTTCGATCAAACCGGTGGCGGTCACGGCCCACCACAGCGTGATCAGGCTGACCAGGGTCAGGACGCTGATCCAGCGGGTGCCGAGGCTGCGCCGCAGTGGCAGGGGACTGGTCGGGCTGGATGTCTTGGCCGATGCAGCCGGGATCTCATAAGTGCTCATGCGCGCTCCTGCCGCTGGGCGGCGCTGCGTTGCGAGAACACACGGGCGAGCACGTGTTCGCGGGTTTCAATGAAGCGCGGGTCGGATTTGATCGCCCGTGCCGATTCGCCGGCGGCATATCGCTGCCCGAAATCCAATGTCAGGCGTTCGACGATTTGCCCGGGGTTGGGCGCCAGCAGAATCAGGTCGGTGGCGAGGAACACCGCCTCTTCGATGTCATGGGTAATCAGGAATACCGGTTTGGCGGTGCGGCGCCAGACTTGCAGCAACAGCTCCTGCATCTGTTCGCGGGTGAAGGCGTCGAGGGCGCCGAAGGGTTCGTCCATCAGCAACACCCGTGGGTCGGCGGCAAGGGCGCGAGCCAGGCCGACGCGCTGTTTCTGACCGCCCGAGAGCTGCCAGATGCGCCGGCTGTCAAAGCCTGCGAGGTCGACCAGGGCGAGCATTTCCCGCGCCCGGATTTCACGCTGGGCGCGGGGTACACCGGCCAGTTCGAGGCCGAAACCAACGTTGGCCAGCACATCCTGCCAAGGCAGCAATGCATCGTCCTGGAACACCACGCCGCGTTCGGCACCTGGGCCTTTGACAGGGACGCCGTCGAGGGTGATGCGCCCGGCGTTGGGCTCGACAAACCCGGCGATCAGGTTCAACAGCGAGGTCTTGCCACTGCCGGACGGGCCGAGGGCGACCAGCAGTTGCTGGGGCCCCAGGGTCAAGGAAATATCCGCCAGTACCGGTTCCGGGCTGCCTGGGTACTGTGCGCTGATGCGCTCCAGCTGTAGCAAGGCCATCGCGATGTGCTCCGATCAGTTGGTGATGTATTTGGCGCTGACGTAGGGCGCGTAGTCCGGCAGCACGGCCTCGACCTTGCCTTGTTCCTTGAGGAACGTGGCGGTGTCGGTAATGGCCTTGGTGGTCGGTGCACCCAGGGTGAGCACCTGATCAGCCGCCAGCGGGTAGACGTTGCCTTGCAGCAGCAGCGGAATGTCGCTGGCCTTGGCACCAGACAGCTTCACCAGCTTGTCGACGTTGCCCTGGTTGGCGAGCCAGGCTTGCGGGTCTTTGCGATAGTCGGCGTAGGCATCGAGGGTGACTTTGGCGAAGGCGGTGACGATTTCCGGGTGCTTCTCGGCGAAGTCCTTGCGCACGATCCAGGCATCGAAAGTCGGAGCGCCGAACTTGGCCAGTTCACCGGAGGTGATCAGCACCTTGCCGTTTTCCTTGGCAACGCCCAGGGCCGGGTCCCAGACGTAGGTGGCGTCGATGTCACCGCGTTTCCACGCCGCGATGATCGCCGGCGGGGCGAGGTTGAGCACGGTGACTTTCGAGGGGTCGATGTTCCAGTGCTTGAGCGCGGCCAGCAGGCTGTAGTGACCGGTGGAGACAAAGGGCACGGCGATCTTCTTGCCGACCAGGTCTTGTGGGGTCTTGATCCCGGAACCGTCGCGGGCGACCAGGGCTTCGGCGGCGCCGATCTGGGTGGCGATAAGGAGCGTCTGGACTGGCACTTTGCGGGTAATTGCCGCGGTCAGCGGGCTGGAACCCAGGTAGCCGATCTGCACGTCGCCGGAGGCGATGGCGGCGATGATGTCGGCACCGTTGTCGAATTTGCGCCAGTCGATCTTGGCGTTGGTAGCTTTTTCGTAGGCGCCGTCGGCCTGAGCCACTTTGGCCGGGTCAACGGTGGTCTGGTAGGCGACAGTGACGTCGGCCGCCTGGGCGAAAAAGCTCGCGGCAGCCAGGGACGCGGCCGCCAGGAGGCGTAGGGGGAAGTGCAGTTTCATCATCGAGTCCTCATCAGGCGGCCGGGATTTCGGCGAGTGATGAGACTAAATGATCTAAGAATTCGAAAATAAATAACTTTTTCGAATTAGCTTATGTGGCAAAAGATCGCAGCCGGGAGGTGCTGCCGAAGGCTGCGATCTTTTGCCAGGATGCCGCTAGTTACTGATCGCCAGAATACTCGCCTGATACGAGCCGACAAACACATCAAAGTCACCGACCTCGTTCTGTTCCAGCTCGGTTTGTTGCTCCAGGGACGCGCGGGCCGCAGCTTCGAACCGGGCCTGTTCTGCGGCCGGCAGCGGTTGGCTACGGAAGAACTCGGCGTGGGCCTGGCTCTGGCGCAGGGAGAACTGGGCGAAGCTTTCCTTGTGCTCGTTCATCGCCGCCAGCACCTGGGCGGACGGGGTCAGGGACGGGTCCTTGATCTTCGCCAGCTGTGCATCGAGGGCTTTGCTGTGGGTGTCAGCGCCATGGCTCTGGTCCAGCAATGCAGCCACCGGGGCGATTTTTTCCAGCAGTTCGAAGGCCCATTCCTTCATGTCCACCGGCTGTCCATCGCGCTGCAGTTGCAGGCCCGGACGGCGCCCGTCCTTGACCACGCTGAGGAAGTTCGAGGTGGCGTTGCTACAGGTGTTGCTGGTCAGCAGCGGGCTGTCGTTCAGCGCGCAGTACAGCAGGAAGGCGTCCAGGAAACGTGCTTCGGGCAGGTCGATGCCGGTCGGCAGGAACGGGTTGATGTCCAAGAGGCGCACTTCAACGTACTGGATGCCCCGGGCCACCAGGGCCTGGATCGGCCGCTCGCCGGTGTAGGTCACACGTTTGGGGCGGATGTTGGAGTAGTACTCGTTCTCGATCTGCAGGATGTTGGTGTTGAGCTGGACCCATTCCCCATCCTTGTGGGTGCCGACTTCCACGTAGGGCGCATAGGGTGTGGCCACCGCTTTGCGCAGGCTGTCGGTGTAGCTGTCCAGATCGTTGTAGCACGGCGTCAGGCCGGCCTGGGCGTTGCTCTGGTAACCCAGGTCGCTCATGCGCAGGCTGGTGGCGTAAGGCAGGTACAGGGTGTCGGCGTCCAGTTGTTCCAACTGGTGCGAACGACCGCGCAGGAAACCGGCGTCGAGTGCCGGCGAGGCCCCGAACAGGTACATCAGCAACCAGCTGTAGCGCCGGAAGTTGCGGATCAGGGCGATGTAGGCCGAGGACTGATAGTCGCGATCGGTACCGACAAACCCTTCGGATTCCTTGAGCAGCGGCCAGAGCTTCTCCGGCAGCGAAAAGTTGTAGTGAATCCCGGCAATGCACTGCATGGTCTTGCCGTAGCGCAGGGCCAGGCCCTTGCGGTAGACGTATTTGAGCTGACCGATGTTGGAGGTGCCGTAGTAGGCGATCGGGATGTCTTCCTCGGCCGGCAACGGGCACGGCATCGATGGACTCCACAGGTACTCGTTGCCGAGTTTGCTGTAGGCAAAGCGATGAATGCTGTCCAGGCTCGCCAGGGTATCTGCCGGGTCCGGCAGGGCGGGCGTGATGAACTCCAGCAGCGACTCGGAATAGTCGGTGGTGATTTGTTCGTTGGTCAGCGCGGAACCCAATTCTTCCGGGTGCGGCGTTTGCGCCAGGCGACCTTCGCTGGTCACGCGCAGGCATTCACGTTCGATGCCGTGAAGGCACTGTTCGAGCAGAGAGAGGTTAGCGCGCTCACCGAGCAGAGCCAGGCGGCGGTTGAGAAGTTCGCTCAAGTTGGATTCCTTCACGCGTCAGTCGCCCCAATATGGGGGTGGGCAAGACGGTCTACAAGGGTGAAGTGGAAACTGGCGTTTTCGCCTGGTTTTTTCGCCGCACAGGCCTCATGCCGGTCGGTCGGCAACTGCACAATCCCTGTGGGAGCGAGCTTGCTCGCGATGAGGGCGTCTCAGTCAACATTAACGTCGTCTGACACACCGCCATCGCGAGCAAGCTCGCTCCCACAGGTTGCATTGCGCTGAAATTAACCCAAATCGATGAGCGGCATCTACAGGACAGCGAATGTGCCTTGTGCTTTTGCGACCAGTTTGTCGCCTTGCATCACGTCGGCCTCGACCACCAGCGTGCGCCGGCCCGGGTGCAGCACCCGGGCCGTGCACAGCACCTCGCCGTCCGAGACGGCGCGGATGTAGTTGATCTTGCACTCGATGGTCGCGCTCTGCTGGTCAAAGCCATGCACGCTGGAACAGGCCAGCCCCATGGCAATGTCCACCAGGCTGAACAGGGCCCCACCGTGCAGCTTGCCACCGCGATTGCGCAGCTCTGGCGCAAGGCCCAGGGCGACTTGCGCGACCCCGGTTTCCAGGCTGTGCAAACGGCAACCCAAGAGCTTGAAGAAGGCGCTTTCGGACAACCCGGCAGGGACCTCCATCAGCGTTTCTTCAATTGCTTGGCGTTGGCAAACAGCGACGCCATGGCGTTGTTGCTTGGCGCGGCCGCCGGGGTTTCCTTGCGCGGTGCGTTGTTCGAAGACTGGCGTGGAGCCGAGCCTGGACGTGCACCACGGGCACCGTCGATCTTCTCGCCGGGGGTGTCGCTCATGCGCATCGACAGGCCCACGCGTTTACGCGGAATGTCGACTTCCATGACTTTGACCTTGACCACGTCACCGGCTTTCACCGCTTCCCGTGGGTCCTTGATGAACTTCTCGGAAAGCGCGGAGATATGCACCAAACCGTCTTGATGCACGCCGATATCCACAAATGCGCCGAAGTTGGTCACGTTGGTCACCACGCCTTCGAGGATCATCCCCAGCTGCAGGTCCTTGAGGTCTTCGACGCCTTCCTGGAACTCGGCGGTCTTGAACTCGGGACGCGGGTCGCGGCCAGGTTTTTCCAGCTCTTGCAGGATGTCGGTGACGGTTGGCAGGCCGAAGGTTTCGTCGGTGTATTTCTTCGGGTCCAGGCGCTTGAGAAAGCTTGCGTCGCCAATCAGCGAGCGGATATCACGGTCGGTCTCAGCGGCAATGCGCTGTACCAGCGGATAGGCTTCCGGGTGCACCGCCGAGGAGTCCAGCGGGTTGTCGCCGTTCATTACACGCAGGAAACCGGCAGCCTGCTCGAAGGTTTTTTCTCCCAGGCGGGCGACTTTCTTCAGCGCGGCGCGGGTCTTGAACGCGCCGTGTTCGTCGCGGTGGCTGACGATGTTCTGCGCCAGGGTCGCGTTGAGGCCGGAGATGCGTGCCAGCAGCGCCACGGAGGCGGTGTTGACGTCGACCCCGACGGCGTTCACGCAGTCTTCGACCACCGCGTCCAGGCCGCGCGCAAGTTTCAACTGCGACACGTCGTGCTGGTACTGGCCGACGCCGATCGACTTCGGATCGATCTTCACCAGTTCCGCCAGCGGGTCCTGCAGGCGCCGGGCAATCGACACCGCGCCACGGATCGATACGTCCAGATCCGGGAATTCCTTGGAGGCCAGCTCCGAGGCCGAGTACACCGAAGCACCGGCTTCGGAGACCATGACCTTGGTCATTTTCATCGCTGGGTATTTTTTGATCAGGTCGGCGGCCAGCTTGTCGGTTTCCCGGCTGGCGGTGCCGTTGCCGATGGCGATCAGGTCAACCGAGTGCTTGGCGCACAAGGCCGCCAGCACCGCGATGGTCTGGTCCCACTTGTTATGCGGCACGTGCGGGTAGACCGTGGCGTGGTCGAGCATCTTGCCGGTGGAGTCGACCACCGCGACCTTGCAGCCGGTGCGCAGGCCCGGGTCCAGGCCCAGGGTGGCGCGCGGGCCGGCCGGGGCGGCTAGCAGCAGGTCGTGCAGGTTGTGGGCAAAGACGTTGATAGCTTCGGTCTCGGCGCCGTCACGCAGCTCGCCCAGCAGGTCGGTTTCCAGGTGGGTGTAGAGCTTGACCTTCCAGGTCCAGCGCACCACTTCGCCCAGCCATTTGTCGGCCGGGCGGTTCTGGTTGGCGATGCCGAATTGCTGGCCGATCATGCCTTCGCACGGGTGCATGGTGCCCGGCAGCTCGTCGCCGACTTTCAGCGCGGAGCTGAGGATGCCTTCGTTGCGGCCACGGAAAATTGCCAGCGCGCGGTGCGACGGCATGCTTTTGAGCGGTTCATCGTGTTCGAAGTAATCGCGGAACTTGGCGCCTTCCTCTTCCTTGCCGGCGATCACGCGGGCACTGAGAGTGGCTTCCTGCTTGAGGTAGCTGCGCAACTTGTCGAGCAGGTTGGCGTCTTCGGCGAAGCGCTCCATGAGGATGTACTTGGCGCCTTCGAGGGCCGCCTTGACGTCGGCCACGCCTTTCTCGGCATCGACGAAGCGCGCGGCTTCGGCGTCTGGCGCGAGGGTCGGGTCGTTGAACAGGCCGTCGGCCAGCTCGCCGAGGCCGGCTTCCAGGGCGATCTGGCCCTTGGTACGGCGCTTCTGCTTGTACGGCAGGTACAGGTCTTCGAGGCGGGTCTTGGTGTCGGCGAGCTTGATGTCACGCTCGAGTGCCGGGGTCAGCTTGCCTTGCTCCTGGATGCTGGCCAGGATGCTGATGCGCCGTTCGTCGAGTTCTCGCAGGTAGCGCAGGCGCTCTTCCAGGTGTCGCAACTGGATGTCATCGAGGCTGCCGGTCACTTCTTTCCGGTAGCGGGCGATGAAGGGCACTGTGGAGCCTTCATCGAGTAGCGCGACGGCCGCTTCGACCTGTTGTGGGCGGACACCGAGTTCCTCGGCGATGCGGCTGTTGATGCTGTCCATAAAACCACCTGACAAATTGTGAAAGCAGGCTCGCGGGCGCAGTGACTAGGCCCGGCGAGTCTGGTTGAGCGGCCTGGCCTGCGCCGCTACCTGGATCAAAAGGCATCCCATTGACCCGTGAAATCGAAAAATTACTGCCCGGCGCGGAAAAATAAAAAGCCGCCACAGACGGTAACGATCTGACGTTGCCTGACACAAAAGGCCGCGCATTATAACCAGCGTTCCGCGCTTCGGGGGCTAAAGCAACCTGTAGGCACAATGCCTGTATCGCTGGCGGTAGAGGAAAAATCTGCTAACAATGCACACGGTGCGTATAACGGCAGCTACGCCATAATGCGCGCCGAGATCAAAGGAGCATCCAATGAGCAGCACTGCACAAACTGCTGAAGGCGAAAAAATTCTAATCGTTGACGACGATCCGGGGCTCAGCAGCCTGCTGGAACGTTTTTTCGTCAGCAAGGGCTACCGTGCCCGCGCCGTACCGAACACCGAACAGATGGATCGTCTGCTGGCCCGTGAAGTGTTCAACCTGGTCGTCCTCGACCTGATGCTGCCCGGTGAAGACGGCCTGACCGCCTGCCGCCGCCTGCGTGGCGCGAACAACCAGATCCCGATCATCATGCTCACCGCCAAGGGCGACGAGTTGAGCCGCATCAAGGGACTGGAGCTGGGAGCCGATGATTACCTGGCCAAGCCGTTCAATCCGGACGAGTTGATGGCGCGCGTCAAGGCGGTCCTGCGCCGTCAGTCGACACCGGTGCCGGGCGCGCCGGGCAGCGAAGACGAAAGCGTGAGCTTCGGTGACTACGAGCTGTCATTGGCTACCCGCGAACTCAAGCGCGGCGATGAAGTACACATGCTCACCACGGGTGAGTTCGCGGTCCTCAAGGCGCTGGTGATGAACGCGCGCCAGCCGCTGACCCGCGACAAGCTGATGAATCTGGCCCGTGGCCGCGAATGGGATGCCCTGGAGCGTTCCATCGATGTACAGATCTCCCGCTTGCGCCGGATGATCGAACCCGACCCTTCCAAGCCACGTTACATCCAGACTGTCTGGGGTGTGGGCTACGTGTTCGTTCCGGACGGCACTGCGACCAAGTGATCAGTCATTTGTAGGAGCGAATCGACCGGATAGTGCGTTATCCGGTTGATTCGTGATCCGCAACTCTGCGAGTCTCTCTCGCTCCTGCAAAGTGTGTAGCTGTGTCCTATGAAAACCCCTGTGTGGTTCCCTCAGAGTTTCTTCTCCCGCACCCTCTGGCTGGTGCTGATCGTCGTGCTTTTTTCCAAGGCGCTGACCCTGGTTTATCTGCTGATGAACGAGGACGTGCTGGTGGATCGTCAGTACAGCCACGGTGTCGCCCTGACGCTGCGCGCGTACTGGGCCGCCGACGAAACCAACCGAGCTGAAATTGCCGACTCCGTCGGATTGATCCGTGTGGTCGGCGCTGGCGTGCCCGACGGTGAGCAGCATTGGCCCTACAGTGAAATCTACCAACGGCAGATGCAGGCCGAACTGGGTGGCGACACCGAAGTGCGCCTGCGTATGCACGCACCGCCAGCGCTCTGGGTGCGGGCGCCGAGCCTGGGCGATGGCTGGCTGAAAGTGCCGCTGTACCCGCATCCGCTGCGGGGCCAGAAAATCTGGAGCGTGCTGGGCTGGTTCCTCGCCATCGGACTGTTATCCACCGCCTCGGCGTGGATCTTCGTCAGCCAACTCAACCAGCCCCTCAAGCGCCTGGTGGATGCCGCGCGGCAACTGGGGCAGGGCCGCAGCGTGCGGCTGCCGATCAGCGACACGCCCAGCGAGATGGCCGAAGTGTATCGGGCCTTCAACCAGATGGCCGAGGATGTCGAGCAGGCAGGGCGTGAGCGTGAGTTGATGCTGGCGGGGGTGTCCCATGACCTGCGTACGCCCCTGACCCGCTTGCGCCTGTCGCTGGAGCTGATGGGCGGCCACAACGACCTGACGGACGACATGGTGCGCGACATCGAGGACATGGACGCGATTCTCGACCAGTTCCTGGCATTCATTCGTGATGGTCGCGACGAGTCGGTGGAGGAGGTCGACCTGAGCGACCTGGTGCGTGAAGTGGCGGCGCCCTACAACCAGAACGAAGAACGCGTGCGCCTGCGCCTGGAGCCGATCCAACCGTTTCCACTACGTCGGGTATCGATGAAGCGCCTGCTGAACAACCTGATCGGCAACGCCTTGCATCACGCTGGTAGCGATGTCGAGGTGGCGGCTTACGTCTCGGGGGATGTCAGCGCGCCGTACGTGGTGCTGAGTGTCATGGATCGCGGGGCCGGCATCGATCCGGCGGAGCTGGAGGCGATCTTCAACCCGTTCACCCGCGGCGACCGTGCCCGGGGCGGCAAGGGCACCGGGTTGGGGTTGGCCATCGTCAAGCGCATCGCGTCGATGCATGGCGGCAATGTCGAACTGCGCAACCGTTCCGGCGGTGGCCTGGAGGCGCGGGTGCGGTTGCCGTTGGGGTTGATGTTGCCTCGGGATGCGGTTTGACAGCTGAAAAGATTGCAGCCTGAAAAGATCGCAGCTCCTGCAGGGGCTGCGATCTTTTGGTTTAGCCCTTGCCTTTGGTCCGGGTCATGTTCGGTCCACCGTTCTTCTCCAGATGCTGGATGATCATCCCCGCCACGTCCTTGCTGGTGGTGGTTTCGATCCCTTCCAGGCCCGGTGAGGAGTTCACTTCCATCACCAGCGGTCCGTGGTTGGAGCGCAGGATGTCGACGCCGGCCACCGCCAGGCCCATGACCTTGGCCGCGCGCAGTGCCGTCATGCGTTCTTCCGGGGTGATCTTGATCAGGCTGGCGCTGCCGCCACGATGCAGGTTGGAGCGGAACTCGCCCGGCTTGGCCTGACGCTTCATCGCCGCAATCACCTTGTCGCCGACCACGAAGCAGCGGATGTCCGCGCCACCGGCTTCCTTGATGTATTCCTGGACCATGATGTTCTGCTTGAGGCCCATGAACGCCTCGATCACCGACTCGGCGGCGGTCGCTGTTTCGCATAGCACCACGCCGATGCCCTGCGTCCCTTCCAGCACTTTGATCACCAGGGGCGCGCCATTGACCATGTCGATCAAGTCAGGGATGTCGTCCGGCGAGTGGGCAAAACCGGTGACCGGCAGGCCGATGCCACGGCGTGACAGCAACTGCAACGAGCGCAGTTTGTCCCGCGAGCGGGCAATCGCCACCGACTCGTTGAGCGGGAACACGCCCATCATTTCGAACTGGCGCAACACCGCGCAACCATAAAAGGTCACCGACGCGCCGATCCGCGGGATCACGGCGTCGAACCCTTCCAGGGGTTTGCCGCGGTAGTGGATCTGCGGCTTATGGCTGGCAATGTTCATATAGGCGCGCAGGGTATCGATCACCACCATCTCATGGCCGCGTTCGGTCCCGGCTTCAACCAAACGACGAGTGGAATACAGACGCGGGTTCCGCGACAGCACAGCGATCTTCATGCAACACCTGTGGAGGAGAGAGTGGACACCGGGAACACCGGCTTGTCTTGAACGTACTTGATGCCGGGATTGACCACCAACTGGCCGTCGATCAGGGCCTTGGAACCGAGGAGCAAGCGATAACGCATGGACTTGCGGCAGGCGAGGGTGAACTCGACTCGCCAGACCCGATCACCGAGTGCCAGGGTGGTGCTGATCACGTAGCGCACCTGCGCGTGACCATTGGAGCTCTTGATGGTTTTTCGTGTCACCAGCGGCGCTTCACAGCGACGGTGGCGCAACTGCACCACCGTGCCCAGGTGTGCGGTAAACCGCACCCACTTCTCGCCATCGCGCTCGAACGGCTCGATCTCGGTGGCGTGCAGGCTGGAGGTGCTGGCACCGGTGTCGATTTTCGCACGCAGGCCCGCAACTCCCAGATCAGGGAGCGCCACCCACTCGCGCAGACCGACAACGGTCAAATGGTCAAATGTCTTCAAATGTGCTCAACCGGTGAGATACCCGCTCGCACCGCAACGCGGTCGAATGGGCGGTATTCACGCAGAATAGTGGTTAAAAGGCGACAGATATCTACAGCCCGGATTGCCGCTCCTCGGATGCGGCCTGAGGAGGTGGAGCATTGTATGCTGCGGCGGTGAAATTCATGGCATGACAGAAACGGTAGTACAGTTCAGAAATATTTCAGAATGAGGAAAACCCATGGCACAAAAAAGCGAAGAGGACGACAAAGTCCGTCTCGATAAGTGGTTGTGGGCGGCGCGCTTTTACAAAACCCGCGCGCTGGCCAAGGCCGCCATCGAGAGTGGCAAGGTGCATTGTCGAGGTGAGCGCTGCAAGCCAGGCAAGGAGCCGCGCGTCGGTGACGAGTTGCAGATCCGCGTCGGATTTGAAGAACGCACGGTGGTGGTCCAGGCGCTATCGATCGTTCGGCGCGGTGCCCCAGAAGCCCAGGCGCTGTACGCGGAGACCGACGCCAGTATCGTCAAGCGCGAGAATGCCGCGGCACTGCGCAAGGCCGGCGCCCTGAGTGTCACTACCGACGGCAAGCCGAGCAAGAAACAGCGCCGTGACCTGTTCAAGTTTCACGGCAGCAGCCACGAATAGCGGACCAGGGATCGCCACCTGCAGGTGGCGATCCTTGCGGCGATGATTCAATCAGTTGGCAGGTACATTTCGCACTACGCTCATCCGCGAAACCACCGGCAACTGGCCCAGCAACTTGAAAAGTGGCGCGGTCAGCCGCATAAAGAACTCCGACGCCCTGGCAGCGAACGGCGTGTAGTAACCCCAGCCCAATGCCCAGACCGCCAGCAGCATACCGCCGATGTAATCGTCCTGGCCCCAGTGGGCGCCAGCTACCAGGCGCGGCAGCATGAACAGCAGGGCCAGGCTCCAGACCGTCAGCCATTGCCCCAGGGTACGGCTGAACAGGCTCATGAACAGTGCCCAGATAATCAGCACCGAGGCATGGTCCCCGGGAAAGCTCTGGCTGGAACGGTCCTTGAGTTCCCAGGTCTTTTCCAGGCCCGGGAAGTAGTCGCTCATCTGCACCGCGCCGGCAATCACCATCGACGGGCTCTGGTGTTGCCAGCCCAGGTGCGCGGCGACTTTGGAGAACAGGGTACGGATCACCAGCATCAGCAACAGAATGGCGAAGAAGCCAAAAAAAGCGCGGCGCACATCGCCGGCCTTGAACACCCAGTTGCCGCGAATCAGCAGCGCCAGCAGGATCACCCCGACCACCGCGTCAAAGGGTCTCAGGCTGGCCACCGCCCAGATGTGCAGCCAGGTTGGATTGGTCGCCAGGGGGTCATTGAGTAAATGAAAAAGCCACTCGTCGAAAATCACACACAGCATCTGTCCCGCGGGCCATAACCAGAAACCCAGCAGGGCCAACGGGACTAAATTACACAGCGTCAATCGGCCGAGGTCCCACCTTGCTTGGAACAGACTCGGATTGTTCATAAAATGCCTCCCATGGCGATAAATCACGCACCAAAATAGTGCGAGAAGCTGATTTTCGGCCCTTGCACACATTTTGTCATCACTTCAGATACCCAGACCTATGACTGATCTACCGGATACCGACTACACCCAGCGCTTCATTTTTGATGACAGCGATACCCGTGGCGAACTGGTTGCGCTGGAGCGCAGCTATGCCGAAGTCCTCGCCAAGCACCCCTACCCGGAGCCGGTGGCGCAGATGCTTGGCGAGCTGATGGCGGCTGCGTCGCTGTTGGTCGGCACCTTGAAGTTCGATGGTTTGCTGATCCTTCAGGCGCGTTCCGAAGGCCCGGTGCCACTCTTGATGATCGAGTGCTCGAGCGAGCGGGAAATCCGTGGCCTGGCGCGTTACGAAGCCGACCAGATCGCCCCTGATGCGACCCTGGCGGACATGATGCCCAATGGCGTCCTGGCTCTGACTGTCGACCCGACCCAGGGCCAGCGGTATCAGGGCATCGTCGATCTTGATGGTGCGACCCTGTCGGAATGCTTCACTAATTACTTCGTCATGTCCCAACAGGTCGGTACCCGCTTCTGGCTGCATGCCGATGGCCGTCGGGCTCGTGGTCTGCTGCTGCAGCAACTGCCCGCCGACCGCCTGAAAGACGATGAAGAACGTGCCGCCAGTTGGCAGCACATCACGGCGCTGGGTGGCACCTTGACCGCCGATGAACTGCTCAGCCTGGACAACGAAACCGTGCTGCACCGTCTCTACCACGAAGAGCAGGTGCGCCTGTTTGATGTGCAGAAATTGCGCTTTCGTTGCAGCTGTTCTCGCGAGCGTTCCGGCAATGCGCTGGTCAGCCTCGGCCTGGAAGATGCCCAGGCGTTGGTCGTCGAACATGGCGGCAATATCGAGATCGATTGCCAGTTCTGCAACCAACGCTACCTGTTCGACTCGGCCGATATCGGCCAATTGTTCGCCGGTGCGGGTGTGGATACGCCGTCAGATACTCGTCACTAAAACGTTTCAGCGCAGGTAAATTCACTGCTTTGTTCCGGATTAACGCCGTACTGACGGGAGGACCCTACTCTTTTCAGGCTTTTCTGGCATAATCCGGCCCACTTTTTTCGCGGTAGTAGTGCGGGACTTTCTACTACAAAACGTTCGGAGCACTCGGCCACTGGCCGACGGGGAACCTCATGACGCAAGCCAATAACGCCGTATACACCGATCTGAGTGTTGACGATCTGGTCAAAGAAGCCCTGCAGCGCGGTGAAGGCGTGCTTGCCGATACTGGCGCGCTGGTCGTAGAAACCGGTCACCGCACCGGTCGTTCGCCGGTCGACCGTTTCATCGTTGAAGAGCCGTCCACCCAGGCAGCCATTGCCTGGGGCCCGATCAATCGCAAGTTCCCGGCCGACAAGTTCGATGCCCTGTGGGCTCGCGTCGAGGCTTTCAACAACGCGCAAGAGCATTTCGTTTCCCACGTTCACGTTGGTGCTGCCCAAGACCACTACCTGGCCGTGAAAATGACCACCCAGACTGCCTGGCAGAATCTGTTCGGTCGTTGCCTGTTCATCAACCCGGCGCAGTACAACCCGGCCGGCCGTGAAGAATGGCAAGTGCTCAACGTGGCCAACTTCGAGTGCGTGCCAGAGCGTGACGGCACCAACTCCGACGGTTGCGTGATCCTCAACTTCGCACAGAAGAAAGTACTGATCGCCGGCATGCGTTACGCCGGTGAAATGAAGAAAGCCATGTTCTCGGTACAGAACTTCCTGCTGCCGGCCGCTGACGTGCTGCCAATGCACTGCGCCGCCAACATCGGCGAAGAAGGCGACGTGACCCTGTTCTTCGGTCTGTCGGGCACCGGCAAAACCACCCTGTCGGCCGACGAAAGCCGTTACCTGATCGGTGACGACGAACACGGCTGGGGTGAAGGCGTGGTGTTCAACATCGAAGGCGGTTGCTATGCCAAGTGCATCGACCTGTCCGAGAAGAACGAGCCGGTTATCTGGAAAGCCATCAAGCACGGTGCAGTCCTGGAAAACGTCGTTATCGACGACGCCAAGCACGCCGACTACGCCGATGTCAGCCTGACCCAGAACAGCCGCGCCGCGTACCCGTTGGAGCACGTTGCCAAGCGTTCCGAGCAGAACCTGGGTGGCGAGCCAAACGCTGTGATCTTCCTGACCTGCGACCTGACCGGCGTTCTGCCGCCAGTGTCGATCCTCAACGAAGAACAAGCGGCCTACCACTTCCTGTCCGGCTACACCGCTCTGGTGGGCTCGACTGAAATGGGTTCGGGCAGCGGCATCAAGTCGACCTTCTCCACCTGCTTCGGCGCACCGTTCTTCCCGCGTCCGGCTGGCGAATACGCAGAGCTGCTGATCAAGCGCATCCGCGGCTTCGGCTCCAAGGTCTACCTGGTCAACACCGGCTGGACCGGCGGTGGCTACGGCGTCGGCAAGCGTTTCAACATCCCGACTACCCGTGCGGTGATCGCAGCGATCCAGAGCGGCGCTCTGGTCGGTACCGAGACCGAGCACCTGGACACCGTCAACCTCGACGTGCCAGTGGCCGTACCGGGCGTTGAGACTGGCCTGTTGAACCCACGCAACACCTGGGCTGACAAAGCCGCCTACGACGAAGCTGCCAAGGCCCTGGCCGGCCTGTTCATCGAGAACTTCAAGAAGTTCGACGTGAGCGACGCCATCAAGGCTGCAGGTCCTAAGCTGTAAGTGTTGGTCTGATGCAAACAAAGCCGCCCCTCGGGGCGGCTTTTTTGTGCCTGTGGTTGAAGCGCTGCACAATCAGCGAATATCCAGGTAGCTGGACTGCTCAAACACCAGGCTCGCACTCAACCCTGCCTTCGGCTGCAGGGTCGGACCCTGGACCGTAGAGAAGGCGGTGCCTTTGCTGCCATGGGAGACGTAACGCTCGCCCTGTTCCTGCTCGTTGAAGTAGGTATAGGACTCTTTGCGCATGCGTACGTAATCGGCCTCGGCTTGTTCGATGGCAGCGTGGTGCTTCTGCAGATCGGCAGTCGATAGCTGGAGCATCTTGTCGAGCTTAACGCCCCAGCGGGTCAGGCAGCGCTCGGCGAAGTGGCGAACGATCAGGCCGGGTTCCGGCAATTGTTTCGGACCACGGGTGCCCTTGAGGGAAGCGTTGCCGGCCAAGGTGCCGTGGCGGCCGGCCATGGGGTAGATATGGGTCCTGGTGCTGTTGTGAGTCAGCGGGATAACGCAGCAAAACCATTTGGAGCGTTCGTCGCGGGCAAAAAAGCCAACATACTCTTTGACGTTGGCGCCAAGTGTCACCCGCTCAGGCTGAAAATTCAGGGGGCCGGGAACAGGGTCGACGGCAAAGATATTCACCGGTACCTGCTTCAGTTCAGGATCATCGAGCATCATGTTGGCCAACATGTGACAACTTACCGCGCCACGACTCCAGCCAACAAGATTGACAGTGGTCGGGATAATACCGTCCTTGCGGAACATTTTGATTATTTGTTCCTGCAACTCCTGCTGGCTTACCGGACGTTTGCCGTAATTGTACTTGCGCCAGAACCATGAGCCGACTTTTTTGACCTCTTCAATGGGAATTCCGGCAGCTTTCAGGCGATTATATTCTTCTTCGCTTAGTTCGAGGCGTTGCCAGGAACTCTTGCCCTTGATGAGTTGCAGGGCGTGCTTGACGTTTTCTACCCAGCCACTGCCGAACAGGCTTCCGGCAATACCGTATTCTTCGGATTCGTAGAACATTTCGTCGGCTTGCAAGTTGCTGGTGCCGGGGCCGTCGATTACTGCCCATTCGGCAAACTCTCGACTAAGTTCGTGGCTGGCCAGGGTGGAAACAAGTTCGCCGTTCCAGTACGTATCATTCGTAGCGTCGAATTTAGTCGAGCCGGTTCCGCAGAAATATACAGTTAATGTGGTCATTGGGGGCTGCCTTAATATTTTTAATGAATAGGCAGGTTAGGTTTGAATAGCTAAGTATGGAAGGCACTTAGTGTTGCTGGGTTTTAGTGTGTGTGGATAACTTCAAGTTTGTTTTGGCATGCGCTGTTGCATGACTTCAAGCAAGTCACTGCCGTCTTGAATCAATAGATATAACGCGTTGACGATATGCGAAATATCCTTGACGTCCGCCTGGTTGAAACACAGGCAGTAAAAGGTTTCCAGCAAGTTGCTGGCGGCGCGGATGCGTTGTTGAGCCGCGTCGAGCAGAGCCTGGGGAGTGGCGTGGGTGTCGATGACCAGTACCGGGGTATCGCCGGCGGCAGAGCTCAGCCGACGATAGCGCTCGAAAAACGGAGTTAAGGTGCTCATGGGCAAGGTTCCGGTAGGCATATACGAAATCGCTCGGTAAGGGGCGGTTGCGCCTTGCTGCAAACTATAGGGAGTGCTGGCAAGGCGCAGCAAGATGGCCTGCATGGACGGCTGTTGTAGGGGAATTACACGACGATCGGAAGCTGGCCTACAGGCGTTTCGCGGTTTTTTTGGGCGGATGGCCAAGACGCGGATTTCCCACGTGTTGGGTAGGTTTGACGCTTGGCGTGACGGCGTCAGCTCGACAAAACTGAGTAGGATGTTTCGCATTGAAATGCACGGTTCGCGAGCGTTGCAGAGTCGCGGGTCATGGGACGTTCTCCCTGTATCATTCCGTATCTTTTTATCCCCGACCTTTTCTCGACGTGCTGCACTCGCCCGCTAGGCTTTTGGCATTGCCGCCGTCAATGGAGTGACCGCTCATGCACAACACCCTCGAACAGGTCTTCGGTTATCCACAGTTTCGTCCCGGCCAGGCGGCGGCGATCAGTGCAGTGCTGGCGGGGCGCTCGGCAGCGGCGATTTTCCCCACCGGCTCCGGCAAGTCCTTGTGTTACCAGTTGCCGGCCTTGCTGTTGCCCCACCTGACGCTGGTGGTCTCGCCGCTGCTGGCGCTGATGCAGGATCAACTGGCATTCCTGCAACGGCACGGTATCGCCGCAGCCAGTATCGATTCGGCCCAGAGCCGTGATGACGCCAACGAGGTGATGGCGCGGGCGCGCAGCGGCGAGTTGAAGATCCTGATGATTTCCGTGGAGCGCCTGAAGAACGAGCGTTTTCGCAATTTTCTACAGCAGGTGCCGATCTCGCTGCTGGTGGTGGACGAGGCACACTGCATTTCCGAGTGGGGTCATAACTTTCGCCCGGACTACCTGAAGCTGCCGGACTACCAGCGCCAGTTCAACATCCCCCAGGCCTTGTTGCTGACCGCCACCGCGACGCCCAAGGTCATCGCCGACATGCAGGCCAGGTTTGCCATTGCTCCGGATGATGTGGTCACCACCGGCTTCTATCGGCCCAACCTCAATTTGCTGGTGGAGCCGGTGCGTGGCCAGGACAAGCGTCGGCGCCTGGTGCAATGGCTGGGTCAACGGGCCGGACAGCCCAGCATCGTCTACGTGACCCTGCAGAAAACCGCCGAACAGATCGCCCAGCACCTGAGCCAGCAAGGGCTTGCGGCCGAGGCCTATCACGCCGGTCTACCCCATGATCAGCGCGAAGCGATTCAACGCCGGTTCATGGGCGGCCAGTCCAATTGCATTGTCGCCACCATCGCCTTTGGCATGGGGATCGACAAGAGCGACATCCGCAATGTGGTGCATTTCGACCTGCCCAAATCCATCGAAAACTACAGCCAGGAAATCGGTCGCGCCGGACGAGACGGTGAACCCTCCGACTGCCTGGTACTGGCCAATCGTGACAGACTCAACGTGCTGGAAAACTTCGTCTATGGCGACACCCCGGAACTCGATGGTATCCGCCGTGTGCTCGATGAGCTGCAAGCGTGCGCGCCGGAGGGGCAATGGGAGTTTTTGCTGGGGCCGCTGGCCGATCACAGCAACATTCGTCAGTTGCCGCTCAAGACCCTCCTGGTTCAACTGGAACTCAAGCGCCTGATCGCCCCGCGGTACGCCTATTTCGCCGAGTACCGGTTCAAGTTTGTACTGGAACCTGAAGCGCTGTTGGCACGTTTTACCGGCGAGCGCCGGGACTTTGTCGAAGCCATCATCCAGACCTCAAGCCGCGCGCGAACTTGGGTCACGGTCGATTTCGACGCGCTGTACCTGCGGTACCAGGCTGAGCGCAACCGGGTGGTCAAGGCCCTGGATTACTTTCAGGAGCAAGGCTGGATCGAGCTGGAAAGCAAACAGACGACCGAGGTCTACAGCTTGCTCCAGAGCGACTTCGATGGGCAGGCGTTGAGCCTGGACCTGCATGCGTATTTCACCCGGCACGAACGCACGGAAGTCGCGCGGATCCACGCCATGCTCGATCTGTTCGCCACCGAACACTGCCTGGGGTATCGCCTGGCGCAGTATTTCGGTGATAACAACGCGCCTCGGCAATGTGGGCATTGCTCGGTCTGCCATGGTCAGGTTGCCCGTCTGCCGGCGCCCCCCGAATTGCCGGCACTGGCGGATAAAAACTTCGAGGCCCTGTGCGGCGACTTTATCCGCAGGCACCAGGGCTTCAACGCTCAGGTGCCGAGCGCGGATCGGCTGACGCGGTTTTTGTGTGGCATCAGCATGCCGCTGTTTACCAAGCTCAAGGCCCGATCAATTCCCGGCTTTGCGGCGTTGGAGGCTTACCCTTACGCCGAGGTGCGCAGTTGGGCCGAGCACCATCTATCTGTAGGAACATCCATCTGCTGAATGTCGCCCATCAGCGTAATTGACTTCAAAAAGGCTGGCCGGCTGACTATGGTGATCGCTGTCTAAGGATCGCCAACAAGAGAGCAAACAATGAGCCAGACGCCATTCCAGATTCAGCGTGCCGCCGTGATCGGCGCAGGCACCATGGGCCGTGGCATCGTCATGTGCCTGGCCAATGCCGGGGTGCCGGTGCAGTGGGTCGACAACAATCCGCAGATGCTCGACCAGGCGCTGACGGCCATCGCCCAGACCTGGGCGCACAACGTGCGTCAGGGCCGTATCGACCAGGCCGAGGCGGATGCGCGCATCGCCAGGGTCACGGCCGCTGCGGACTACGCGGCGATCAGCGAGGTGGACCTGGTGATCGAGGCGGTCTACGAAAATCTCGAGCTCAAGCAGCAGATCTTTCGTCAGCTCGACGGGCTGCTCAAGCCCCAGGCAATCCTGGCCAGTAATACCTCGGCCCTGGACATCGACGCCATTGCCGCGGTCACCCAGCGTCCACAACAGGTGCTGGGCCTGCACTTCTTCAGCCCGGCGCACATCATGAAACTGCTGGAAATCGTCCGTGGTGCGCAAACCGCCCCGGCGGTACTGCAGGCAGCCAAGGTCCTGGGCGAACGCATGGGCAAGGTCAGTGTGGTGGCGGGTAACTGCTTCGGCTTTATCGGCAACCGGATGCTCAATACCTATGTGCTCGAGGCGCGCAAAATGTTGCTCGAGGGTGCATTCCCCTACCAGGTCGATGCCGCGCTGCAGGGCTTCGGTTTTGCCATGGGGCCGTTTCGTATGTACGACGTGGTCGGTATCGATCTCGGCTGGCGCGCCCGCGAGTTGGCCGGTGTCGGCCAGGATGAGGATGAAATCCAGGTGGATAACCGCCTGTGCGAGCAAGGACGTTTCGGCCAGAAGAGCGGCAACGGCTACTACCACTACGAGCCGGGCAGCCGCCAGGCCGAGCACGATCCTGAGGTCGATGCGCAGGTCTTGCGGGTCAGTGAGCAGCTCGGTTATCAACGCCGCGAGATCGGCACTGAAGAGATCCTCGAGCGCTGCCTGCTGGCATTGGTCAACGAGGGGGCCAAGATTCTCCAGGAAGGCATTGCCGAATCCGCGCGGGACATCGACCTGGTTTACCTGAACGGCTACGGGTTCCCGGCGGACAAGGGCGGGCCGATGGCATGGGCGGACCAGCAAGGGTTGGCCGCGATCGAGGCGCGATTGTTGCGCCTGGAGGCGGAGCAGGGCGCCTTGTGGAAGCCTGCCGGGATCATCCGCGAACTGGCCGCCAGTGGTGGACAGCTGGCGCGGTACCAGGCTGACTGAGCCCCGCTGCAGCCACTACACTGCCAGCCCCTTTGCACGAGAAACCTCATGACTGACCGCATGCCCCAACGCGCCGACTACCGGCACTTCCAGCCGATCATTACTCGCTGGCACGACAACGATGTGTATGGCCATGTGAACAATGTGACCTACTACAGCTTCTTCGACACGGCGGTGAACACCTACCTGATCGAGGTCGGTGGCCTGGATATCCATGACGGCGAAGTGGTCGGGTTTGTGGTGAGTTCGGCGTGCGATTATTTCGCCTCGATTGCGTTCCCCGAGCGCATCGACATCGGCCTGCGGGTCGGCAAGCTGGGCAACAGTTCGGTGCAGTACGAACTGGCTGTGTTCAAGGCCGGAGAGGAGGATGCCTGTGCGGCCGGGCGCTTTGTCCACGTGTTTGTCGATCGGGCTTCGAACCAACCGGTGACCATCCCTGCCGGGCTGCGTGAGGCGTTGGAGCGATTGCTGGCCTGAAACGAAAAATCGCAGCCCGAGGGCTGCGATTCTTTTACGCGGGATTTGCGTGATGCGACGGGGTCAGTCGCGATAATGCTTGTGCTTGCGGTGGCCATAGGCATGGCCACGGCCAGGGTGACCATTACGGTAATAGCGACGGTCATCGCGACCACCGCGGTAGCGACGATCATCACGATCGTCACGGTCGTCGTCATAGCTTTTATTACCCATGTAGTTACCCAGCGCACCACCGGCACCGCCGCCGGCTGCTGCGCCGATCAGGCTGCCCGAGGTGCCGCCGACGCTGCGACCGACCACGTTGCCGCCGGCTGCGCCCAGCGCACCGCCGATCGCGGCTTCGCCACGGCTGCGTTTGTCGGCGCCCACCGCACTACCACCAGCACCGCCCAGTGCTGCACCAATGGTTGAGCCAGTGCTGCCGCCCAGTGACTGACCGACGACTGAGCCAAGAACCCCGCCCAATGCGCCGCCCACACCGGCTTCGGTGGTGCCTCCAGCTGACGCAACGCCACTGATCAGGCCAAGGGACAACAAGAGAATCGAGGAGAACTTCATAGAGGAGCCTCAGAGGGATGACGCCGCGATCCTGAGGCTGTGACAGGTTGGTTACAATCGAAATCCGACGAGTAACACGACCTTCGCACATTTTGCTAAGTTGTTGTTTTTACTGCGGAACTTAATTGAATTTTGCAGGTCTTTAGTTACTTGAGACAGGCCGCTTTGCTAACAAAGCGGCCTTTTTTGTGGGCGTTGGTTAAGCGCAGGCAGCCGACAATTCGACGCCAGGCTTCAGGCCGACCTGGCCTTGATCAAACCACTGGCACTCGCCGCTTCCAGGCGGATCGCGACAAACTTGGACGTTGGGGTGTGACTGCCATCCCCGGTGCTTTCCAGCGGCACCAAGGGGTTCACTTCCGGGTAATACGCCGCCGCTTGTCCGGCGGGTATATCGAACGCCAACAAGGTGAAGCCCTTCACCCGACGCTCGCGGCCATCATCCCAGATCGACACGATGTCAGCCTTCTGCCCTGGCTTGAAGCCCAGGCGGATGATGTCGGCTTCGTTGACGAACAGCACATCGCGCTGGCCCTTGACCCCACGATAACGGTCATCAAGACCGTAGATGGTGGTGTTGTACTGATCGTGGGAGCGCATGGACTGCATGATCAAGTCTGGCAACTGCCCAGTGGCCCGGGTGCGTTCGTGCACCAGGTCGAGCGGCAAGGCATTGGCGCGGAAGTTGGCGCGGCCTGACGGGGTGTTCCAACGCCGTTCGCCGGCGCTGTTGCCCAGGTAGAAACCGCCTGGGTGCTCGATCTTCTGGTTGAAGTCCTTGAAGCCCGGAATGGTGTCGGCGATCAACTCGCGAATGCGTCGGTAGTCGGCCACCAGCCAGTTCCAGTCCACGGGAGCGCTGCCCAGGGTGGCTGCGGCGATGCCGGCGACGATCGACGGCTCGGAGCGCATCAGCCTGGACAGCGGATTCAACTGGCCATTGGAGGCGTGGACCATGCTGAACGAGTCTTCCACGGTCACCGCTTGCGCCCCTTCGGTCTGCAGGTCGATGTCGGTACGGCCCAGGCACGGCAGGATCAAGGCGGCTTTACCGTGGGCCAGGTGGCTGCGGTTGAGCTTGGTGCTGATCTGCACGGTGAGGTCGCAGTTGCTCAGGGCCTGGAAGGTCCGTGGGCTGTCCGGCGTGGCTTGGGCAAAGTTGCCGCCCAGGCCGATAAAGACTTTCGAGCGACCTTCGAGCATCGCGTGGATGGCTTCGACCACGTTGTGGCCATTGTCGCGTGGCACCTTGAACTGGAAGCGCCGCTCCAGCGCATCGAGGAACGCCACCGGTGGCCGTTCGTTGATGCCCATGGTCCGGTCGCCTTGCACGTTACTGTGGCCACGCACCGGGCACAGGCCCGCGCCCGGGCGTCCGATGTTGCCGCGCAGCAGCATCAGGTTGGCGATTTCCTGGATGGTCGGCACCGAGTGGCGGTGCTGGGTGATGCCCATGGCCCAGCACATGATCACGTTCTTGCCGGCCGCGTACATGCGCGCGGCTTGCTCGACTTCTTCCAGGCTCAACCCGGACTGTTCGACGATCTGCTCCCACGGGGTGTCGTCGATCTGGCTCAGATAGTCGAGGATGTTGACCGTGTGCTCGTTGAGGAAGTCATGGTCGAACACCGAAGGCGCGCCGCTGCCCTGCGCTTCGCGTTCCCACTGCAGAAGGAACTTGGCCATGCCGCGCAACAACGCCATGTCGCCACCCAGCGCCGGGCGCAGATAGGCGGTGTTGGTCGGCTTGTCGCCGTTGGTGAGCATTTCGATCGGGTGCTGCGGGTGCTGGAAGCGCTCCAGGCCACGCTCCTTGAGCGGGTTGATGCAGACCACCTGGGCACCGCGCTTGACCGCTTCACGCAGCGGCTCGAGCATCCGTGGATGGTTGGTCCCGGGGTTCTGGCCCCAGACGAAAATCGCGTCGGCATGTTCGAAATCATCGAAGGTCACCGTGCCTTTGCCCACCCCGACACTCTGCGCCAGCGCTACGCCACTGGCTTCGTGGCACATGTTCGAGCAATCCGGGAAGTTGTTGGTGCCGAATGCGCGGACAAACAGTTGGTACAGATAGGCTGCTTCATTGCTGGCACGGCCCGAGGTGTAGAACTCGGCCTGGTCAGGGCTCGCCAGGTTTTGCAGGTGCTGGCCGATCAGCGCGAACGCGGCCTCCCAACTGATGGGCTGGTAGCGGTCGGTCTCGGCGTTGTAGCTCATCGGCTCGGTCAGGCGGCCCTGGTATTCGAGCCAGTAATCGCTTTGCTCCAGCAATGCGCTGACGCTGTGCTTGGCGAAAAACGCCGCGTCGACCCGGCGCTTGGTGGCCTCCCAGTTGACCGCCTTGGCGCCGTTTTCGCAGAACTTGACCATGCCGCTTTCCGGCGAATCGCCCCAGGCACAGCCCGGGCAGTCGAACCCGCCGTTCTGGTTGGTCTTGAGCATCATGCGGATGTTTTTCAGCGCGTTGTCGCTGGTCAACCACGCCTGGGCGACACTGATCAGCGCGCCCCAGCCACCGGCTGGGCCCTTGTAGGGCTTGTAGCGTGGAGTGGGTGTCTGGTCGGCTTGATGATGAGTGCTCACGCTTGATTCTCCATCGCAGGGCTATACACCCGCGGCGCACTTTTGTGCGGCAAGTGGATGAGATTGAGGTTGTGCCGGCGCGCCCACTGCAGGGCAAGGCCGGTGGGCGACGACAGGCTGACCAGGGTCTGGATCCCGGCGCGCAGGGCTTTCTGGATCAGTTCCAGGCTGCAGCGACTGGTGACAATCGCCACCCCGCCCGCCGTCGGGATGTCCTGCCGGACCAGGGCGCCGATCAGCTTGTCGAGGGCGTTGTGCCGGCCGATGTCTTCGCGGCCCAGCAGCAACTCGCCCTGGTTATTCATGAACACCGCCGCGTGTACCGCCCCGCAGTGCTGCCCCAGGGGTTGGAAGGCATTGATGCGCTGGCGCAAGCCCTCCAGCCATTCGGCCGGCGGCAGGGGCGCACCAGGCAAGACGGCGAGTTGCGGCAGGGCCTGCTCCACGGCCTCGACGCCACACAGCCCGCAGCCGCTGGTACCGGCCAGTTGCCGACGCTGCTGCTTGAGGTTCCAGAACGCACGGCTGGCAATATTGACCTGGGCGTACTGCGCAGAGCCCGAGCCGCTGAGTTGCATGTCGTAGATATCGCTCAGGTCACTGACGATCCCGCTGCCCAGGCTGAAGCCGACGATAAAGTCTTCGAGATCGGTCGGGGTCACCAGCATCACTGCCTGACTGATGCCGTTGTAGGCAATCGCCAGCGCGACCTCTTCAGCCAGTGCGGTGCTGGCGCTGGCACTGAGGTCGAGGTTGCAATACTGGTAGCTCTGACTGGCGGCGGGCGCGGGCGTGTCGAGGGCGGGCGCCGCGCAGGTCGGGCGCTTGGCGTTCATGGGGCTGTACCGGCGGGTTATCCAGCTTTAAGCCTAGGCGCGGCAAAGTGTCGCGTCTAATCGCTAATACTGATCTACCGATAGATGGCGTCGATCAAGAGCCGGCTTGTGATCTCTGATAAATCGCAAAACAGGCTTCCGCCAGGGCTGAGCGCGGTGCGCTGCGGCGCATGATCAGCCCCAGGCGGCCAAGGGTTTGCGCGTTTGCAATCGGCTGCAGGCGCAGGTGTTCAGTCAAGGCTTCCAGGCCACCCTCCAGGGGCATGATGGCGCAACACAGGCCACCGTGGACGGCCTGCAACAATTGATGAACGGCATCGGTCTGCAGCAATGGTTGTGGGTTGAGGCCCCGGCTGTGGAAATTGTGGTCGATGGACTGGCGAAAGTGCATGCCGCTGGTGAGCATGCCCAGTGGCAACTCGATCAGCGCTTCCCAGCTCAAGGGCGTCTCGCCGAAAGTGAAGAAACGCTGGTCATATAGCAGGCCCATGCGGGTTTCGCTGAAGGCCAGCGAGTCGAAGCGCTCGCCATCCAGGCGCTCCAGATAGGACACACCCAGGTCCAGGCGGTTGTTCGCCAGTTGTTCGAGGATTTGCTCGGAGCTCAGGGCCGACAGCTCGAAGCGCAGGTTCGGGTGTTCGCCGTGCAACTGGTGCAAGAGCGGCAGCGGATCGAAACTCGACAGCGGCACCACCCCCAGGCGCAGTGTGCCGACCAGGTTACCGCGACAGGCCGCAGCTTCCGCGTACAGGCCGTCATAAGCGGCCAGCACGGTGCGCGCCCAGGCCAGCACCCGCTCACCGGGGGCGGTAAAACCTTCGAAACGCTGGCCGCGATTGACCAGCGGCAGGTCCAGCTCTTCTTCCAGGCTGCGCAAGCGCATCGACAGGGTGGGCTGGGTGATGTGGCAGCGCGCGGCGGCCTGGCCGAAATGGCGGGTTTCGTCGAGGGCGATGAGGAATTTCAGCTGTTTGATGTCCATCTTCATTCCTGGGCGCGGTGAGGGACGGATTCTAGCGGTTGGGTTGCCGTGCGTCATTGGTCGGTTGGGAACCGCGTTGCGCAGAGTTGGTCTAGTCTTTCGCGACCGGACCTATTAAACCCAAGGAGAGTGCACCATGAGTCTTTTGAGCTTTGTGAAAGAAGCAGGCGAAAAACTGCTGGATCTGCTGACACCGGGTAACGCCAATGCGAGCGAGCAGTTGAAGGATCACATCACGAAGGTCGGCCTGGGCAACCCGAATGTGCAGGCCACGGTGGATGGCGACAAGGTGACTGTGACGGGCGAAGTCAGCAGTCAGGAAGAGAAAGAGAAGATCCTCCTGGCGGTGGGCAACATTGCCGGCGTCGGCAGTGTCGATGACCAGATCACGGTGAGCGGGCCAGTGGTGGCCGCTGCACGCTTTGTAGTAGTGAAGAAGGGTGACACCCTCAGCGCGATTTCCCTGGCGGTGTATGGTTCGGCCAACCAGTACAACAAAATCTTCGAGGCCAACAAGCCGCTGTTGTCGCACCCGGACAAAATCTACCCGGGCCAGACGTTGCGTATTCCTGAGTAACCCTCAAGCCCGCTCCCACAGGGTTGATGCGCGCCCTGTGGGAGCGAGCCTGCTCGCGATGCAGGCGACCAGGTCTAAAGCCCCGCAATAAGCTCTTGATAATCCCCCACCGCGGCAAACTCGGCAGTGTCCTTGGGCCCTTTGCGGCTATCCGGCACGCTGACGGCCAGTAGATGCGCCACACCAAAATCCCGCGCACTGCGCAGGATCGGCAAGGTGTCATCGATGAACAGGCTGCGGCTTGGGTCGAAGCCGATGTCGGCCTGCAACGCATCCCAGAACTGTCGGCTCTCCTTGGGGAAGCCATAGTCGTGGGAGCTGATCAAGCGCTCGAAGTAGGGCGCCAGCTCGATCCTTTCCAGTTTCAGCGACAGCGAATCGCGGTGGGCGTTGGTAATCAGGATGACCCGCTTGCCGGCCTGCTTGATCGCCGCCAGAAAGGTATCGGCATCCGGGCGCAGGGCGATCAGGTGAGCGGTTTCCAGCTTCAACTCGCGCACGGGCAAGCGCAGTTCACTGCTCCAGAAATCCAGGCAATACCATTGCAACTGACCGGCGTTGCGCTCGAACAACGGCTGCATTTCCAGCTCGGCCATGGCCCGGCTGATGCCGTGCAATTCGGCGTAGCGCTGGGGCAGGTGTTCCATCCAGAAATGGTTGTCGTAGTGCAGGTCCAGCAGCGTGCCGTCCATATCCAGCAGAACGGTATCGATGTCGCGCCAGGGCAGTGTGGGCATTGCAGGCTTCTCCAGCGGGAAACAGATATCCGGCATAAACAATCAGGAAAGGCCGGGTATAGTAACCCGTTCACGCCAAGGAGCCGCTATGCGCCAAAAACCCGAAGTCCTAGCCCGCGAGATCGTCGCCACCAGCCGCCTGTTTTGCGTGGAAGAGGTGCAACTGCGTTTCTCCAATGGCGTGGAGCGCACCTATGAGCGATTGGTCGGCAAGGGCGCCGGGTATGGCGCAGTGATGATTGTGGCGATGCTCGATGCCGACCATGCAGTACTGGTCGAAGAGTATTGCGGTGGTACCGATGCCTATGAGATGTCCTTGCCCAAGGGCCTGATCGAGCCGGGCGAGGATGTGCTGGCCGCTGCCGAGCGCGAGCTCAAGGAGGAGGCCGGTTTTGGCGCGCGGCAACTGGAGCACCTGACCGAGCTGTCGCTGTCGCCCGGTTACATGAGCCAGAAAATCCAGGTGGTGCTGGCCACCGAGCTCTACGAAGAGCGCCTGGAAGGAGACGAGCCGGAGCCGATGCGGGTTGACCGGGTCAATCTGCGCGAGCTGGCAGCGCTGGCGCAAAACCCGCAGTTCACCGAAGGCCGGGCCTTGGCGGCGCTGTACCTGGCCCGCGACCTGCTGACCCAGCGCGGAGCGTTCCAGCCATGAGAGATCTACCCCAGGCACACCCGTTGCTGGCGTCGGTGGTCGAGCTGGCGCTGCAGGCTGGCGAGGCGATCCTGCCGTTCTGGCGCACCGGTACCGAGGTGATGACCAAGACCGACGATTCGCCGGTCACCGCCGCCGACCTGGCGGCGCACCATGTGATTCTCGCGGGCCTGACGGCGCTCGCCCCGAGCATCCCGGTGCTCTCGGAAGAAGACGCCAATATCCCGCAAGCCGTGCGTGCTGGCTGGCAGCGCTGGTGGCTGGTGGACCCGCTGGACGGCACCAAGGAGTTCATCGCCGGCAGTGAAGAATTCACCGTCAACATCGCGCTGATCGAGCAGGGGCGCGTGGTGTTTGGGGTGGTGTCGATGCCGACCAATGGCCGCTGCTATTTCGGCGGTGCCGGACTCGGCGCCTGGCGCGCCGACAAAGACAGCGCCGCGCTACCGATCCAGGTCCGCCAGGCGCCGGGGGCAGGCGAAGCCTTTACCGTGGTTGCCAGCCGCCGCCATTCCAGCCCGGAACAAGAGCGTTTGCTGGCGGGCTTGAGTGCCAGCCTGGGTGAGTTGCAGTTGGTGAATATCGGCAGCTCGCTGAAGTTCTGCCTGCTGGCTGAAGGCGCGGCGGATTGTTACCCGCGATTGGCGCCAACGTCCCAGTGGGATACCGCGGCAGCGCAAGGCGTGCTCGAAGGCGCGGGCGGTGAAGTGCTGGAACTGAGCGGTGTGCCCTTCACCTACCCAGCCCGGGAATCCTTACTCAACAGCTTCTTCCTGGCCTTGCCGGCCAAGGCCTCGTGGCGGCAAAAACTGCTGGAACTGGCTCGGGCCTGAACCAGCACCACTGCTCATGTTCTTCAGCGGTGCAACACATACTGCCCGCTGAAGGTCACCGCATCGTCATTGCTGTCGGCGTTGACGATGCGCGTTTGCAGGGTCAGGCGAGCCCGGCCATAACGCTGGTACATGGCCAGGAACTTGTTCCACACCGCCGCACTCGGTGCCGCGCAAATGGCAATCCCGTCGGTGGTCACCGGCAGCGGATAGCTGATGTGCCCTTCCTGGATCACGATGTGCCCGTCCTCGATGCCGGCTTCGCGCAGGCGCAGGTGCAACCAGCCCCAGCCGGCCAGCACGGCGGCGCAGTACAGGCTGCCACCGAACATGGTGCTCTTGTGGTTGACGTTGGCTGCCAGCGGTAGCTGCAGGCGCAACTGCCCGGACTGCCAGTCGAGCACCTTGAGGCCCATGTCCCGCGTCAGGGGGATGTCGTGGTGCAGGATCGATTCCAGGTAACGACTGTCGTGGTTCATGCGTGGGCCTCATGGTGGGTTGCCGGGATGACCGCTGGCGGGCTGTGGCTCAATCGAGTTCCTCGCCGCTGTTGTGGGCGCCGGCGGCGTCGGCGAAGTTCAGGCCGTGTTTGCGCAGTTTGTCATGCAGGGTCTTGCGCGGCACCCCCAGGGCTTCGGCGACGCTGCGCAGGGAGCTGTGGGAGCGTGCCAGTTCGGCGGCGATCAGGTTCTTCTCGAAACTTTCCACCTGCTCGCTGAGGTTGCCGCTGGGTTCGGCAGTCAGCGACACGGGACTGCCATCGTCGGCAGTGGAGTCGAGCGCCAGTTCCAGGCCGAGGGCAAAACGTTCGGCGGCATTCTGCAGCTCGCGCACATTGCCCGGCCAGCGATGGCGCAGCAGCAACGCACGTTGCCCCGGGAGCAATTCGTGGGGCGCCAGGCCATGGCGTTCGCTGGCTTCATCGGCAAAGTGCTGGAACATCATCAGTGCATCTTCGCCGCGTTCACGCAGGGGTGGAATGCGCAGGGGTGCAACGTTCAGGCGGTAGTACAGGTCGGCGCGAAAGCGCCCCTGGTCGGCCGATTGGCGCAGGTCTTCCTTGGTCGCGGCAATGATGCGGATGTCCAGCGGGATCAACTGATTGCCCCCCAGCCGCTCTACTACCCGCTCTTGCAGCAGACGCAGGAGCTTGACCTGTACGTCCAGGCTCATGCTCTCGATTTCATCGAGGAACAGCGTGCCGCCATTGGCGAATTCGAACTTGCCGATGCGTCGTTTCTGCGCCCCGGTGAACGCCCCCGGTTCGTGGCCAAACAGTTCGCTTTCGACCACCGACTCGGCCAATGCACCGGCGTTGATCGCGACGAAGGGGCCGTTGCGGCGGTTCGACAAGTCGTGCAGGGCGCGGGCCACCACTTCCTTGCCCGCGCCGGTCTCGCCGAGGATCAGCACATCGGCCTTGGTCGGGGCCAGCGCGCCGATCTGCTCGCGCAGGCGCAGCATCGACGGCGAGTGACCGATCAACCGCGTGCTCAGTTCATTCCGATCGCTCAGGGCCAGGCGCAGGCTGCGGTTTTCCAGGACCAGGCGGCGCAGGGCCAGGGCCCGGCGCACGCTGTCGAGCAGGGCATCGCTGGCGAAGGGTTTTTCGAGGAAGTCATAGGCACCGGCGCGCATCGCCTGTACCGCCAAAGGCACGTCGCCGTGACCGGTAATCAGCAAGACCGGCAGCTCCGGGTCCTGGGCGTGCAGTTCGGCCAACAGCTCCAGGCCGTCCATGCCGGGCATGCGAATGTCGCTGACCACCACGCCGGGCCAGTCGCGCTCCAGGCGCGCGGCCAGGCCCTGGGCTTGCGCCAGCGGCAGAATCTTCAGCCCGGCCAGGTCCAGCGTTTGGCTCAGGGCCTGGCGCAGGTGCGGATCGTCGTCGATCAGTACCACTTCAATCCGATTGTCGATCAGGTTGCTCATTCACTGCGGTCCTCGGACGGTTGCAGGCTTACACCGGGTGCGCCAGCGCGCAGCCGCAGGGTGATCAGGGCGCCGCCTTCCTTGTGGTTGGCGAACGACAGTTCACCGCCGAAGGCGCGCATCAGGGTTTCGCAGATGGCCAGCCCCAGGCCAAGCCCCTGGGTGCGGGTCTTGGTGGTGTAGAACGGCTCGCTGGCGCGGCCCAGGGCTTCCATGCAGAACCCCGGGCCATTATCGCGAATGTACAGATTGACGCCCTCGGCGGTGGTTTCGGCACTCAACCAGAGTTTGCGCGGTGGACCTTTTTCGGTGAGGGCATCGAGCGCGTTGGCCAGCAGGTTGCCCAGCACCTGGCGCAGGCGGGTTTCGCCGGCCTCGACCCACAACGCGGCGGCCGGCAGGTCGCGGATCAGCTCCACTTCCATGCTGCGGCGACGCTTGGCCAGCAACGCCAGGGCATCGTCCAGCGCCGGTTGCAGGGCGACGCTTTCCGGGGCATGGCGGTCGCGTCGGGCAAAGGCGCGCAGGTGGGCGATGATCGAGGCCATGCGCCCGGTCAGTTCGCTGATCAGCTTGAGGTTGCCGCGGGCATCGTCGGTGCGTTGATGATCGAGCAGCACCTCGGCGTTCTCGGCGTAGCTGCGGATCGCCGCCAGCGGTTGATTGAGTTCGTGGCTGATGCTCGCCGACATGGTGCCCAGCGCCGAGAGTTTGCCGGCTTGCACCAGGTCGTCCTGGGCGCGGACCAATTCCTGTTGCGCCTGCTCACGCTCCAGCACTTCTTCCCGGAGCCGGCGGTTGAGGCCTTCCAGGTCACTGGTGCGCTCGGCCACCCGGACTTCCAGTTCACGCCGGGTCTTGGCTTCGAAGTCGATGCGCTGCAGATAGTGGCGCCGGCGCTGCATCATCAGCCCCAGCAGCAACATCAGCACCAGCAGCGTCGCGCCGCCGATGGCCAGCACCGTGCGCACGGGGCGGTCGATCAGGGTCCTGGGCGCAAGAATGCTGACACGCCAGCCGGTTTCATCGATCTGCTGGGTCTGGGTCAACCAGGCGTTCTGGTCGATCTGCAACGGTCGTGGATCGAGGGTCGGGTAGGGCTGCACGGCAGCGATGGCGGTGCGCTCGTCATCCGTCAGCGGCCGGCTTGCACGGAAGCGCCAATCCGCCCGCGAGGTGAGGATGACCACGCCATTGTGATCGGTTACCAGCAGTTGCTCCGGAGTCTTGCCCCACAGGCTTTCGGTGTGGTCGAGGTCGACCTTGATCACCAGCACGCCGAGTATTTCCTCGCCGTCGCGCACGGCGGCAGCGAAGTAATAACCACGTTTGGTGGAGGTGGTGCCCAAGCCGAAAAAGCGTCCGAGGCGACCCTGCATAGCTTCGCTGAAGTAGGGGCGGAAGGCGAAGTTGCGGCCGATGAAGCTGTCCTGTTTGTCCCAGTTCGACGCGGCCAGCGTGTTGCCGCGCACGTCCATCAGGTACATGACCTCGGCCCCGGTCTGGGCGCTGATGTTTTTCAGGAAACGGTTGGCGTTGCCCTGGGTCACGCCATCGTCCGGCGCCCCGAGGACGGCGCGCAAGGCGGGCAGATCGCCGAGGATCTGCGGCAACACCTCATAGCGGTGCAGGGTGCCCAGCAGGTTGGCGACGTACAGGTCCAGGGTCTGGCGGTTCTGTCCGGCCAGTTCGCTGCGGTAATAACGCTCGGCCAGGTGCTCCAGCGGCCACAGCAAGGGAGCCAGGCACAGGGCAAGCAAAGCCAGGCTGCGCCAACGGGGTCTGCGGGGGAGGGCTGGAGTCATGGGCATCGGGCATCGCCTGGGGGTACCGCTGCATTATGCCTAGGCTTGCGCGGCGAGACACTCGCGCAACGCGTTCCATCACGCTGACCGATCACTGACCGCTGCCGGGGGTTGCGTATCGCCCTGAGCAGTGGCGATATAGACGCCTTACAAAAATTCCAGGGGTCGTTGTATGTTGCTCGCCACGTTGATTCACCGCGCCAGTCTGGCCAGTCCGCAAGTCAGCGCAGAACAAGCACTGGAGTTGCTGCGTGAGCACTACGGGTTGAGCGGGACGCTGCAGTCACTGGGCAGCCAGCAGGACCTCAACTATCGGCTCGACAGCGATCAGGGACGCTTCGTCCTGAAAATCTGCCGGGGCGACTATGCCGCGCTGGAGCTTGAGGCTCAGCACGCTGCGCTCAAACACCTGGCGACACGCCCGGGGTTGCATGTGCCGCGGGTCATCGCAGCGAAGAGCGGCGCCGACCTGCTGACCCTGGAGCTGGCCGGCCAGTCCCTGCACGTGCGCTTGCTCGACTACATCGACGGGCAATCCCTGACTCACCTCGATCACCTGGGCCATGAGGTGGTGGCCGGGTTCGGGCGGCTCTGCGGCGAAATGGACCTGGCCCTGGCCGGGTTCACCCATCCGGGACTGGAGCGCACATTGCAGTGGGATGCCCGCCACGCCAGTGCACTGACCGAACACCTGCTGCCGGTAATCGGCGACCCACAGCAGCGCGAGCTGATCAGCGCCGCCGCCTTGCACGCCGAGCAGCGCTTGCGGCCCCTGCAGGCAAAGCTGCCGGTGCAGGCGATCCACATGGACATCACCGACGACAACGTGGTCTGGACGCGAGATGCGCAACGGCATTGGCAGTTGCAGGGGGTGATCGACTTCGGCGATCTGATCCGCACCTGGCGCATCACCGATCTGTCGGTGACCTGCGCGGCGCTGCTGCACCATGCCGATGGTGATCCCATGGTGATCCTGCCGGCGGTGCGCGCCTACCACGCGGTCAATCCGCTGCAGCGTGAAGAGTTGCAGGCACTCTGGCCGCTGATTGTGGCGCGGGCGGCGGTGCTGGTGCTCAGCGGTGAACAGCAGGTGAGCATCGATCCGCAGAACCAGTACAGCCGCGACAACCTGAGCCACGAGTGGGAGATCTTCCGCGTCGCCACGTCGGTGCCTTTCGAGCTGATGGAAGCAGCGATCCTGGTGACTGCCGGCGAGTCGCTGCCGGTGATCGCCAGCCAGGGCTTTGCGCCCTTGCTGCCGAGCCTGGTGGGGCGCGAGTTCGCCTTGCTCGACCTGGGTGTGCTGAGTGCACACTTCGAAGCCGGTAACTGGGAACAGGAGGGCATCGATCAGCGTCTACTGGCGCAAGCGGCGCAGGCCCACGGCCTGGCGGCCAGTCGCTACGGGCAGTACCGCCTGTCCCGGACCCGTCCGGACAGTGCGGTGGAACCGGACACTTACCCGCTGCACGTCGATTTGCAGGTGCCGATGGGCACTGCGATCGAGGCGCCGTTTGCGGGTGTCATCCACTTGAGCGCCGATGGCCGCCTGCAGCTCGACAGTGCCCAACTGAGCGTGCGCCTGTGGGGTGTCACCCCGTCGCTGCACAGTGGTGCCGCAGTGCTCAAGGGCCAGGTGCTGGGGGAGGCCGGCGGCGCGTTGCGGGTGCAATTGTGTCGTGGCGCCGAACTCGATCCGCCGCTGTTCTGCACGCCGTCCCGGGCTCCGGCCTGGCAAGCATTGTGCCCGTCTCCGGCGGCGTTGCTGGGGTTGGCCTGCGATGCCGAGCTCGAGCTCGATCCGCACACGTTGCTGGCCCGTCGGGATGCCAGCTTCGCCCGTTCGCAAAAGCACTATTACGTCGATCCGCCGCGCATCGAGCGGGGCTGGCGCAACCACCTGATCGACATGCAGGGCCGCTCCTACCTGGACATGCTCAACAACGTCGCGGTGCTGGGCCACGGTCACCCGCGCATGGCCGCCGAGGCCAGCCGGCAGTGGTCGCTGCTCAACACCAACTCGCGCTTTCACTATGCCGCCATCGCCGAGTTCTCCGAACGCTTGCTGGCGCTGGCGCCGGACTCGATGGACCGGGTGTTCCTGGTCAACAGCGGCAGCGAGGCCAACGACCTGGCGATTCGCCTGGCGTGGGCCTACAGCGGCGCTCGCGACATGCTCAGTGTGCTGGAGGCGTATCACGGCTGGACGGTGGGGGCGGACGCGGTGTCGACCTCAATCGCCGACAACCCGCAAGCGCTGAGCAGTCGCCCGGACTGGGTGCACCCGGTCACCGCGCCAAACACCTACCGGGGGGAGTTCCGCGGGCCCGACAGTGCGCCGGATTACGTGCGCAGCGTCGAGCACCACCTGGCTCGACTGGACGAGCAGAAGCGCCCGTTGGCGGGTTTCATCTGCGAGCCGGTGTATGGCAATGCCGGTGGCATCTCGTTGCCCGCGGGATACCTGCAGCAAGTCTATGGGCTGGTCCGCGCGCGGGGCGGGGTGTGCATCGCCGACGAGGTGCAGGTCGGTTATGGGCGCATGGGCAAGTTTTTCTGGGGCTTTGAAGAGCAGGGCGTGGTCCCGGACATCATCACCATGGCCAAGGGCATGGGCAATGGCCAGCCCTTGGGGGCGGTGATTACCCGTCGGGAAATTGCCCAAGCACTGGAAGCCGAAGGCTACTTCTTCTCTTCGGCCGGTGGCAGCCCGGTGAGTTGCCGCATCGGCATGGCGGTGCTGGATGTGATGGAAGAAGAAAAGCTGTGGGAAAACGCCCAGGTCGTCGGCGGCTATTTCAAGGAACGCCTGGAGGCCTTGGTCGAGCGTTATCCGTTGGTCGGTGCGGTGCATGGCTCCGGTTTTTACCTGGGGGTGGAACTGGTCCGCAACCGCGAGACGCTGGAGCCGGCCACCGCAGAAACCGCCCTGCTGTGCGACCGCCTGCGCGAGCTGGGGATCTTCATGCAGCCGACCGGAGACTTCCTCAACGTCCTCAAGATCAAGCCGCCGATGGTCACGTCGCGCCAGAGTGTCGATTTTTTTGTCGACATGCTGGTGAAGGTGCTGGGCGAAGGGTTGTAAGCCTGCGCAGGCGAGGGTGGCCGTTAGGTCGCCATCGCTGGCAAGCCAGCTCCCACAGGTTGGGTGGGTGTCTGCAAAATCTGTGAGCTCCCATAACCATAGATGTGGGAGCGGGCCGGGCGGCGCTCCGCTTGCCCGCGATGAGGCCAGTAAATCCTCCATAAATATCGATTATTATCGGTATTAATAGCTGATAAAATATAAATATGCATATCAGGCACTTCAAAAGCCGATTTTTATCGGTTATAAAGTCGCCTGACGCCGCGCTGTGGATTTCTGCGCCCGGCCGATCCCCTTACTGTCATCGGTCGATGCCACGCTCGACCCCCTGCACCCGCCCGGGAGATGATTCATGAGTCGTATCGTTACTGTCGCCGCTACCCAGATGGCCTGTTCCTGGGACCTTGAAGCCAACATCGAGACCGCCGAGAAGCTGGTCCGTGAGGCCGCGGGCAAGGGCGCGCAGATCATCCTGATCCAGGAGCTGTTCGAGGCCCCGTACTTCTGCCAGAAGCCGAACCCGGACTACCTGCAACTGGCGACCCGCGTTGAAGACAACGTGGCCATCAAGCACTTCCAGAAAGTCGCCAAGGAGTTGCAGGTGGTCCTGCCGATCAGCTTCTACGAGCTGGCTGGCCGGGCGCGCTTCAACAGCATCGCGATCATCGATGCCGATGGCAGCAACCTGGGGATTTATCGCAAGAGCCACATCCCCGATGGCCCTGGCTACCATGAAAAGTATTACTTCAATCCGGGCGACACCGGCTTCAAGGTGTGGAACACCCGCTACGCGAAAATTGGTGTGGGCATCTGCTGGGACCAGTGGTTCCCGGAGTGCGCCCGCAGCATGGCGCTGCTCGGCGCAGAGATCCTGTTCTACCCGACGGCCATCGGCAGCGAACCGCACGACAAGAGCATCTCCTCGCGCGACCACTGGCAGCGGGTACAGCAGGGCCATGCCGGCGCCAACCTGATGCCGCTGATCGCCAGCAACCGCATCGGCAACGAAGAACAGGACGGCTACGACATCACCTTCTACGGTTCTTCGTTCATCGCCAACCAGTTCGGCGAGAAGGTCGAGGAGCTCAACCAGACCGAAGAAGGCATACTGGTGCACAGTTTTGATCTGGATGAGCTGGAGCACATCCGCAGCGCCTGGGGTTCGTTCCGCGATCGGCGTCCGAACCTGTATGGCCCGCTGAAAACCCTAGACGGTTCCCTGGAGTCCTGATTGTTATGACCACTTTGCACAGCACCCCCCGCGCCGACGGTTTCTACATGCCGGCTGAATGGGCCCCCCAGACCCAGGCCTGGATGGTCTGGCCAGAGCGCCCGGACAACTGGCGCCTGGGTGGCAAGCCTGCACAAGCCGCCCACGTGGCAGTGGCCAAGGCCATTGCTCGCTTTGAACCGGTGACCGTTGCCGTGTCCGCCGGCCAATACGAAAACGCCCGCGCCCGCCTCGATGTACCGAATATTCGCCTGGTCGAGATGTCCAGTGATGACGCCTGGGTGCGTGATACCGGCCCGACGTTCGTCATCAACAACAGCGGTGAAGTGCGCGGCGTGCACTGGGACTTCAACGCCTGGGGCGGTTTCGACGGCGGCCTGTACTCGCCGTGGAACCGTGACGCGCAAGTCGCCGGCAAGATCCTCGAGATCGAGCGCAGTTCGCGTTACCGCACCGAGGGCTTCGTGCTCGAAGGCGGTTCGATCCACGTCGACGGTGAAGGCACGCTGATCACCACCGAAGAATGCCTGCTCAACCGCAATCGCAACGCGCACCTGAGCCGCAGCGAAATCGAAGCGGTACTCAGCGCGCAACTGGCTGTGGATAAGATCATCTGGTTGCCGGACGGTCTGTACAACGACGAAACCGACGGCCATGTGGATAATTTCTGCTGCTACGTGCGTCCCGGCGAAGTGCTGCTGGCCTGGACGGATGACCCGCAGGACCCGAACTACCCACGTTGCCAAGCGGCCATGAACGTCCTGCAAAACAGCACCGACGCCAAGGGCCGCCCGTTTGTCGTGCACAAGATGCCGATCCCGGGGCCGCTGTATGCAACCGAGGAAGAATGCGCGGGAGTCGATCCGGTAGACGGCAGCCAGGAGCGTAATCCTTCGGTGCGCCTGGCCGGTTCCTACGTGAACTTCCTGATCGTCAACGGCGGCATCATTGCCCCCAGCTTTGACGATCCGCTGGATGGCCCGGCCAAGGAAATCCTGCAGAACCTGTTCCCGCAGCATGAAGTGGTGATGGTGCCGGGGCGTGAACTGTTACTGGGTGGCGGCAACATTCATTGCCTGACCCAACAGCAACCTGCGCCGCACAAAGGTTGAGTGAAGTTGTAACAGCCTGTGGCTAGCGATGACCGGGCGTTTTAGCCCGCGCCATCGAGGCATCCACAGCCAGCCCGCAGCCCGGAAGGACTGCGGGCTTTTTTATAGCCGCACGTCGGGCTGCCAGGCGCCTTGGCATAGCTCTTGTATCGGTCCGAGGGTAATTCACGGGAATGCAGAACGGCGATGTTCTGTCATAAACCTTGGATAAGTTGGCCGCTCAGGAACCGGGAGAGAGCGCTGCAATGAACAGGGTCAGCGAGCGGACAGCACATCCCTTGGCACTCAATGGCGAGTCGCTGCAAGTGCTGGCGCAATGGTTGAAGTCCAACGGAACGCGACAGGTCAGGGAACCCGACCCGCGCAGGATGATGATCGAGCGCTACCCCGCTGATTTTTTCAGCGAGGCAGAACTGGAAGCGCTGTGGGATGTGATGCAAGGATAGACAACAATGGATTGCTCAAGCGCTGCCCGGATGGCAGCGCTTTTTTTTGCCTTTAGAAACTGTAGGTCCCGGTGACGACCAGGCTGCGGGGTGCCCCAGGCTGGATCTGGTAGGCGCTGGTCGACGACTCGTAGTAAGTCTTGTCGCTGATGTTGTTCAGCGCTGCGCGCAGGTCCCAGTCTTTCTGGCGGAAACCGGCCAGGGCGTCCCAGCGGCCATAACCGGGCAGGACGGTGGTGTTGAGGTTGTCGGCATAACGATCGCCCACCAGGGTCAGGCCCGTCTCGGCGTACCAGCCCATCTCCGGTTTCCAGGTGATGAACAGGCTGCCGTTGCGCTTGGCGACGTTGCTGATGCGCTTGCCTTCAAAGCCGTTGTTGTCTTTCTCGACGGTGGCGTCCTGAAAGCCCATGCCGCCGCGCACATACCAATTGCCGGTGATTTTCCCGGCGCCAGTCAGTTCGATACCACGCGAACGTTGCACGCCGGTGAGCAGGGTCACGGTCGGATCGTTGGGATCGCTGGTGCGACGGTTGTAGAGTTCAAGTTCGTAGATCGCCAGGGTGGTGCTCAGGCGGTCGTCGAGCCAGTCGCTCTTCACGCCGATCTCTTTCTGCTTGGTCAGCTCGGGGCTCAGGTCGTTGACGTTGGTGGTCAGGCCCGGCGTGATGCCGATCAGGCCGCCACCGACGGGCGAGAAGGTCTTGCTCCAAGAGGCGTAGAACGAGTGGTTCTGCAGCGGGGTCCAGACCACACCGAGCCGTGGGCTGGTGCTGTGGCTGTCGCGGTCTTCGGAGATGTTCTTGAGCTGGTTGGTCGAGTCGATATCGAAGGTGTCATAACGCACGCCGGCCAGCAGTTGCCATTGATCGTTGAGGCGCAGTTGGTCCTGCAGGTAAATGGCGCGGCTTTCGACTTCGGTGTGGGAGTCGCTGAAGACCTGCATGCGCCCGGTGTGCACGATGTTCCGGTCGGGGTGGTACAGGTCCAGGTTCGGCACGGGGCTGTTGCCCGGTGGCGTGGTGGCCGCGTTGTACAGTTTCGGATCGCGGCGTTGGCTGCCCAGTTCCAGCCCGCTGAGCAGGCGATGCTCGAGGCCGAAGGTGCTGAAACCGCCTTCCAGTTCCAGGTTGTTGAACACATTGCGGGTGGTCAGGTCCTGTTGCCAATGCTGGCGAACCACCTGGTTGGTCGTGGTGTTCACATTGGTGACGTAGGTGTTGTCGAAATCACTGTTGAGCTTGAACACCCCCAGGGTGTGGCGCAGTTGCCAGTTGTCGGCAAGCTCGTAACTGAGTTTCGAGCGCAGGGATTGCGACTTGTCGTCGATGAAATCGTTATCGGTGCCGTAGGTGGTATCGCGGCCGACGTCGGCGGGCCGTCCGTTGATGGCCGGGATGCCGCGATCGGGCGTGCGGTTGTAGCGGCTGTATTCGTACTGCACCAACCAGTTCAGGTCCGGTGTCAGTTGCCAGCTCATCGACGGTGCGAACAGTTGGCGGCTGCCACTGACGCCGTCGCGGAAGCTGTTTTCATCCAGGTTGCCCATGTTCAGGCGCAGGCTGAGGTTTTCGCTCGGGTCGGTGCTCAGGTCGGCATACAGGCTGCGCATGTCCTCGCTGCCGCCCTGGGCTTCGATGGTCGAGCGGCGGCCGAACTCTGGCAACTTGCTCACCCGGTTGACGATCCCGCCCTGGCTGCCACGGCCGTACAGCACTGCGGCCGGGCCTTTGAGCACTTCAATGCGCTCGATGTTGTGCAAGTCGCGCACGTACTGGCTGTCGTCGCGGATGCCGTCGAGGTAGAAGTCGTTACTGGCGTCGAAACCGCGAATGCGCAAGCTGTCGAAGCGCGTGTCGGCGCCGCTGCTGACGTTGGGGATGCCGCCCAGGGCCGTGCCCAGGTCGTTGGTGCCGTAGTCGGAGAGGTTGGCGGTTTTTACCGAGTCGATGGCCTGCGGGACGTAGCGCACCGGGGTGGCGGTGCGGGTCGCGGTGCTGACTATCTTGACCCGTGAATCGTCGATTTCGCCTACTTCGGCGCTGATCGAGGTGGCGGGCAATTCAGTGATCGCAGCGCAGGTAACACCGCCGGTCAACGAGGCGCATAAGCCCAGGGTGACGGACGTAAGACGGAAGGGGGCAGGCATTTGAAACGCATCCGGAGGGGTAGGTCATTCGAGGGTGCGAATGGTAATGCTTGCTATTTACTTCCGTTAATTATTCCTGATGCCTTACCTGAATTGATTGTTACTAATTATTTCGTTGCGATTCGACCGCTCTGTGCAACAAACCAAGTCGCGTGGCGAGGTTTTTCCAGGACCGCGTCCGGCATAACCTGCTTGCCACTAATTCTGACCCTTTGCTGGAGCCCCGGATGTCTGGCCCGACCCTTCATTACATTTACGATCCCTTGTGTGGCTGGTGCTATGGCGCCAAACCCCTGGTGCAGGCAGCGCAGGCGGTTTTGCCGGTTTTGCTGCACGGCGGCGGCATGATGACCGGAGCCAACCGGCAGCCGGTGAGTGCGCAATTGCGTGACTATGTGATGCCCCACGACCGGCGAATTGCCGAGTACACCGGGCAACCGTTTGGCCAGGCTTATTTCGACGGCCTGCTGCGCGATCATTCGGCAGTCTTCGATTCGGCGCCACCGACCGCTGCGGTGCTGGCGGCGGAACGGCTTGGTGGTCGTGGCCTGGAACTGCTCGGGTGGTTGCAGAGTGCACACTATGTGCAAGGTCGGCGCATTGCCGAAGAGGCGGTGCTGCGGGAACTGGCCACCGCCATCGGCCTGGACGCCGAGGCCTTTGATGCTGAGTTCAAACAGGTCCTGGCCAACGAGTTGCAGGTCCACTTCAAGTACAGCCGGGGGCTGCTGGCAGAGGTTGGCGGGCAAGGGTTTCCGACGCTGGTGCTGGAGCAGGGCGGGCAGTTTTCCCTGATCGATATCAGCCCTTGGCTGGGCAAGCCTGAAGCCTTTGCCCAATGGCTGGGCCAGTCGCTGAAACAGCCTGCGCTTGATAGCGCGGCAGTGGCTCCGACCTGTGGGCTGGACGGTTGTGCCCATTGATCGTGCGGGCTCAGCGGCTTATCCACGAGTCTATGAGTACCGCCGGCAACTGATTTCTTAGACAATTTTCGTCTTATTACAGACGATTCACGAAATTGACACACAGTTACATGCGCGGATAGGATTCGCCCCAACGCCTGTGGCACGTAGCCACGACTCAAAACAATAAAAAAGGGCCCGCCACGCTTTTGTGTGGGCGGGCCCTTTTGTTTAGGGATGAAAAAAGAGCGCAAAAGCAGCCATTTCAGCCAGCGGTCACAGCGCGTATCAACCCGTAATAAGGAAAATAACATGTTGAATAAGCGTATTAGTCTGATCGCACTGGGGATGTTGAGCGCGACTCAAGCAATGGCCAATGACCAAGCTGAGTCCAAGGGTTTTGTTGAAGACAGCAGCCTGAAAGTGCTGCTGCGCAACGCCTACATCAATCGCGATTACAAGGATGGTAACGACGATAAGGCCGAATGGGGCCAGGCTGCCATTGGCACCTTCTCCTCGGGCTTCACTCAGGGCACCGTCGGTGTTGGTGTGGACGCTTTCGGTCTGTACGCTCTGCGCCTGGACGGCGGCAAGGGTCGTAGCGGTGCCGGTGGCATCGACTTCTTCAAGCAAGGCGACAGCGGCGCTGCAGCCAACGACCTGTCCAAGGCTGGCGCGGCGGTGAAATTCCGTCTGTCGAGCACCGTGCTGACCTACGGTGACCAGATGCCGGCCCTGCCGGTGCTGAACTACGACAACTCCCGCCTGCTGCCGGAAAGCTACACCGGTACCCTGATCACTTCCAAAGAGATCGAAGGCCTGGAACTGAACGCCGGTCGTTTCACTGCCGAGTCGCGTAAAAGCGCCGAAGGCCGTGACAGCGGTGGCCTGAAGTCGATCAACGTGTTGGGCGGTAGCTACCAGTTCACCGAGCAGTTCAAGGGCGCGCTGTACGCTTCCGACGTCGAAGACGTGCTGAAGAAGCAGTACATCAACCTGAACTACGTGTTCCCGCTGGCCAGCGATCAGTCCCTGACCCTGGACCTGAACGGCTACCGCACCAAGCTGGAAGACTCCTACGTTCGTGAAAGCGGCGCCACTGGCGACGACAACAAGATCTGGAGCCTGGCAGGCACCTTCGCCACTGGTCCGCACTCTTTCACCCTGGCGCACCAGCGCAGCACCGGTGACAGCAACCTGGGCTACGCCTACGGCGGCTACCAGAAAGACCAGGGTCGTGTCGGTGACGGTGGCAACACTATCTACCTGGCCAACTCCTACTGGTCCGACTTCAACGCTGAAGACGAGCGCAGCTGGCAGTTGGGCTACGGCCTCGACTTCGGCGCTTTCGGCGTGCCAGGCCTGACCTACAACGTGGCTTACGTGCGTGGCGACAACATCACCACCTCCACCAGCACCGGTGGCACCGAGCGCGAAATCTTCAACCAGTTCAAGTACGTGGTCCAGAGCGGCCCGGCCAAAGACCTGAGCGTGAAGCTGCGTAGCTCGATCCTGCGCGTGTCGCAGAAATCCAGCGAGTACAACGTCAGCGGCAACGAGCTGCGGGTGTACGTGGATTACCCGATCAACGTGTTCTGATAAAGCATGCGTGATCGCGGCCTGATACCAGGCTGAAAAAAAAGCCCCGACTCGCGAGAGTTGGGGCTTTTTTATGCTGAAAACATCCCGCCCCCTGTAGGAGTGAGCCTGCTCGCGATGGACGTCAGGACAACGCAATCCGCCTGATTGCGCTGCGTCATCGTTGACGTTCTTCGCTGGCAAGCCAGCTCCTACAAAGTTCGGCGCACGCCACATACGAGTGTGAGGCAGTCACAATTGGTGCAATCACTCCACCGCGCTAGTTAGCTCAGGGTTACCAAAGCCTTTGAGCGTGGCATTGGACTTGGCGAAGTACTGGCTCCAGAAACCTTCAAGGTTCTGGATCATCTTGCCGCTGCGGTAGCCGTTCTTGATCTGGGTCGGCACGAATGCCGCCCCATGCACATAGACCCGGGCCCCGCCAAAGTCAGCCAGCAGGTTCTGCTTTTCGACCTTCGCCAGTTCCACCTGCGGGTTGATCTCGCGGATCCCGTTGTTGCTGTAGAAACTGCCAAAGTCGCTGTATTCGAGCATGTCGGACATCAGCAGGATGACGTTCTCATTGACCCCTTCGGCGCTCTTGAGGTCGTCGCCGATGGACTTCAGGCTGAACAGGATTTCACTGCGCGGGATGTCCGAGCTGGACTTGCCCATGGCGCTGGCGAAGGCCTTGCCGAAGCGCTGATAGAAGACGGTCGATTGGCCCTTCATGCAGCTGTCGAACTTGCGGCTGGCCATCATCGGCACATCGCCGAGTACGGCCGGGTCGATCGGCTTTTCCAGTTCGCCGGCAAACTGCAGGCGCGTGTAATGGCCGTCGAGGTAGGCGCTGAACGAGTACAGGCGCAGCTTGTCGCCGGGCTGCAGGAAGCGCTTGATGTGGCCCCAGGCGGTTTTCTGCAGGTCCTGGGTCAGCGGCGTGGTCTGGTCGACCACCACCGTCAACATGCGCCCGGAAGGCGCACTGCGAAACTGCTCGATCTTGGTCTGGGCGTAGCAGCTCGGCACATCATTGCGCTCCGCTGCCACCAGGGCAGCGGGCACGAATGCCAGAGCCAGCAGCAGGCTCTTGAACTTCATCAGACCTCCTGCTTATCGAGCATTTGCAGCTTGCGCGCGCGACGGATAATGGCGGCGTCCACGCCTTTTTTGTTGGCCACGTAGTCGATGTCATCTTCATCGAAGGCGGTCAGGTCGCCGAAGGCGTTGTGGTCGAAGGAGGTGGTCGACGGAGCGGCTGCGGCTGCGGCTGCGGCTGCTGGTGCTGGTGCTGGTGCGACGACGGGGGCAGGTGCGGCTTCCACGGTGACGGCCACGACCTGGGCGACTACCGGTGCAGGGGCTGGAGCTGCTGTGGGTGCAGGCGCTGGAGCAACGTAGAAGATTTTCAGGGAGTTGAAGCTCTGCTTCAAACCAACCAACTCTGGATCCTTGTCATCGATCTGCTCAAGACGTGGCATGGCCTGGGCGATCAATTGGTTTATCTTCGCATCGTCGCCCGCCTTAATGGCAGCATTCACATCGGCCATGATCTGATTGAGATAGTTCAGGATAAGTTGGCGAGCCTGAGTCCGGGTACCCGCTTCACCGTCTTTGATACCTTTGCGCGCGGCCTTGTCATCTTCCTCGTTGATGAAGGCCTTGAAGTTGCGGCTCGACAAGTCTTCGCGCAACTTTGTCTCGTCTTCACCACCAATGCGGAACACTTTCATTTGCAGGCCTTGCAGTGTGCCCAGTGAAGCTTGTGCATCGTTGGCGACGCTGCGGGCTTTTCTGGCGTGATAACGCATGTACTCATCGGCGCTGGAAAATTTGTGGACCAACTCCCAGGCCCTGCGTGAGTGAATACCGGCAAACCCGTAAATGTATGCCAGGTAAGTCGAGGTCGCCTGGATGAAGATAAACAGCCCGCTCAAGACGGCAAAGGTCACCAGAGATGCGCGGTGCAGGGCATCGATCTGGTCCTGCGCCGATTTACCTGCGGCGCTATCGGACATCGCCTGCATGTCGTCCGGAAGTGGCACGCCATCGTTGCTCGGGAAGTCGTCAGCGGACTGGCTGATGGCAGGAGGGTTGGCAATCAGGTCGGTTTCCTGAGCGTTGAGGGTTTCGGTACGAACCCAGAAAGCCGCTGCAGCCAGGCCGATAATAAATACGCCATAACCGATAAGAACACCGAAGCTCTTGATGGGCATGCCGTCTTTCTTATCCACTTTGACCCGGTTGAGCATCTGCTGATACTCGGGCAGCTCGCTATCACTTTTGGTGTTGTCGAGGGTGATGACACCCTTGCCGGTGAAGTCGCCTTCGCTACCACTGCGGCGCAGGCTTTGGTAGGACATGATGTGATCAATGACGCTGTTTTTGTACAGCACCCGACCCGCGAACTCGGAGAGGAACAAGCCAATAATCGAGATCACCAGGCCGATGGCGAACGCACCGGCCATCGCGGTGTTTGGCGTGGCCAGGGTCAGGGCGAAGGGCGCCAGGGCAAAACCGAAGGCCGTGGCCTCGATCAGCATCAGGATGATAATCAAGCTCCACAAACCAAGACCTTTCTCGTGGCGACCATCCTCATGAATTTTGCCCAGGTAGTCCTGGTTGCGATGGAAGGCCGCTTCCGACGGTTGGTGATCGCGATAGTAGGCTTCGTAAAAATGGCACAACTCGCTTTCCGACGATAGAAAACCCAGGGCCTTGGGATTCTCTTCGGATGGGGCTTCCTTTGTGCCCGGGTTCTTGACCCAGTGGCGAATCCGGCCAAAACCCGGCATGCGAATGCGCAGGTTCATCCACCAGTATTTGAAGGATGACCAGTAAACAATGACCGGAATCGCCATCAGGGTGGTGAACACGACCGGAATGATCACATACCAGTACGCGGTAAAAAACGCGCGGAAAATCTCGAGCATGGGTGGGTTCCTTTCTACTTATCGACGCTTGGGAGTGAACTGAGCGACGTAAGCGTCACCCTGTTTCGGGTAATAGATTTCACCGGCGACCGCATTGCCGGCGCGTTTGTCGAACACGATATCGATGCAGCTCACCGGCGACTTTTGCTGATCGATCGCGAACACGCGGTACAGAATCTGGTTTTCACCTTCGTAGGTGTTGGCCACCGAGGCGTAGCTCGGGCTCTGCTTTTTCTGTGCGCCAGCGAAGTCGGTGATCAATTGCATCTTCGGTGCCTGGGCCACTTTGGCGCCGTCACGCAGCACGGCAATCGGGCCTACGGCCACGGAGTGACCGTTCACCGCAGTGGCCCATGGCTTGCCGTTCAGGCCAGGGAAAAACTCGGTGGTGGCGAATTCCTTCAGCGGCTTGTCGTCCGCCAGGCTCTTGACCTGACCCTCGATACGCGGCATGTCGGCAACGCAGGAACTGAGCGGGGCCGCAGCGTTGGCGGTGCCGATGATGGCGAAGGGCGAGCTTTTCGGGGTGATGCCCATGGCCAGTTGCGAGCGGGTATCGGTCACTGGACGGCCACCGAAGTCGACACCCCCCTTGCCGCTGAGCGGCACATTCGGCGAGCTGTCGGCAACCACGGGCGCTTTGAGCTCAGGTGCTGGCGCGGGTGCCTGGGCAACCGGGGCTGGGGTCTTGCTCGTGGGCTTGCTGGCCACGACCGCAGGCTTGCTCGAAGGCTTGGTAGTCGCCGGCTTGGCGGTAGTTGCAGGCGCAGTGCCGTGGGCGAGGTACTTGGCGTTGCTGCGCTCATTGCGCACGCGCTCCACTAGCAACTGCTCGCTCTGCACTTCGACGAACTCGACACGCCGGTTCTCGGTGCGCCCTTGCTCGGTGGCGTTGTTGGCCAGCGGACGCGATGCACCGGCACCCTGGTAGTAAATGTTCTGACGGGGAATACCGACATCGGCAAGGATCTGGCCTACGGCGCGCGCGCGTTGCTCCGACAGCTTCTGATTGAAATCAGCCGATCCGGTGGCGTCGGTATGCCCGACCACCAGGATTTTCTTCGTGGCCGGCGCCTTGTCCGCTTGCTTGTCCGTCAGCGCCGTTGCCAGCGACGTCAGTTGGCGACGACCGGCCGGAGTCAACTCTGCCGAGCCCACGGCAAACATCTCCGAAGACTGGACCTGGGCTTCAACTCCAACGGCTTGCAGTTTCGGCGCGGCGTTCGGGGTGGCGGCGACATTGGCGTTCAACTCGTTGACCTGCATCACCAGGCCTTCCTGCTTGGCCACGGCCTGCAGTTTCTGCACCCGGTCGCGGTACAGCAGGGCCACACCACAACCGGCACCTGCGCCAGCGGTCCCGGCGACCACCATGTCCTTGCCGTCGCCTTTGGTCAGTACCACGACGGCCACACCCACCAAGGCACCCACAGCGGCGCCGGTCATACAGGCAGTGGTTCCCGACGACTCGCCCATGTAATTGTCGATCTGCGCACAACCACTCAGGCCGACCGCTACCGCCACCGCAAGGGCCGTAGGTTTCACTCTTCCATTTACACGCATGCCAATGTCCTTTTCCCCATTCCTTTACCCGCCCATCAGACGGGAATTCTTGTCAGCCCAGCAGCTGAATGAGTGACGCCCCGCCGGCGATTGAAAATCTCCGCGGTGCTTGTTGATCGATCGCAGTGCGCGTTTTCGAAACCCTGCGCCAACAAACGACAGGCACGCAGAAGCCCGAGCCGCGTGCATAACGCAGGACTCCAGGCAAATAACAGGTGATGCAGTGACCCAGGCAAAAGCCCATGGAGGGGAATATCCGTATAAGTGCCAGGCGTTAAAGGCCGGGACGTCCGTGTTCGTAGGTGCCGCGTAGAGGCGACAAATCTAGCACACCAGGGCCGTCAGCAATTGGATCAAGGGTTAGGGGCACATGATAGTGGGAAAACGAACAATAGTGGCATTGTGATATGTTGAAAAACGACAAATCTGACTTTTGACAGACTCTCCCGGATCGCAGGAGAGAAACGCGCCGACACAAGTGCCCGGCACCCTGGCGGATGTCGGTGCAGCCAACGCGTGTATTCTGGGCCGCGTTCCGTGACCGAGAGCCTGCTCATGCTGCACAGAAACCTCATTCGACGCCTCGACCTGATCACCTTGAAGCTGTTTGTCGCCGTGTGCGAAGAAGGCACATTGACGCGTGCCGCCTCGCGGGAGTCGATTGCCGTTTCCGCGGCAAGCAAACGCCTGATGGAGCTGGAGGAGGCGCTGGGCATCGGCTTGTTCGTGCGCAACGCCAAGGGCATGGTGCTGACCGCCGCCGGTGAAACCTTGCTGCACCACGCCCGGCGCATGCTGTTTGGCCTGGAGAAAATGGGTCTTGAGCTGGAAGAGCATATCCAGGGGATGCGCGGTTACGTGCGGATGCTGGCGAATCTCTCGGCCATCATCGAGTTCCTGCCCGAGGACCTGCACGACTTCGTTGCCCATCACCAGCAGGTCAAGATCGACCTTGAGGAGCGGCCCAGCGCCGGGGTGGTGCAAGGGCTGATCGACGGCGTGGCCGATATCGGCATCTGCTCCGAGGACACCGACCTGCAGGCGCTGTTCAGCGTGCCTTACCGCTGCGACCAGTTGGTGGTGCTGATGCGCCCCGACCATCAATTGGCGAGCCGACAATGTGTAGCGTTCAGCGACACCCTGGGCTGCGACCATATTGGCCTGCATGCCGCCAGCTCCATCAACATGCGCACCCATGTCGCGGCCAGGAGTTCGGGAGAACCGCTGCGCGTGCGAATTCATGTGCCCGGCTTCGACGCCATGTGCCGCATGGTGCAGGCTGACCTGGGGATCGGCGTGTTGCCGCGCAAGGCATTTGATCTGTTCGGCCGCGCCCTTGGGCTGGTGGCGGTAGCCTTGAGCGATGACTGGGCGCAACGCACCTTGATCCTGGTGGCCCGGGACAAGGCCGCACTGTCACCCGTCAGCCTGCTGTTGTTCGAGCATCTGCAGCGTAAGGATGGCTGACGCCGGATAGCGTTCGTTTTTCGCGAACGCCTATTGCGATCTTACGGTTGGATCTGTGCTTTGTTGCTCCTCTAGTCTTGGTCGCAAATTCCAAGAACAAAAAGAGGTAGCTGCCATGGCCGGGCCATTGCAAGGCATCCGCATCATTGAAATCGGCAGCTTGATTGCCGCCCCGTTCGCCGCCCGCCTGATGGCTGAGTTCGGTGCCGAAGTGATCAAGATCGAGTCGATCGGGCAGGGCGACCCGCTTCGTAAATGGCGAAAGCTGCACGAGGGCACCTCCCTGTGGTGGTACTTGCAGTCGCGCAACAAGAAGTCGCTGTCGCTCAACCTGAAAGCGGCAGAGGGCATCGCCATCGTCAAGCGCCTGGCAGAGAGTGCCGACGTGCTCATTGAAAACCTGCGCCCCGGCGCCCTGGAAAAACTCGGCCTGGGCTGGGATGTGCTGCATGCCTTGAACCCCAAGCTGACCCTGGTGCGCATCTCCGGTTATGGCCAGTCTGGCCCTTATCGCGATCGCCCCGGCTTCGGCGCCATCGGTGAAGCGATGGGCGGCATCCGCTACACCACCGGCGCTGTCGATTCGCCTCCGGCGCGCACCGGAGTAAGCCTGGGGGATTCCCTGGCGTCGATGCATGCGGTAATGGGCGCGCTGATGTCATTGCTGCGGGTCAAGACTGGACAGGGCGATGGCCAGGTTGTGGATGTGTCACTGGTCGAAAGCGTGTTCAACCTCATGGAAAGCCTGGTGCCCGAGTACGACATGCTCGGCCATGTCCGCGAACGCAGTGGTGGGGCGTTGCCAGGCATCGCGCCGTCCAACACCTACCCTACGGCGGACGCTGGTTATGTGGTGATTGCCGGTAACAGCGACCCGATTTTCAAGCGCCTGATGCAGGCAATCGGTCGCAGCGACCTGGGCGGCGATCCGGCACTCGCCCACAACGACGGTCGAGCCGCACAAAGCGCACTGCTGGACGCGGCGATCAGCGCCTGGTCCTCAAGCCTGCCGATCGATCAAGTGTTGCTCCACCTCGAACAGGCGCAAGTGCCGGCCGGGCGCATCTACAACGTGGCGGACATCGTCGCCGACCCCCATTACCAGGCGCGCGAGATGATTCTCGATGCCCAGTTACCCGGCGGTACGAGCGTGAAGATGCCCGGCATCGTGCCCAAGCTGTCGGCAACACCGGGGGCGGTCAACTGGCCGGGCCCGGCGCTGGGCCAGCATACCGACAGCGTGCTGCAGAGCCTGGGGCTGACGACGAGCGACATTGAGCAACTCAAGCATGCAGGGGTGGTGCAATGATCCGCGACTTTTCCGAGCGCCTGATCGTCCAGGAAGTCTCGCCGCGCGATGGCCTGCAGATCGAACCGGTGTGGGTGGAAACCACGGACAAGATCGAGTTGATCGACCAGTTGTCCCTGGCCGGCTTCAGTCGTATCGAGGTCGGCTCATTTGTCTCGCCCAAGGCGATTCCGGCTTTGCGCGATGGCTACGCGGTGTTTCGCGGAATCCAGCGCCACCCGGGCGTCATCTATGTCGCGTTGATTCCCAACTTGCAGGGGGCGCAGCGGGCGATGGACGCGGGGGTCGATGAACTGAACCTGGTGCTGTCGGCCAGCCAGACCCACAACCTGGCCAACATGCGCATGCGCTGCGAGCAATCGTTGGCGGCGTTCAGCGATGTGGTGTCGCTGGCCAGTGGCACCTCGATGACCCTCAACGGTTCGGTTGCCACGGCGTTTGGATGTCCATTCGAAGGCCGGATCGCCGAAGACCGGGTGATGCACCTGCTGGATGCCTACCTGGAGCTGGGCATGCAGGGGATCACCCTGGCCGATACCACCGGCATGGCCAACCCACGCCAGGTTCACCGGCTGGTCGATCGAGTACTGGCGCGCGTCCCGGCTACGGACCTGACCCTGCACTTTCACAATACTCGCGGGCTGGGGCTGAGCAACGTCCTGGCGGCTTACGAGGCTGGCGCCCGGCGCTTCGACGCCGCGCTCGGCGGACTCGGCGGCTGCCCGTTCGCCCCAGGAGCCTCGGGCAATATCTGTAGCGAAGACCTGGTCAACCTGTGTGAAGAAATGGGCATCGATACCGGTATCGATCTGCCCCATCTGTTGACCCTGTCGCGCCGCTTGCCCGCACTGCTTGGCCACGAATTGCCCGGGCAAGTGGCCAAGGCCGGACGCAACTGCGACCTGCACCCGCCACCGGCCAATCTACCGGGCTGATCGTCCGTACATCGTTGTCCTTGCATAGGTGCGAGCACGCGGTCCTGCGCGCTCGTCCAGATAACAACAACAATCGGGCTCCCACCGGGAAGTCCAACTGGAGTATCCCCATGTCTATTTCTGTTCTAACCCCAGACAGCAGCCTCACCGAGGTTGTCAGCGCGGAAAAGGCGCTGATCCGCAAAGTCGCCTGGCGCTTGATGCCGCTGATCATGGTCTGCTACCTGTTCGCCTTCTTCGACCGGATCAACATCAGCTTTGCCAAGTTCCAGTTGCAGGCAGACCTGAGCCTGAGCAATACCGCCTACGGCCTGGGTGCAGGCCTGTTCGTGGTCGGTTATGTGCTGTTCGAAGTACCTAGCAACATCATGCTGTACAAGGTCGGCGCCCGCCGCTGGATCGCCCGGATCATGATGTCCTGGGGCGTGGCGACGGCACTGATGGTGTTTGTCACCGCCGAGTGGCAGTTCTATGTGCTGCGTTTCCTGATCGGTGCCATGGAAGCCGGTTTTGCCCCGGGCGTGCTGTATTACCTGACCTTGTGGTTCCCGCAGACCTACCGCGGACGCATTACCTCGACCCTGTTCCTGGCCTCGGCCTTTGCCGGACTACTTGGCGCACCGATCTCCGGGCTGGTGCTGGAGCACATGGACGGCTTGCTGCAGATGCGCGGCTGGCACTGGCTGTTCCTGCTCGGCGGAGTGCCCTGCGTAGGCCTCGGCCTAGTGGTACTGCTGGTGCTCAAGGACCGCATAGCCGATGCGCATTGGCTGAGCGAGCCAGAGAAAATCTACCTCTCGGCGCGCATTGCGCAACACGAGAGCAACAAGCACGGCGGCTCGTTACTGGCTGCGATCAAAATGCCCGGCTTCCTGATGCTCGGCCTGATCTACTTCCTGATTCAGGTCGCCTCCTACGGCCTGAACTTCTGGGCCCCACAATTGATCCGCAGTACCGGCGTCGAAAGCCCGGTCACCATCGGCCTGCTGACCGCCGTGCCCTACGTATGCGGCGCCATCAGCATGGTAGTCATCGGTCGCCTGTCGGACGCCAGCGGCGAACGCCGAAAATTTGTCTGCGCACTGGTGGCCCTGGGCGCCATCGGCTTCTTCAGCGCCGGCATCTTCGCCGCCCATACCAGTCTGCTGATCCTCTCCCTGGCCCTGCTCGGCACCGGCATCATCGCCTCCATCCCAACCTTCTGGACCCTGCCTTCCAAACTCCTGGCCGGCGCCGGTGCAGGCGCAGCGGGCGGCATCGCCCTGATCAACACCCTCGGCCAGTTCGGCGGCATCGTCAGCCCGGTCATGGTCGGCAGCATCAAGGACCTGACAGGCAGTACCACACCGGCGCTCTACGTCATCGGCGTTACCAGCCTGATCGCCGCAGCGTTGTTGCTGTGGGGATTGCCGCAGAGGTTGCGTACCCTGGATAAGAGCGAAGACTAGGGGAGAAGGGTTTCATGGCCTTCGGTACGCCTTGCATCGAGGCTCCACTCATTCTGGGTGTGGAGGCTACTGAAGGGCGTGGATTGGAGATTGGCGAACCCCAAAAACGAAAAAACCCGCCAGAAGGCGGGTTTTTCGGGGGTTTCAGAGATTTTGAAAGCCTTCTCTGGAACCTTGTATGGTGCCGGCACCAGGAGTCGAACCCGGGACCTACTGATTACAAGTCAGTTGCTCTACCAACTGAGCTATACCGGCGTGTTGGGCGACGATTATAGCGATTGCTTTGCGTCTGTAAACCCCTGAATTCTGACTATTTTTGCGTAGCGCTCAGGGTCAGGCTCTGCGCAGCACTTTCTTGAGCTTTTCTACGGCTCGCCAGGAGCGGCTGTTGCGCAGGGCGTGGAGTTCGGCTTCGGCACGGTCGGCGCGTTGGCGTTCGTTGTGCAGGGCGGTTTCCAGGTCGGTCAGGGGGTAGCTGAAGCTGTGGCCGTAGCAGAACTGGAATTCGTCGAGGTTGCACGGGGCCAGTTCGAATGCGCCCTTGAAGTGCAGGTGTTCTTCGGCCAGGTAGAAGGTGTTGAGGCCGTCGAACAGTACCGAGTGGTAACCGGCGTCGAGCAGCAGTTGTTCCCAGGTCTGGTCGCGGGTCCAGGGGGTTTCGATGAGGATGATCCAGGGGCGCCATTGGCTGAAGTCCATGCCGCGCAGCACGGTTTCCTCGTGGCCTTCGACGTCGATCTTGAGGAAGTGGATCGGGCCTTTGACGTGTTCTTCGCAGATCGAGGTCAGGGTGCGGGAGTCGACGGTGTGGCTGCGCACGTCCATGCCGGCGTCGCGGTGCTGCTTGGCGACGCTGGCTTCCACGGTCGACAGGCCGGTGTCGGCGATGGCGTAGAAGGTCAGGGCCTCGGCGTTGTCGCCGGCCACGCATTGCAGGTTGATGTCTTTGGGCCGCTCCTGGCACAGGGCGTCGTGGTAGACCTGCACCGGCTCGATGTTGATGCCGGTCCAGCCGCGTTCATAAAACGCCTTGGTGACCGAGTCCACGGTGGGCTGATTGGCGCCGACGTCGATGTAGAAGCCGTTTTCGAAGTGCTTCAGGGCGCGCCACAGGCGAATGTCTTCGAAGTTCTGTGCATAGGAAATGAACGTCACTGGCGCTTCCTGTCAGTCGGCTACGGCGATTCATGGCACCCGCTGGGCGCCCGATGACTGTGTATAGCAACTGCATCTGATGCGCGCAATTGTTGGCATGTTAGAGGCCAGGATTCGGCAGTTATGTCCTTTGGTTTTAAAGCTTATGCACAACTGGCAGTTGTCTGGCGCTCTGGATGACCGATTTTTTGCAGGAATTCTCAACAAATCGCAACTGGCTGTTTTTTCGTTCGTTTTTTAATGTGAACAAAAAATGACCAAGGGCCTTTTAGCCCTAAAAGCCTTGGATCCAAAGGCCCAGATGGATTTTCATCAACAGAGTTATCCACAGGCTGCGCTGCGACAAAATGCCCCTTAATGGCACTCGGCTAGCAGCAGCAGATTGCGCGGCGTCAGCGCGCTTTCGCAGAAGGTGCCGAGGCGAACCTGGTAGCCTTGGGATTCGAGAAATAACGCGCGGTCGAGGACCAGCCACAGTTCCAGTGGGCGGCGGAACAAGCCGCGTACCAGTTCCAGGTTGCGCACTTCGGCCAGGCGTTGCCAGCCGGCGGCTTCCAGTGCCGGCCAGTCCTGGGTGCCGACTGTGGATAAGTCTTTGAGTGCGGCGAGGTCGCGGCAGTAGTCGGCGAAGGGTTTGTCCAGCCAGGCGCTGGGCAGTGACGGCGTCGGCAGGTACTGGTCCAGCCCGCGCAGTTGTCGTTGCAGCAGGTCGAAGCCCAGGCGGCGGGCCATGGAGCTGTCGCGCTGGCGTCGGACCCGGGTGCCGGCGGTCACGGTTTCGTTGAGCGGCAGGGCCAGGTCGTCCAGGGAAAGCTGCAGGCTGGAGGCTTTGCCGGCGCTGGACAGGGCTTGGTATTGGCTGGCCTGGGTGCGGTTGTAGCAGCACGGGGCGACGGCTAGTTGTGGGCAGCCGGCGGCGCTCGCCAGTTGCAACAGGCGCACGTGCAGGTCGCCACAGGCGTGCAGGGCCACAGGCGTCAGGTCGGCGCTGACCTGGGCCGCTGCATCGGCTGCCAGCACGTCTTGCTGCCGATGCCGGGCAGTCAGCCGATGGTGCTGACTCAGGGCCTGGCCGCTGGCGATCAGCGCCGGGTCATGTTCGAGGCAGGTCAGTTGCTGGCCGGCTTGCAGCAGGCGGCGGCCCAGATGGCCCTTGCCCGCACACCAGTCCAGCCAGTGCCGGGGTTGATCGGCGAACTGCAGGCAGGCGGCAAAGGCTTCGATCTGCTGCCATTTGCGCCCCGGAACGTCGACGTTCAGGCGCGGCGCGGCGGGTTGGATGGCATTGGCAGGGAATTGCGCGAGCACGCTGAGGGCCGCCGACTGCGCCGCCAGCGCCGGGAAAGGTGCCGGGGCGAGTAGCTGCTCAGGGTGGTTGTGGTGGTCTTCGGCGTGTTGCAGCGAGCGCTGGCGCAACCACTGGGCCAATTGCGGGTGGGTGGTTTCCCACGGCAACTGGCGCTGGGTAAACGGGCGCGGGCGCCAGAGTGCCTGGTGCTCGCTCAGGAAGGCATCGAGGGCGTTGAAACGGGCGAGCAACTGCTCGCCCGTCAGCACCGACGGCTCAGCGTCCCTGGCAGGCATCGACGCGCAACCAGCGCTCCAGCAGCTTGAAACCCCGGACCAGGACGTAGGCCATCAGCAGGTAGAACATGCCGGCGGCGAAGAAGATCTCCACTGGCAGGTAGGTACGGGCAATGATGGTGCGAGCCATGCCGGTCAGTTCGAGCAAGGTCACGGTACTGGCCAGGGCGCTGGCCTTGAGCATCAGGATCACTTCGTTGCTGTAGGCCGGCAGGCCGATGCGCGCGGCACGCGGCAGGATGATGTAGAACAGCGCCTTGGGCCGCGACATGCCCAGCGCCCGGGCGGCTTCGATTTCACCCGGGGGGATGGCCTGGATCGCGCCGCGCAGGATCTCGGCGATGTAGGCGGCCGTGTGCAGGGTCATGGTGGCGGTGGCGCACCAGAACGGATCACGCAGGTATGGCCACATCGCGCTGCTGCGCACCGCGTCGAACTGCGCCAGGCCGTAGTAGACCAGGAACAGCTGCACCAGCAGGGGCGTGCCGCGGAAGAAGAAGATGTAGGCGTAGGGCAGGGCGCGCACGTACCAGAGCTTGGACGAGCGGGCGATGCCCAGCGGAATGGCCAGCAGCAGGCCGAGGATGACCGCGATGGCGACCAGTTCCAGGGTCAGGGTAGCGCCCTGGGCCAGCTTCGGCAGCCACTTGATGATCACTTCCCAGTTCATTGGTTGCTCCGGGCTAAGCCGCGAGCGGCGCGTTTTTCCAGCAGGTGCATGCCGGTCATGGCGATGACGGTCAGCCCCAGGTACATGAAGGCGGCGACCATATAGAAAGTGAACGGCTGTTTGGTCATGGTCACGCCGTTCTGCGCGTGACGCATGATTTCTTCCAGACCGATGACCGAGACCAGGGCCGTGTCCTTCATCAGGATCATGAACAGGTTGCCCAGCCCCGGCAGGGCGATACGCCACATCTGCGGCATGATCAGCCGGGTGAAGATCCGCCATTTCGACAGGCCCAGGGCCACACCCGCTTCGCGGTGGCCCTTGGGAATGGCCAGGATCGCCCCACGGAACACTTCCGTGGCATAGGCGCCAAAGCACAGGCCGAGGGCGATCACGCCGGCGGCAAAGGCATTGAGCGCCAGGTCAGGTTTGCCGAAAAACTCGCCGAGGGCGCGCATCAGGTTGACGGTGCCGAAGTAGATCAGCAGCACCCACAGCAGTTCCGGGATGCCACGTACCAGGGTCGAGTAGGTGCCGCCAAGCCACTGCAGTGACTTGTACGGGGAAGTCTTGGCCAAGGCGCCGAGCAGGCCGAGCACCAGCCCCAGGCTTAAGGCCGTGAGAGCCAGTTTGACGGTCATCAGCGCGCCAGCGGCGAGCGCCGGGCCGAATCCTTGGAGTTCGATAATCATGGAGGTCTATTCAAGTTGCAGCAGGCTTTGCTAAAGACCGGCGCGCCGGGTGGGCGCACCGGTCAGGCACGTCAGGATCAGTAGATGCTGAACGGGAAGTACTTGTCGTTGATCTTCTTGTAAGTGCCGTCAGCGACGATTTCCTTGATGGCGGCGTTCAGCTTGTTGCGCAATTCGTTGTCACCCTTGCGCACCGCGATGCCGATTTCGTCGCTTTCTACCACTGGGTCGCCTTTGAACTCGTAGTTCTTGCCGGCATCGCTTTTCAGCCAGTCGTAGTTGGCGTACTTGTCGGCCAGGATGCCGTCGACGCGACCGGAGGTCAGGTCCAGGTAGGCGTTTTCCTGGGTGTCGTAGAGGCTGACCTTGATGTCGTCACCGTAGGTGTCTTCCAGCCAGGTACCGGCCAGGGTAGCGCGCTGGGTGCCGATGGTCTTGCCCTTGAGGTAGGACTTGTCGGTCTTGAAGTCGACGTTTTTCGGCGCGATGAATTGCAGCTTGTTGGAGTAGTAGCGGTCAGTGAAGTCCACGGCCTGCTTGCGCTCGTCGGTGATCGACAGCGAAGACACCAGGAAGTCGAACTTCTTGGCGTTGAGGGCCGGGATGATGCCGTCCCAGTCAGAGGTGACAACTTCGCACTCGACTTTCATCTTGGCGCACAGGGCGTCGCCGATGTCTTTGTCGAAACCGACTACCTGGCCGCTGGCATCCTTGTTGTTGAACGGCGGGTAGGCCGCCTCGATGCCCATCTTGAGTTTTTCGGCAGCCATTGCGTTGGCCGAGAACACCAGGGTGGCGGCAGCGGCCAGGATGAATTTCTTGTAGTTCTGCATGCGGGTAGCTCCGTTAGCGGTTGCTGGACATGAATTGTTTGCAGCGCGCCGAAAGCGGGTTTTCAAACACCTGCTGTGGCGATCCTTGCTCTTCTACCAAGCCCTGGTGAAGGAACACAACTTCACTGGAGACCTGACGGGCGAAGCCCATTTCATGGGTGACCAGCAGCATGGTGCGGCCTTCTTCGGCCAGGGCGCGGATCACGTTTAGTACTTCCTGAACCATTTCCGGGTCAAGTGCCGAAGTGGGTTCATCGAACAGAATCACTTTGGGCTGCATTGCCAGGGTGCGGGCAATGGCCGCGCGTTGTTGCTGGCCGCCGGACAGTTGCGCCGGGTACGCGTGACGTTTATCGGCGATGCCGACCTTGGCCAGCAGGGCTTCGGCGACTTCGATGGCCTCGGCCTTGCTCTGCCCCAGCACGCGGCGCGGTGCTTCGATGATGTTATCGAGCACGCTCATGTGCGGCCACAGGTTGAAGTTTTGAAACACAAAACCGATTTCGCTGCGCAGGCGGTTGATCTGCCGGCCGTCGGCGGCCACCAGCTCGCCGTTTTTTGCCGGCTTGAGCTTGAGTTCTTCGCCAGCCACCAGGATCTGCCCCTGGTTGGGGTTCTCCAGGAGGTTGATGCAGCGCAGGAACGTGGACTTGCCGGAGCCGGAGGAACCCAGGATCGAGATCACGTCGCCGTCGCGTGCGGTCAGCGAGACGCCCTTGAGCACCTCCAGCTGGCCGTAGCGTTTGTGCAAGTTGCGGATTTCAAGCGCGGGCGTGGCCTCAGCCATGTACGGTCCTCATTGTGTTCGGTTGTGCCTGTGCTGTTGGGCAGCCTTCCTGGCGAGGCGCCAAGCTAGCATAGCGTTGGAATGGCGGCCAACAGCCCCACGGGGTGCACACGGGAAGTGGTGCGCGGTTGTCGCATCGACGCAGCAGTCTGTCGCGCTATCAACAACCGAACATCTGTTTGAAGCCATGTTTGCGTGGGGGGAGCGTAAAAAAAGGCGCGATGGTGCCAGCTTTGGCCGGGTGTTGGAAGCGCTAAGCGGACATTCGTTCCTGATCGGCACGTTTATTGTGCGCCAGTGGTTTTTTCTGTGTGTTTTTGCGGCGCCGACTCGTCCGGTGGCTGGATGGCACGTTTATGTTCTGGCTAAGTGCCATTAATCTCAATGACTTAGCGTTGGAACTCGGTCTTTGTGCAGGCCGCGGAATGTGAGGTCATGACACATTTTGGCGCAATTATTTCGCGCGCAATAAGAAAGCGACAGGTTGGTTTGTTTTTGCGAGAAGCGCCGCCCTGCAATGGAATTGAGTTATCCGGGGAGGCGAAAAACGGCCGCTGTCAGGGATGACGAGCGGCCGTTCTGGTTAGCGGACTGCAGGGTTTACTCGGCCTTTTCGTCCGGTTCGCCCAGGGATTCGCGATAGGTGTCCAAGGCATTGCCGAAGTCGCTGATGAACTGCGGCTCGGTGAGCCAGGCCTGGGCGGTTTCGCGGTCCATGCCGTCGGCCCACATGCGGTAGTCGATCAGCATGTCGGCGGCCAGGTGGGTGGCGGCCATGGCTTCGTTTTCGGCGTTTTCCATGTCGAGCAGGTCTGGGTGCTCGATGATGATCTCGCTGAGGTTCGACAGCAGGGTCAACAGCATGTCATTGCGGCTGGTGGCCTCTGCGGCGTGCATCTTGCTGAACATCGCCAGGGTGTACTCAGGGATCGGCGCGTCCAGGTGGCCTGTCTCGTCATCCAGTGCCAGCGGCTTTCTGCCGACCATGCGGATCTGCTTGGCCTTGGCCTTGGCGCGTTTGGCGCGTTTTTGCTGTTTGTTCGGGGATGCCATGTAATTCAGTTCGCTTTCTGTTGAGTGTTGGCCGCGATGGCGTCGGACGCCGCCACGTAGTCAGCCTGGAAGGCTGGCGATTCGATCCACGCCAGGGCGCCGGCTTCGTCGGTCTCGGTGGACCATTGGCGATATTCGATGAGGGCCGCCAGGATGAAGTCCATGGCACCTTCTTCGCCTTCCTGCTCGTACACCAGTTCCAGCAGCGGGTCTTCGAGGAAGGCGCTGCACATGGCTTGCTGGCTGGTCTTTTCGGCGTCGATCATTTTCTTGAACAGCTCGGTCAGGTCGACTGACTCGAAGTCGATGCGATCGTCGTTCGGGTCCAGGTCCACCGGCGCGGCTGCGCGTTGGGTGCGGTTCTGCTTGGCCTTGGCTTTGGCGCGGGTGGCGCGTTTTTGCTGCTTGTTCGCGGATGCCATGGGCGTCGTTCCGTGTTTCGTCGAGAGGGTGCAGGCCGGTCAGCTACGGGGGACTCGCCGCCCGGGATGATCGGGGGCCAGTTCGCCATGTTGCAGCCAGGACAATGCAATGGGCCATAGTGTGGCTTGGTATGGGCTGCGAAAAAAGCCGAAATGTCCGACTTGTTGCTCGCCGATGTCTTGCGGGGCGATTCGCAGGTGAGTGTTGGCACTGCGGGTGAAGTAGCCCAGCAGGCGCTCGATGGCGGCAACGGTGCCGTAGGGATCGTCGCTGAGGCTGATTGCCAGGGTTTTCGCGGTAACGGCGACGAAAGGTAGCTGGCCGACTTTTGCGGCAAGCACGCGGCCGCTGGGGCACTGCTCGAAGCGCGGCGCGGATCGGCTCCAGTCGCGCACCACGCCGGCCGGAGTGTCTTCCAGCCAGCCCAGGCGTTTGCCGGGGAAGTAACCGCAGAGCCAGGTCACCAGCGGCATCACCACATGCCACTTGCCGAACATCCGCCAGCGCAGGTCCGGGGTGTAGTCGCGCCAGTAGGCAAATTGTGCACCGACGGTCACCAGGCGCCGGATCACCGGCCCCGAGTTCGCCAATCCCGCGGCACAGCCGCCAAAGCTATGGCCGACGACATCGATGGGCTGGCCAGGAAACTCGCGCTGTGCACGCTTGAGCATGGCCTCGAAGTCCAGGTGGCCCCAATCCGACCAACTGGCGTCGAGGTTTTTCAGCGAGGCTGGGCGCGACTCGCCAATACCCCGGTAGTCATAGGTGATGACGTCGAAGCCATGGGCGCACAGGTATTCGGCAAAGCGCGAGTAGTGGCGGCAGCGCACCGAAGTGGCGGCGTTGATGATCACCACTGCCCGGGACTGGTCGGTGCCGGCATGCCGCCAAGTGAAGCCACCCAGGGCAAAACCGTCGGCGGCGGGCTCCCGGAAGGAAGTCATAAGCGGCTTGGCCGGCAGTTCCAGCTCGATTTGAGTCGGTGTCAGTGAAGGGCTTTCCTGCAAATTCATTGGCGCGCAACCTTTGCGGGTAGCTGCCAACCATAGTCTGCCTTTGGCGGGTCGACAATCCGTCCGGTTGGTCAATGGTGTCGGTTGATCAGCCGTTGCTCGAGCATGACCCGCTCACGATCCAGTTCCGCACGCAGTTCCTCCTCGCTGGGCAGCACCAGTTTGTACTTGCTGGCGAACAGCTGTTCGTGACCTTGCAGCATGGAGTAGCGGACCACCGACTCATCCTTTTGTGCGCAGAGGATGATGCCCACGGTGGGGCTGTCTTCCGGACCGCGTTTGAGGTCGTCGTACATGCGCACGTACATGTCCATCTGGCCCACATCCTGATGGCTCAGTTCGCCACGCTTGATGTCGAAGATAACGAAGCACTTGAGCAAGTAGTTGTAGAACACCAGGTCGATGTAGAAGTCTTTGCTGTCGGTGCTGATGCGTTGCTGGCGGGCGATAAAGGCGAAACCCTTGCCCAGTTCCAGCAGGAAGCCTTGCAACTGATTGATCAAGGCTTGTTCCAGATCGGTTTCCAGCACCGAGCCGGCATTGGGCAGGCCAAGAAACTCCAGCACCACCGGGTCGCGGATGAAATCCCGGGGGGTGGCCGGCAGTTGCTGGATATGGGTCGCGGCTTCCTGCTTCACGGTCGAACGATCGCGGCTGGCCAGCAGGCGCTCGTAGTAGAGCGTGCCGATCTGGCGCTCCAGGGCCCGGGTCGACCAGTTCTGGGTGGCGGATTCGATCATGTACCAGTGGCGGGCGTGGTCGTTTTCGACGCGTAGTAAGGCGCGGTAATGGGTCCAGCTCAATTCGTGACGCAGCGCGTCACAAATTGGGAATGCCTGGTAGAACAGGCGCATGTAGCGAAGGTTTGAGCTGTCAAAGCCTTTACCAAACTCCGCCGTCAGCACACTCGCCAGCGTCGCCAGCAGTTGCTTGCCATAACCCGCTCGCCTGGCGCCTTGCTGCTCGAACTCGACGATATGCCGCCCGATCTGCCAGCAGGTCTGCACCTGGGTGGTATCGACTGCGCGCAATACTTTGCGCCGCGCCTCGCGGATCAGGTCGCCGAGATTACCCAGCAGTGAGGCAAGTTGTGGCTCTTGGGGCTGGGGTTCGATGGCGCTCATGAGGGGCTCCGCGTTGGGAAGAACAGGCGGGAGAGCTTCTCAGTCGTGGGGTGGGACTGGATGCAGGGCGGGGCCTGGAAGTCTGCAGGAAAGACCTGTAGTTGCGCTGGAATCCAGCCAGAGGGGGCGAAGTTCGACAGGTGAGTCCTGTAGTCCTTTTCGTGGTGGGCTCAAGTTCAAATCAGTCTGAAACTTGGCCGTGCTGGCGGAAATCGAAAAGGGATAACGATTGGGTTCTACAGAACCCGGGAGTTGTCATCATGAAACGTGTTCGTTTGTTCCTGTTACCACTCGCGGCGGTCGGTTTGTTGCTGTTCCCCGTGCTGGCGCAAGCCGCCAGTTATGAGCCGATCGACAGCGCCGGGGTGCAAGCCCAGCCACAGCAGCAAAACGGGATTACCTACCTGTCAGGCGGCATCGGCCTCGACGAGTCCCGAACCATTGAGCAAGCCCAGGGCTACAACCTGCACATGACCTTTGCCGTGGGCCCGCAGAACCAATACACGGCCGACGTCGATGTAGTGGTGCAAAAGGCGCCAGGGCAAGCCGTGCTGACGCTGGATAACGCCGGTCCCCTGGTCTACGTGAAGCTGCCCGCCGGCAAGTATTCGGTGATCGCCACGCGCAATGGCGAGGAGCGGCGTGATACCGCGGATGTTGGCAGTGGCGGGGCAAGTAATCTGGTCTTTCACTGGAATGATGCCCAGTAGCTGCCTGCAGCCGTCCCGGCCCTGTCACTGAGGACAGGGTCGTGGTGGTTCAGGGTTTGCCAGGCGCGTCTGGTGCCGCCAGCCTGATGGAGAGGATGACCGCACTGGGTACTTTGACCTTGATCTCCTGATCTGCAAATGACCACTTGATCACGCTAAGGCCACCCATCGACCAGACCACGTGAACGTGGTTCAGGGCGCAATCGTCCTTGACTCCATAGCTCTCGATCGCCTGGTATTTCTCGCAGAGCTCTTTGCTCAGCAGTACCTGCTCTGCCTGATAATTGCCGAGCCCCAGGGCGCTGATGATTTTCCCGGGCAGGACGCTCCAGGTATTGGCCCCAAACATCAGCAGGAGGGCCAGCAGTGGGCTGACGATCAGCACATGGCGCTGGTTTTGCCGGATCACGGCTGTAATGACCGTGAGGAGTATCAGCAAGGCCAAAAAGCACACGGCCATGAACGGGTATTCGCCCAGGGTTTTGACTATCCCGGGGGCTCCCCTGGCCAGGGCTGTCGTTGCCAGTAGTGCGACGAGGTTGCCGGTAAGGAACGTCAGGAAGGCTGTGATGGCGAACTTCAGCCAGCTATAGGACGGTAGTTCGTAGTTTTTTTGCAGGGGTAGGCCGAACGCGATGCCGATCACCAGTGGCCCGGCCAGCAAGCCGAGGGTAAAGGCGTGGCCGTCCTGTAAAAAATATAGAGCCAGCCACAAGACGGCGAGGCTGCAGAACCCGGGGGCGAAAAAATAGCGGTTGATCAGGCGTCGGTCGAGATTTGTCTTGGGAGTGTTGCCGTTGATTCGATACTTCAGCTCTTCATCCACGGGTTTGTCGCTGAAGAATACTTCTGACCAGATCCACCCGGGGGCGGTGAAGCCAAAGCCGATCAGCAGCACGATGACGCACCCCATGAGGGCTGCTGCCGCCAGAAGCGATACGAAGCCGAACAGGTCGAAGTCGGGGTAGAAGTGGTTTTGGCCGAAATAGATCAGGAAGATCAGGAAGCCGAAAGCCAGGGAGGCGAAGTGGAACAGCTTCCAGTTGTGCTTTTCGATGAACTTGAAAACCTTGTCCAGGGCCTGGAAAGGTTCGGATGGGCCGGGGTTGCCCGTGGGTTGCCTGTCCATGCGTAGAGGTGTCCTTGTGAAGATGCGGGTACGGCGACGGGCTATTTGAGCATCTTCAGTTTTCTACGGGCATAAAAAAACCCTGAATCTTGCGATTCAGGGTTTTCGGTATTTGGTGCCCAGAGACGGAATCGAACCGCCGACACGGGGATTTTCAATCCCCTGCTCTACCGACTGAGCTATCTGGGCAACGGGGCGCATTAAACTGGTTTTTCAGGGGGTCGTCAAGCAAGTTTTCAAAAAAATTTTAATTATTACCGTCGCTTACGATCCGACCCCGGTATCTATGCAATTACTCAGCGGGCGGCACGTAGCCTTCGGCTTTGGCGTAATCCTCGCCGGAGAAGAACTTGTCCATCTCGCCCTGAAGATATTTGCGGTCTTCGGCGTTCATCATGTTCAAGCGTTTTTCGTTGATCAGCAGGGTCTGGTGTTTTTGCCAGTCGGCCCAGGCCTTTTGCGATACGTGGTCAAAAATGTCCTGGCCTTTGGCACCCGGGAAGGGCGCGCGCTCCAGGCCCGGCAGTTCTTCGTTGTACTTGCGGCACATGATGGTGCGGGTCATGACGACTCTCCTGCGTTCAATACGTCGGCCGCGCGCTTGAGCAGTTTTTTCACCGGGGCGGCGAGGCCCAGGCGCGGCGGGGTGGCGAGGTTATACCAGAGCCAGTCGGCCTCGGCCACGTGATGGCCGGCCTCCTCGACCTGAACCAGCCAGGGTTCGATGGCCAACTGGAAATGACTGAAGGTGTGGATCAGGTTCGGCAGCTCGGTGTGTTTGCCCAGTTGCAGCGAGTGTTGCAGGGCCAGGTGCTCCAGGTCGCCGAAGTCATCCAGCTCCGGCAGGCTCCATAAACCGCCCCAAAGGCCGGTGGAGGGGCGCCGGTAAAGCAGGATGGCGCCGTCGCGGTTGGCCAGCAGCGGCATCAGCGTACGTTTCTGGGGTACGGTTTTGCGCGGCTTGGGGATCGGGTAGCGGGTTTCCAGGCCGAGCATGTGCGCTTCACAGCCCTTTTCCAGCGGGCACAGCAGGCAGCTTGGCTTGCTGCGGGTGCAAAGCGTTGCGCCCATGTCCATCATCGCCTGGGTGTAGGCGTTTACGCGGTCGTGGGGGGTGAAGCGTTCGGCGGTGGCCCACAGCTGCTTGGCAACCTTGGGCTCGCCTGGATAACCCTCTTGTGCGGTAAAGCGCGCCAGCACCCGCTTGACGTTGCCGTCGAGGATCGGCGCCCGCAGGCCCATGCTCAGGCTGGCGATGGCGCCCGCGGTGGACAGGCCGATTCCCGGCAGGTCGGTGAGTTTTTCCACGTCCTGGGGGAATTCGCCGCCGTACTGCTCGACGACGATCTTCGCGGTCTTTTGCAAATTGCGCGCGCGGGTGTAGTAGCCCAGCCCGGTCCACAGGTGCAGCACTTCATCTTCCGGTGCGGCGGCCAGGTCCTGGACCGTGGGCAACGACGCCATGAAACGGTCGAAGTAGTTCAGCACAGTGCTGACCTGGGTCTGCTGCAGCATGATTTCCGAGACCCACACCCGGTAGGGGGTGATGCCCTGTTGCCAGGGCAGGTCATGGCGGCCGTGGCGGTCGTACCAGTCCAGCACCGCCGTTGAAAATTGCTCGGCTCTCATCGTTTGAACAGCCCCTTGAGCGCGTTCTTCAGTTCCGGGCTGACTTTGTCGCCGAGTTTTTCATCGATTTTCTCACTGAGCTTGTCGCCGGCCAGTTTGCTGGCGACCTGGCCGAGGCGCTCGTTGTCCAGGCGGCAGGCCTTGGCGCCGAGCTCCAGTGGGCCGCGGCAGCGCAGCGGCCACTCGATACCGACGAATTTCTCGCCAACCTGGCAGGCCGGGTCCGGCATGTCGCGCTGGTCGCCTTCGACAATGATGCCGACGCGGTAATCCATGCCCAGCACGCGCAGGTCGACGTCGCCGTTGCCGTTGACGGTCATCCCCGGGATACGCACTTTCAGGTCTGGATTGCTGGCGACGCCATTACGCAAGGTCAGGTTGCCCTTGAGTTCCTGGAACGGCGTGTCCTTGCCCCGTGGCTCGCCGCTGAGGGTCTTGCGGTTGAGGGTGGCGATGCCTTTGCACAATTGCTGTTCGAGGTTGGCGTTGAGCAGCACGCCATTGTTGATGACGAAGCTGGCGTTGCCGTTGAGGCTGTCGATCAGAGTTTTCTGGCTGTTGCCGTTGGCGGTGAGCTGGCTGTTGAGCGTGATCAGGCCCTTGACCGGTGGGTTTTTGCCTTGGCTCTCGAGAATTTTTTCCGCAGGCACCCGGTTGATCGCCGTCTGCATGCTCAAGGCCGGCACCGGCTGGCGCACATCGAGGGTGCCCTTGGCGTTGAAGGTGCCGTTGTACAGCTCGCCACTGAGGTTTTGCAGGGTCAGCAAGCCGCCCTGGCCGGTGGCCTTGAGGGCTGCGTTGTGGATTGGCAGTTGGCTGAGGGTCAGTTGGCCGAAGGTCAGGTCAGCGTCGAGGTCGAGCTTGCTCAGGCGCTCGGCCGGGATCAGCTTGTCGTTACTCCACGCACCCTTGGTCGGGGCGTTGGGCAGGGGCGTGCTGCCGGCGCCGGCCAGGGCATCGGCTTCGGTGCTGCTGACTTCCGCCTGGCGGGCCACCGCTGCACTGTTGGCATCGGCGGACTTGGGCGGCAGGTAGCGATCAGCGTTGAAGGTGTCGGCCTTGAGCTGCACGCGCAGCGCTTGTTTGGCGAAGTCTTCGACGGCGATGCGGCCACTGAAGGTGCTGTCGTCGAGTTTCAGGTTGATGTTGTCCAGCGACAGGCTGGTGGGGGTTGCGGCCAGGCGGCTGACCAGTTCGACTTTGCTCAGGCTGCCCTCGGCCATGGCCGGGAGTTTCTGGCCGATGCTGTCGACAAACTTGGCCAGGTCGAACTGGGCGATCGACAGGGCGCCGCTGATTTGCGGGGTCTTGTCGAGGTCATTGGCCTTCAGTTCACCGAGGGCGCGCAATTGATTGACGGACAGCTTGATGCCCGTCCATTCGGCGACGTTCGCCGCTTTATCGAGGAATACCTGCCCTTGGGCGGCAAAGGTTACGGCCTTGCCTTGCAGCGGTTCGCCGGTCAGTTCGCCTGACACCTTCATGTCTTCGAACTTGTAGCGCTGCAGCGCGCGTTCGAAGCGCAGTTCGCCATTGAGCTCGGTGCGCACCCGCAGTGCGGGTTGGTTACTGGCGAGGAACGCGGTCAACTTGACGTCGATATTGGTCGCATCGTGCACGGGCCCGGTGCTCAGCTGGATGCTCTCGGCGGTGAATTGTTTACCGGTGCGCTCGTCGGTGTACTCCACCCGGGCGTTATTCACGGTCAGGCTGTCGATATCGAGGCGAATCGGCTGGGCGGGTTTCTCTGTCGGGACCGGAGCGCTGGCAGTGGTGTCGCTGCTGGTCGCCGCTACCTCGGGCTGGCCCGCGACCGGCACGGCCTTGCCGATGTCTTCCCAGTTGCCGTGGCCATCCTTGTCGCGGTTCAGGCGCAGGTTCAGGCCTTCGACCCGGACATCGCTCATCTGTACTTCGCGGCGCAGCAACGGCAGGACCCGCACCGAAAGACCGAGCATCTGCAGGTCGGCGAACGGTGCCTTGGGGTTGCTCAGGGTCGCGACACTGGCTTCGTGCAGTTCCAGGCCGAGCCAGGGGAACAGGCTCCAGCCGATGTCGCCATTGAGCGTCAGCTCGATGTGGGCCTTGTCGCGGGCAATCTGGCGAATCTCGTCTTTGTAGTCATTGGGATCAAAGAAGTGGGTCAGGGCAAAGCCCAGGGCCACAATGACCAGCAACAGCCCGAGAAGTACCAGACCCAGGATTTTGCCGAACGCTTTCATGGGGCGAGTCCTTGTAGAGAGTCGAATTCGAAATTTAGCGGGGGAGTATAGCGCTCCGAAACTGACGACTGGTCAGTGACTGGTTTTTCTCTCACGGGCAAATGGTAATCTTCGCCCGTCCGCCTGCCTCGCTGCGACCGGTTGTCGCGCCAGACGCACCCTCACTCGATAAAACGGCCATGCCAATGTGCAAACAAGGCTGTGGGTGAGGAGTGGCGGGCGAACCATACTAATAATTGGGGGAAACACACATGAGCACGAGCACCGAGGCGGGCATTATTGCGCCCCCGCCAACGTTCCTGTCCAAGGAACGCATCATCGCCAAGCCCGGTTTCAACCGCTGGCTGGTGCCACCGGCCGCACTGGCCATTCACCTGTGCATCGGCATGGCCTATGGCTTTTCGGTGTTTTGGCTACCGCTGTCCAAGGCCCTGGGTGTGACCGCGCCCGTAGCGTGCGCGCCGGACTTGAGCTTTATCGCCCAGGTGTTCTCGTCCCAGTGTGACTGGCCGATCTCGATGCTCGGCTGGATCTACACCCTGTTTTTCATCTTTCTCGGTTGTTCGGCGGCTATCTGGGGCGGCTGGCTGGAACATGCCGGGCCGCGCAAGGCCGGTGTGGTGTCGGCACTGTGCTGGTGTGGTGGCCTGTTGGTTTCCGCGCTGGGTATCTATACCCACCAGATCTGGCTGATGTGGCTCGGTTCCGGGGTGATCGGTGGGATCGGCCTGGGCCTGGGCTACATCTCCCCGGTGTCGACCCTGATCAAGTGGTTCCCGGACAAGCGCGGCATGGCCACCGGCATGGCGATCATGGGATTTGGTGGCGGGGCCATGGTCGGTGCGCCGCTGGCAGCCGCGTTGATGGGGCATTTCGCCTCGCCAGGCGGAGTCGGCGTCTGGCAGAGCTTCCTGGTGATGGCGGCGATTTACTTCGTGTTCATGATCGGCGGGGCGCTGTCGTACCGCGTGCCGCCGACCGGCTGGAAGCCTGAGGGCTGGACCCCGCCGGCGAAAAAAGTCGCCAACGCGATGATTACCTATCGTCACGTGCACGTGAATGTGGCGTGGAAAACCCCGCAGTTCCGCCTGGTATGGCTGGTGTTGTGCCTCAATGTATCGGCCGGGATCGGCATTCTCGGCATGGCCTCGCCGCTGCTGCAAGAAGTGTTTGGCGGCAAGTTGCTGGGTAACGATTTGGCATTCGGTCAACTGGACGCCGGGCAACTGGCCTCGATCGCGGCCATCGCCGCCGGTTTTACCGGGTTGCTGAGTCTGTTCAACATTGGCGGGCGGTTCTTCTGGGCGTCGTTCTCCGACTACCTGGGGCGCAAAAACACCTACTTTGTGTTCTTCGCCCTGGGTTTTGCCCTGTATGCGCTGATCCCGAACCTCGGGCATCTGGGCAACGTCTCGCTGTTCGTCGCCGCGTTCTGCATCATTTTGTCGATGTACGGCGGTGGTTTCGCCACGGTGCCGGCGTACCTGGCCGACCTGTTCGGCACCCAGATGGTCGGGGCGATCCACGGTCGCCTGCTGACGGCCTGGGCGGCAGCGGGCGTGCTTGGCCCGGTGCTGGTGAACTACCTGCGTGAGTATCAGTTGAGCATCGGCGTCGAGCGTGCAGCGGCCTATGACATCACCTTGTACATTCTCGCCGGCTTGCTGGTGCTGGGGTTCCTCTGCAACCTGCTGGTGCGTCCAGTGGCAGACAAGTACTTCATGACCGACGCCGAGCTCGCAGCAGAACAGGCCCTGGGGCACGACAAAGGCGCCGACAGCACTACGGTGCTGGAGTGGAAGGCGTCGTCGGCCAGCGTGCCGTTGGCCGTGGCGGCCTGGCTGGTGGTGGGGATTCCGCTGGCGTGGGGCGTGTGGGTGACCCTGCAGAAGACGGCAGTGCTGTTTCACTAGTCAACGCGCACTACCCGGCACACCGCGAACCCCGTCGGAGCAACGCTTGCTCGCGACAAACGGCAGCGCGGTGTGCCTGATACACCACGCTCGACAGCGCTCAGGTTCATACATGTCATGACAGGTATATCCCCGGCCACATTGGCTTCAACCGGTCAGGGATATCATTTGGCGTGTTTCTGTTTGCTGCCGCCGTGCCTATAATGGATGCCTTTTTCGCCCAATGATTTTGCGGAGCTGGTGATGGCCGAACGTATGGCGTCCGTCGAGCGCGACACTCTGGAAACCCAGATCAAAGCCTCGATCAACCTGGATGGCACCGGAAAGGCCCGATTTAATATCGGTGTACCTTTTCTTGAGCACATGCTGGACCAGATCGCCCGACACGGGCTGATCGACCTGGATATCGAGTGCAAGGGCGACCTGCATATCGACGACCACCACACCGTGGAAGACGTCGGTATCACCTTGGGGCAAGCCTTCAGCAAAGCCATCGGCGACAAGAAAGGCATCCGTCGCTACGGCCACGCCTATGTGCCGCTCGATGAAGCGCTGTCGCGCGTGGTGATCGACTTCTCCGGCCGTCCTGGCTTGCAGATGCATGTTCCCTATACCCGCGCAACCGTGGGTGGTTTTGACGTCGACCTGTTCCAGGAATTTTTCCAGGGATTCGTCAACCACGCCAACGTCAGCCTGCACATCGACAACCTGCGTGGCACCAACACCCACCACCAGATCGAAACCGTGTTCAAGGCTTTCGGCCGCGCCCTGCGCATGGCCGTCGAGCTCGATGAGCGCATGGCCGGGCAAATGCCTTCGACCAAGGGCGTTCTGTAATGCAGACGGTCGCGGTTATCGATTACGGCATGGGTAACCTGCACTCGGTGGCCAAGGCCCTCGAACACGTAGGTGCCGGCAAGGTGCTGATCACCAGCGATGCCAATGTGATTCGCGAAGCCGACCGGGTGGTTTTCCCCGGTGTTGGCGCGATTCGCGATTGCATGGCCGAGATCCGTCGCCTGGGCTTCGACTCGCTGGTGCGCGAAGTCAGCCAGGACCGTCCGTTCCTCGGCATTTGTGTCGGCATGCAAGCCCTGCTCGAACACAGTGAAGAGAATGACGGCGTCGACTGCATCGGCCTGTTTCCAGGTGCGGTGAAGTTCTTCGGCAAGGGCCTGCATGAAGACGGCGAACACCTGAAAGTCCCGCACATGGGCTGGAACGAAGTGCAACAGGTGGTGGATCACCCGCTGTGGCACAACATCCCGGACCTGGCGCGCTTCTATTTTGTGCACAGCTACTACATCGCCGCCGGTAACCCGCGGCAGGTGGTCGGTGGCGCTCACTACGGCGTCGACTTCGCCGCTGCGCTGGCCGAAGGCTCGCGTTTCGCGGTGCAGTTCCACCCTGAGAAGAGCCATACCCATGGCCTGCAATTGCTGCAGAACTTCGCGGCGTGGGATGGTCGCTGGTAAATGGCCGTGAAGAAGAAGCCGCCGATCCTGACCCTCACTCCTGAACAGGAGAACGAGGCCAATCACAAGATCAAGCGCTTCATGGAGGACCGCTTCGAACTGGACCTGGGTTCGTTCGAAGCGGGCGAAATCCTTGAGCTGTTTACCCGCGAAATTGCTCCGCACTATTACAACAGGGCGATTTTCGATGTGCAGACACACCTCAAAGAGAGGTTTGAAAGCATCGAAAGCGACCTGTGGGCGCTCGAGAAAAACTGATTTCCGAGCAATGCTGAAAAATCGAATTTGAAGGTTTGCCAGATGCTGATTATTCCCGCTATCGATCTCAAGGACGGTGCCTGTGTACGTCTGCGCCAGGGCCGCATGGAAGATTCCACAGTGTTCTCCGATGACCCGGTGAGCATGGCAGCCAAGTGGGTAGAGGGCGGTTGCCGTCGTCTGCATCTGGTCGACCTGAACGGCGCGTTCGAAGGCCAGCCGGTCAACGGCGAAGTAGTGACCGCCATCGCCAAGCGCTACCCGAACCTGCCGATCCAGATCGGCGGTGGCATCCGCTCGCTGGAAACCATCGAGCATTACGTCAAGGCAGGCGTGAGCTACGTGATCATCGGCACCAAGGCAGTCAAAGATCCGGCCTTCGTCGCCGAAGCCTGCCGCGCATTTGCGGGCAAGGTGATTGTTGGCCTGGACGCCAAGGACGGTTTTGTCGCCACTGACGGCTGGGCTGAAATCAGCACCGTGAACGTCATCGACCTGGCCAAGCAATTCGAATCCGATGGCGTGTCTGCCATCGTTTATACCGACATCGCCAAAGACGGCATGATGCAGGGTTGCAACGTGTCGTACACCGCTGCCCTGGCTGCGGCCACCCGGATTCCGGTAATTGCCTCCGGCGGTATCCACAACCTGGGTGACATCAAGTCGCTGCTCGACGCTCGCGCACCGGGCATCATCGGCGCCATCACCGGCCGGGCGATCTACGAAGGCACCCTCGACGTCGCCGAGGCGCAAGCCTTCTGCGACTCGTACCAAGGCTGAGGACTGACCATGGCGCTGGCCAAACGCATCATCCCTTGCCTGGACGTGGACAACGGCCGGGTCGTCAAAGGTGTGAAGTTCGAAAACATCCGTGACGCCGGCGACCCGGTGGAAATCGCTCGTCGCTACGACGAGCAGGGTGCCGACGAGATTACCTTTCTCGACATCACCGCCAGCGTCGATGGCCGCGACACTACTTTGCATACCGTCGAGCGCATGGCCAGCCAGGTGTTCATCCCGCTGACCGTGGGCGGTGGTGTACGCACCGTGCAAGACATTCGCAACCTGCTCAATGCCGGTGCGGACAAGGTCTCGATCAACACCGCGGCGGTGTTCAACCCGGAGTTCGTCGGCGAAGCCGCGCAGCATTTCGGCTCACAGTGCATCGTCGTGGCCATCGACGCGAAGAAAGTCTCCCTGCCGGGCGAAACCCCACGCTGGGAAATCTTCACCCATGGCGGGCGCAAACCCACCGGGCTGGATGCGGTGGAGTGGGCGAAGAAGATGGAAGGCCTGGGGGCCGGGGAAATCCTCCTGACCAGCATGGACCAGGACGGCATGAAAAACGGCTTCGACCTGGGCGTGACCCGCGCCATCAGTGATGCCCTGGGAATCCCGGTGATCGCTTCCGGCGGCGTCGGCAATCTGCAGCACTTGGCTGACGGTATCCTCGAAGGTCACGCCAGTGCAGTGTTGGCGGCCAGTATCTTTCACTTCGGCGAATACACCGTGCCGGAAGCGAAGGCCTACATGGCGGCGCGCGGGATTGTGGTTCGATAAAGGCCAGTGGACAGCATGGCGGGCTCAAGGCAAGCTTGGGCACGCCAATGGATTGCGGTAGCCGACATGCTCAGACGCCTTTTCCTCGTTCTTGCCAGTACTTCGTTACTGTTCTGCGGCGTGCTACGGGCCGCTGAAAAAACCGATATCGACCTGGTCTTGCTGACGGAAAACTTCCCGCCCTACAACATGGCGAAGAACGGCAAAAACTTCGCTCAGGACGAGAACATCAATGGCATCGCCGTGGACATCGTTCGCGAGATGTTAAAGCGGGCCAACATCACCTACAGCCTGACTCTGCGTTTCCCCTGGGAGCGAGTCTACAAACTCGCCCTGGAAAATCCCGGATACGGGGTGTTCGTCATGGCGCGCTTGCCCGACCGCGAAAACCTCTTCAAGTGGGTCGGCCCTATTGGTCCGGACGACTGGATCATGCTGGCCAAGGCCGACAGCAAAATCACCCTGCAGACCCTGGAAGATGCGCGCAAATACAAGATCGGCGCCTACAAGGGCGACGCCATCGCCGAGACATTGGCCAAGCAGGGACTCAAGCCGATCGTGGTGCTGCGCGATCAGGACAACGCGAAAAAACTGCTCAATGGCCAGATTGACCTGTGGGCCACCGGGGACCCTGCCGGGCGCTATCTGGCGCGCCAGGACGGGGTCACGGGCCTCAAGACGGTCCTGCGTTTCCACAGCGCGCAGTTGTATCTGGCGTTGAATAAAGACGTGCCGGATGAAACCGTCGCCAAGCTTCAGGCAGCGCTGGATCAGCTGCGCAAAGAAGGCGTGGTGGACGACATCATGGCGAAGTATCTGTAACCATCACTTCGATACCACCTGAGACGGAGCGGCTGGCGTCGCGCTCAAGTACACGGCACTTGTAAACACGTTATTCAATGTCGCCCTTGTCAGGTGCTGTTCCTCAGAACTGATGCCAATAATGCAGAGTGCATGTGTGCCGTTTTGTGGCCCGATTTCAGTATTGATGTAAGCGTCTTCAGTGCTGACAGCGGCGCTGTAATTGTCGGGCGCCTTGCAGTCCCTGGCGTTATGGACCGTTTTGTAGCGATAGAAGGGCACCTCGAGGGAGAACCTGAAATCCCACGTAGGCAATACGAGCTGTCCGTCCGCATTTTGTGTTCTATGAACGTATGACTTGAGATTCCAGGGCTCCGAGACAGTCAGTTCGACCGGTTCCAGGGAACAGTCCGCCCCATCGCTGGTGAAGACACCGTCAATAAAGCACTTGTGCAGAAAGTTGGCCGAGTAGCTGTAGTTGAAACGGGCTGCCTTGCAAGACGTCGAATGCTCACAACCAGGCGGTTCGGGTGTATTGCGCGAGACCGCGACTTTACTGACGATGCCGGTGATTTCATTGGTGCGGCGGTTCAGCATCGGGCTACCGGAGCTGCCAGCGTGAAGGTCGCAACTGTTTTTCATAGCCGAAGGGAACACCCCGGGGTGATCGATGAACGTTCCGGCGGTTTGTTCAGCACAGGCACTCAATCGAAGCCCTTGTTCGGTAAAGCCGCTCGGCGCGCCAATGTTAAGCGCATCCTGACTCTCGTAGGTTTGATGGGACGCCAGCTTGAGCGGGTTGACCCCGGCCTGTATCAGCGACGCCAATGTCGCGTCGACCTCCAGTACTGCAAGATCGGTCCCGACCAGACTGCTCCATCGGGCAGTTTGGATGGTGTATCGGCGCATACGCTGTGGCATGTCATGAAAGTAGTGGAAGGTGACGCTGGCCTTCAAAGGCAGATTGGTCCGCGCCGAACCGTACTGAAAGAACACGCAATGACCGCTGGTGAGCAGGTAAGCAGGGCCGCTGGCTTGGCCTTGTCTGTTACGCGTGTCCAGTAGAACGGCGCTGCAAGTCTCGCCCGATTGGAGACTGAGTCGTCCCACGCCGCTCCAGATTTCATAAAGATGTTCGCTGTTTTGCAGTGCCCTAGACGGTGAGTCGTTTACGGCGCCTTCGCCCAGATCGCGGGCCTGCACTGCGCAAATAGCTAACAAGCCGATCAGGCCCGCGAAGCTGAGGTAATTCATGTCCATTCCTTGGTGATGAAATTCAAGGTGAGCGCTCTCGCCGGCCCCCGGCGAGGTGCCGGCCGCAGTCCGGTTACTGTTCCGGCGGATATTCGCTCAAATGCAGTTTGTCGTAGTCCGAGTAACTGCCCTCGCTTGCCACTTGTGTGCCGTTGCTGCGTAGCAATTGGTAGTCAAACTGTGTGCGATAAACCGCGACGACGCGCTTCTTCGCAACGATGGTAACCACGTGTGTCGCCAGGGGGCCGATCAACCTGCTGTTCTGGGTGCCGACGGGGGAGAAACTGTTGCCCAGTTTTGCCGAGAACTCGACTGAAAAGGTCGGTGGCAGCGATATGGAAAATTCCGGCAACCTGGAGCTCCATTCCACTCCTACCTCGACAGAGGTCAGTCGAGAGAAGGTTTCGAGGCTTTCGGCGGTGGGTGCCTCATCGATCCATTTGAAGGTTTTTCCCGAGGAGCTGGTGTTATGGCCGTGGCCGATCAATACGTACTTCTCTTTTCTATGTAATAGGTAGTAGGGAGAAGTACGAAACTGCTCGAAGGCGCTCAGGTTGGGATCCTTGATCGCGAACCAGGGGAGCCGCGCAGTCTGGGTGACTGTGGCGGATTGGCTTGAGGTGGGGGGTTCGTATCCGGTCAGGGACGGAGGCACTGGCGAAGGTTCGGCTTTGAGCGAAATGCGCATGCGCAGTGCATGCGCGGCGGCGTGCGTTGCTGGTTTGGTATAGCTGTTGACGCCGACGAATGTGCCTGGCGCAAAATGAATCTCTCCTGCGGCCGCGACCGGTGGCAGGACACTCCACACGCTGAAGTCCTGCTTGGCGCGACTGCCCTTGTCGCTCCAGATCATTGTGTCGATGGATGCCGCCACGACAAGATCTGCCCGCACGCAACGCACGGAGTTGACTGAAGGTTTATCGAGACCGTCAGCGCACACCAACCCAAGTGCCACGTAGCCCTCAGGTGGTACGGGGCGCCATATTGAACAGTCCGTTTTGGCGCCTGAGCCCGTGTCTTTCCAGACCTGTTCAAAATCATCGGGCTTGCTCAGTGCCTTGCCCTGGTTAGCGCCAGCACTTGGCGGCTCGCCTTCGCAAACGACGGCCACTACTCTTCGATTATTGATGTTGTCGTGGCCGGATACGGCGAGGTCACCGAGTGGGAAAAAGCCTGGCAGCGAGTCAGGGGCAGGGCTGGGGCGCCAAAAGCCACCGGGTTTCGAGCGTGAGCCTTTGTTATCCCAGATCCGGAGAAATTCTGTCGTAAAGTTGATCAGCAGGTTTTCAACTTTGATTGATTCCATTGGCCTTGAGGGTGCCGCGTCATCTTCATGTGGGTTCATGGTCATTCCTGGTAATTGAAAGGCAGCCCAATTGGGCTGCGGGTTTCAATATCCAGAATTGGCTGAGACGCCTGGCGGTAACTATGTAGTGGCCCGCTGCTGGTTAGCGATAAATCCCATCTTTGCCATGGGCAGTCATGGCGCGATTGCCGCGCACGCTGATCATCTGCCGGATATCAATCCAGTCGATGCCCTGGGCCTTGAGCTTGGGCAGCTCGCGTTCCAGCACTGCCAGGGTCTGCGGGTAGGGATGGCCGATCATCACCGCCGAACCCTGTTTGCGCGCCAGGCTTATGGCGCTCTGCAGTTGGTTGTAGATCGCCGCTTCGGTGCGTTCGTCGTCGAGGAACACATCGCGTGAAGCGCTGGCCAGGCCGATCTTCTGTGCCTCGGCGGCGGCGACGGTCTGGGCGCTGGTGCGGCTGTCGACGAAAAGCTTGTGCCGGCGTTGCAGCTCGGCCATCAACCAGGCCATGGCCGGTCGCTGGGCGGTCATGCGGCTGCCCATGTGATTGTTGATGCCGGCGGTGAAGGGGACGGCCTTGAACGCAGCGTCCAGGCGCTTGCGCAGTTCTTCGACGGGCAGTTCGGGGTGCCAGGCGAACGGGCCGGTGGCTGGGTCCATGGGCATGTGCAGGATGACGATCTTGCCAGCGCGGTGGGCCTCGCGGGCAAATTCAGCGGCGTGGGGGGTGTCGGGCATGATCGCTGCGGTGACTGGTCCGGGCAGCGCCAGCACGCGGCGGTCCCGGGGCAGGTTCTGCCCCAGGTCATCGATGATCAGGCTCAGGTAGGCCTTGTGGGGTGGCGCCTGCCCGGGCGTTGCATGGGCAACGCCGGCCAGGCAGCACAGCAGGCCGAGGAGCAACCGCAGGCGCATCTCAGCGGCCGCGGGTAATGCTCAGGCCCTTGAGCAGGCTCAGCGCCTGGGCCAGTTGGTAGTCGTCGTCCTGTGGCATCGGCTTGGCCTTGCCGCCGGAGCCGCTTGGCTTGTCGGCGCCGCCGTTGCCATTGCCCAGGTGGCCTTGCAGGTCAGCTTCCTTGAAGTACTCGCTGTCCTGCTCGCTGGTGATCTTGGCCCGACGCACTTCGATGTCCGGAACGATGCCCTGGGCCTGGATCGAGCGCCCGTTCGGGGTGAAGTACAGTGCGGTGGTGATCTTCAGCGCGCGGTCGTTGTTCAGTGGCAACACGGTTTGCACCGAGCCCTTGCCGAAACTGGTGGTGCCCATCACGACTGCACGTTTCTGGTCCTGCAGGGCACCTGCGACAATTTCCGAGGCCGAGGCGCTGCCGCCGTTGATCAGCACCACCATCGGCACTGCTTCGCTTTCGTCCTTGCCGGTGGCCGAGAAGCGCAGTTCGGAGTTGGCGATCCGGCCCTTGGTGTAGACGATCAGGCCCTTGGTGATGAAGTGGTCGACCACTTCCACCGCCGATTGCAGGACACCGCCTGGGTTGTTGCGCAGGTCGAGCACGATGCCGCTGAGCTTCTTGCCGTTTTCCTTGCGCAGCTTGGCCAGGGCCTGGGAGACCTCTTCGCCGGTCTTGACCTGGAACTGGGTGATGCGGATGTAGCCGTAGCCCGACTCCAGCAACTGCGCCTTCACGCTCTTGACCTGGATGGTCGCGCGGGTCAGCGTCACGTCGAACGGCGAACCGCCGTCGCGGACCAGAGTCAGGGTGATTTTCTCGCCGATCTTGCCGCGCATCTTGTCCACGGCTTCGGTCATGCTCTGGCCGCGGGTAGGCTGGCCGTTGATCTTGACGATGAAGTCGCCCGCCTGGATGCCCGCCTTGGAGGCAGGGGTGTCGTCGATCGGCGACACCACCTTGATGAAGCCGTCTTCGGAGCCGACTTCGATGCCCAGGCCGCCAAACTCACCGCTGGTGCTTTCCTGCAGCTCGGCGAAGTCTTCCGGCCCCAGGTAGGCGGAGTGTGGGTCGAGGTTGCTGAGCATGCCCTTGATGGCGTTTTCCAGCAGGGTCTTGTCGTCCACTGGCTCGACATACGCGGCCTTGATCCGGTCCATGACCTCGGCAAAGGTACGCAACTCATCCAGCGGCAATGGCGCCTTGGTGGTCGCAGCCGAGGTCGACGAGGCCGGTTCAGCGGCAAACGCCAGGGGCGCACCGATCACCAGGGCGATCGTCAGGGCCAGCGAAGTGAGGCGGGACAAATGCAGCATGTCGAACGAACTCCTGAGTTAGATGGTGCGCTTATCCTTGCGCACGGCACCATTGTGCCGGATCACTCGGGTGACCCTGCTGACGAATAGCGAAATACAGCGCGGGCGTGTCCTGGCCGCCACTGTTACCGACAGTGGAGATGGACTCGCCGGCCTTGACCACGTCGCCAGCCGATTTGAGCAGCGTCTGATTGTGGCCGTACAAGCTCAAGAAACCGTTGCCGTGGTCGAGAATCACCAGCAAGCCGGCGCCCCGCAACCAGTCGGCGAACACCACGCGTCCGCCGTGCACGGCATGCACTTGGCTGCCAGCGGAGGCGCTGATCATCACGCCGTCCCACTTGGTGCGGGCATCGTCGCCGCGACTTTCACCAAAGCGGGCAAGCAATCGACCATCAACTGGCCAAGGAAGTTTTCCCCGCGTTGCAGAAAATGCCCCGCCGAAGGTTTCGCCAGCGCTGGAGACCAGGGCGCCGGGTGTCGGTCGGGTAATTTTGCGTGGGGCATCGGTCGGGGCGTCTGCCGCGGCCTGTGCCTCACGTAAACGCTTTTTTTCCGCTTCCTGCTGGGCGATCAGCGCTTTTTGCCGCGCTTCTTCTGCCTCCCGGGCCTGGCGTGCCAGGGTTTCCTCAATGGTTTTCAGGACTTTGGACAGATCGGCCTGGTCCTGCTCGCGAGCCTGCAGCTTCTGGTCGCGGTCCTTGACGTCCGTGTTGAGCTTGGCCAGCACTTGCTGGCGCTCCTTGCGGACCTTGTCCAGCTCGTCGCGCTGGCTGTCGAGGCTGCTTTTCTGGACCAGCAGTTGGGCTTGCTGCAGGGCGATGTCCTGCTCGACATTGGCCAGTTGGCGCAGGGTTTCGTTGAAGTTCTTCAACTGCTCCATGCGTGCCTGGCTGAGGTAGTCGTAATAAGTCAGGGTGCGGGCGAATTTCTCCGGGTTCTGCTGGTTGAGCAGCAGCTTGAGATATTCCTGGCGACCGTTCTGATAGGCCGCGCGGGCCTGGGTGGCAATCAGTTGTTGCTGTTCAGTGCGCGCGCTCTGGAGTTTTTTTTTCTCGGTATCGAGTCGCTGCAGCTCGGATTCGCTTTTCTTCAGCTCTTTTTGCAGGGCATCGACCTGCTTCTCGAGCTTGCCCATCTCGGTCTCGGTGCCCTTGAGGTCCTTCTGCACCCCGGACTTTTCTTCCTGCAGCTTGCCCAGCAGCTTTTTCAGCTCGGCAATATCCTGACGCGTGGCGTCCAACTGTTGTTGGGTTTGCGCGCGCTCGTCAGCCAAGGCCGGTTGGAGCAGGCAGGTCAGAGCTAGGGCTATCAGGACGCGGAGCATAGAGGCGGGCGACACCGGGGGAAAAAAGACAGCCTAGTATGCCCGGCAAGCGTTGCAAAAAAAACGCCCAATTAGGGCGGTGTGATAACTGGAGCAGAGTTACCTCTGAAAACACCCCAAAACCAATGTGGGAGCGAGCTTGCTCGCGATGGCGCCATAACATTCAACGTAGATGTTGACTGTCAGATTGCTATCGCGAGCAAGCTCGCTCCCACAGGGTTTGGCGGTGTTTGATGGGGCGGGTTACACCAGGATCGAGGTGCCGGTCATTTCGGCCGGTTGCTCAAGCCCCAGCAACATCAGCATGGTCGGCGCAACATCCGCCAGCACGCCGCCTTCGCGGACCTTGAGGTCGCGCTTGCCGAAGTAGATGAACGGTACCGGCTCGGTGGTGTGGGCGGTGTGGGCCTGGCCGGTGGATTCGTCGGCCATCTGCTCGACATTGCCGTGGTCGGCGGTGATCAGCGCCTCGCCACCGACTTTTTCCAGGGCTTCGACAATCCGGCCGACGCACAGGTCCAGGCACTCGACCGCTTTCACTGCAGCAGCAAACACGCCGCTGTGGCCGACCATGTCGCCGTTGGCGTAGTTGACCACGATCACGTCGTAACGCTGGTTCTCGATGGCCTCGACGATGCGGTCGGTGACCTCCGGCGCGCTCATCTCTGGCTGCAGGTCGTAGGTGGCGACTTTTGGCGAAGGGATCAGGATGCGTTCTTCACCCGGGAACGGTTCTTCGCGGCCGCCGGAGAAGAAGAAGGTCACGTGGGCGTATTTTTCGGTTTCGGCGATCCGCAGTTGGGTCTTGCCGTTTTTCGCCAGGTAGTCGCCCAACACGTTTTCCAGGCTGCCCGGGGCAAAGGCCGACGGTGCGGGGATGCTGGCGGCGTATTGGGTGAGCATGACAAAGCCGGCCAGTTTCGGCTGGCGGGCACGTTCGAACTCGCTGAAATTGTCCTCGACGAACACCCGGCTCAGCTCGCGCGCACGGTCGGCGCGAAAGTTCATGAACACCACGGCGTCGCCGTCTTCGACCTTGACCGGCTCGCCGATGGTGGTGGCCTTGACGAATTCGTCGCTCTCGCCACGCTCGTAGGCGGCTTGCAGGCCTTCCTGGGCGGTCGCGGCGTTGAATTCGCCGTTGCCGTCCACGATCAGGTTGTAAGCCTGGGAGACGCGGTCCCAGCGGTTGTCGCGGTCCATGGCGAAGTAACGGCCGATGAGGCTGGCGATCCGGCCTTTGCCCAGGGTCTTGAAGGCTTCATCCAGCAGTTCGATCGACGACTGGGCACTTTTCGGCGGCGTGTCGCGGCCATCGAGGAAAGCGTGCAGGTAGATCTTCTCGGCACCGCGCTTGAAGGCCAGTTCGGCCATGGCGATCAGGTGGTCCTGGTGGCTGTGCACGCCACCATCGGACAGCAGGCCCATGAAGTGCACGGCCTTGCCGGCGGCGACGGCCTTGTCCACGGCGGCGCAGATGGTCGGGTTGTCGAAGAACTCGCCGTCGCGGATCGCTTTGGTCACGCGGGTGAAGTCCTGATACACCACGCGGCCGGCGCCGAGGTTCATGTGGCCGACTTCCGAGTTGCCCATCTGGCCGTCCGGCAGGCCGACGTCCATGCCTGAACCCGAGATCAGGCCGTTCGGTACGGTGGCGCACAACCGGTCGAGGACAGGCTTGCGGGCCGCGAACACGGCGTTGGATTCTTCGCTCTCACTGTGACCGAAGCCGTCGAGAATCATCAGGACCAAAGGTTTAGGCGTGGTAGTCATAGATTCCACTCGTGGCTGAGTTAAAAAAGGGGCGATGAAAAAAGGGAGTGGCAGTTTAAAGCTAAGTTCCGGCGGCGTCACCGCCGGACGGGGTTTGGCCCACCATAGTGGCTGTGTATACTGGCCGACATTTTAACGCCCTGGAACCTCCTTCGATGGTTGCTCACCTGATTGAATTTGCCACTAACCACTATCTGCTCGTCGGTATCTTCGTCGTACTGCTGGCGTTGCTGATCGCTTATCAAATGCAGGGCGGCGGTCGCAGCCTGAGCACCGGTGAGCTGACCAGCCTGGTCAACAAGGACGCTGGTGTGGTGATCGACATCCGTGCGGCCAAGGATTTCGCCGCCGGTCACATCGTTGGCGCGCTGAATATTCCACACGACAAACTGACTGCCCGCGTCGGCGAGCTGGAAAAGCACAAGGCCAAGACCATTATCCTGGTCGATGCCATGGGCCAGACAGCCGGTACCCACGCGCGCGAACTGCTCAAGGCCGGCTTCACCGCCGCCAAGCTGTCCGGCGGGATCTCCAGCTGGAAGGGCGATAACCTGCCGCTGGTGAAGTGATATGGCCAGCGTCGTCGTCTACTCCAGCGATTACTGCCCTTATTGCTCGCGCGCCAAGTATCTGCTCGAAAACAAGGGCGTAGCCTTCGACGAGATCAAGGTCGATGGCAAGCCACAGGTGCGTGCCGAAATGGCCAGCAAGGCCGGGCGTACGTCCGTGCCGCAGATCTGGATTGGCAGCACCCATGTCGGTGGCTGTGATGATTTGTTTGCCCTGGACCGCGCTGGCAAGCTCGACGCGCTGCTCAAGGCCTAATTCCTTCCCTATAAGACCCAAGATCAGAAAGGATCTGAGATGACTGACCAACAGAACACTGCAGCTAGCGAAGAAGAAACCGCACCGCAATTCTCCTTGCAGCGCATCTACGTACGTGACCTGTCCTTCGAAGCCCCGAAAAGCCCGGCGATCTTCCGCCAGCAGTGGGAGCCGAGCGTCGGTCTGGACCTCAATACCCGTCAGAAAGTACTGGAAGACAACTTCCACGAAGTGGTGCTGACCCTGTCCGTGACCGTGAAGAACGGTGACGAAGTGGCCTTCATCGCCGAAGTCCAGCAGGCCGGTATCTTCCTGATCAAGAACCTCGACGAAGGTTCGATGAGCCACACCCTGGGCGCGTTCTGCCCGAACATCCTGTTCCCGTACGCTCGCGAAGCCCTGGACAGCCTGGTGACCCGTGGTTCGTTCCCGGCCCTGATGCTAGCCCCGGTCAACTTCGACGCGCTGTACGCGCAAGAAGTGCAACGCATGCAGCAGGACGGCGCTCAGACCGTTCAGTAAGCAGCGCGGCTGACAACATCGCGGGCAAGCCCGCTCCCACAGGATTGTGCAAAACCTGTGGGAGCGGGCTTGCCCGCGATTGTTTTGGCCTGGCGAAAAATCGCCGGTGGGTTATTTGAAGCCCAGCTGCCGCCAGCCTTCGTATACGGCGACCGCCACGGTATTGGACAGGTTCAGGCTGCGGCAGCCTTCGCGCATCGGCAGGCGCAGGCGTTGGCCGTCGGGCAGGGCGTCTAGCACCTCGGCCGGCAGGCCACGGCTTTCCGGGCCGAACAGGAACGCATCGCCCTCGGCGAAACTGGCGTCGTGAAACGGCCGCGAACCCTTGGTGGTGAATGCGAACAGGCGTGGATGGCCAAGGCTTTCCAGGCAGCTGGCAAGGTCGGCATGCCGTTGCAAGGTGGCATACTCGTGATAGTCGAGGCCGGCCCGACGCAGGCGCTTGTCATCCATCTCGAAGCCCAGTGGCTCGATCAAGTGCAGGTGGCAGCCGCTGTTGGCGCACAGCCTGATAACGTTGCCGGTATTCGGCGGAATTTCTGGTTGAAAAAGGATGACGTGAAACATGCACGGCTCCGAAGGTAAAGATGGACGGCATTCTACGCCGGAAGTGGATCGGCGATCGAAGCTATTGCCGCGGGTGATGGCCTCGCTGGCGATTGTCGGCCTGATGGTGGGGTTGATGATCGGTCGCCTGACCACCCCCGAGCCGACCGAGCTGCAGCAGGTCGAGGTCACCGGGGATGGCCTGGTGGTGTGGTTCAACCACGCGCCCAAGACCCATGGTGAACTGATCGACGGCAGCCTCGCGCTGCTGTTCGAGGCCCAGGGGCAGGCACAGAAAGGCCAGCTCAAGCTCAACGATAAGGATGTGAACTGGCGGGTGCGTTTGAGTGACAAGGGGTTGTTGCTGACGCTGGTGGCGGCCCGGCCGCTGAAGGGCGATTGGGCCGGCAGCGAGGTGGATGATCGCTGGCGGTTGGAGATCCATCTCCAGGAGCAATAAAAGAGGAATCCCCGGCCTGCCTGTACCAAGGACCCCGAAACGGCAGGGCTCACGCGTTGCGTCGTGAGCCCGGTGTAAAGAAGGAACCCCTGACCTGCCTGTATCAAGGGCCCCAAAACTGCTTGGGCTCGTCGCTTGTGCGGTGTGAGCCCGATGTAAAGAGGGGAATCCCCGGCCTGCCTGTACCAAGGTCCCCGAAACCGGGTAGTGAACTGAATCACTGAATGAACTATTGCAGGGGGCGTGCCAGGTTTTAACGAGTTGAAACAAAATGTTGTGTTGGGCGGCGAAAGCCCTGTATTTCGGGGCTTTGGTGTTTTTTTGATAGGGGTTTGATTGCAGGTGCAGGTGGGATTTCGGATCTGTTGCCGTGCGCGATCGCGGGTCACGGTGCTTTCAGTCGGTGCACGATTGCCCTGAAAGCATCGCGGGCGAGCCCGCTCCCACAGGATTGTGCAAAACCTGTGGGAGCGGAGCTTGCCCGCGAATGGATCTACAGGTCGGTGAAGGATCTAACCCTCATCCCCTTCATCATCGTCCCCACCATCAACTTTCATCCCCAGTTCCTTGATCTTGCGCGTCAGGGTATTACGCCCCCAACCCAGCAAAACCGCAGCATCGCGGCGGCGGCCGGCGGTGTGCTTGAGGGCGGTTTCGATCATGATGCGCTCGAACGCCGGCACCGCGCTGTCCAGCAGGCTCGACTGGCCACGAGCCAGCGCCTGGTCGGCCCATTGGCGCAGGGCCTGTTCCCAGTTGGTCACCGGTGCCGAGTCCTGCGGCAGGCTCAGCAACTCCGGCGGCAGGTCGCCGATGTGCACTTCACGCCCCGAAGCCATCACCGTGATCCAGCGGCAGGTGTTCTCCAGCTGGCGCACGTTGCCTGGCCACGGCAGGTTCTTCAGGTATTCCTCGGTTTCGCTTTTCAGCAGCTTTGGCTCCACCGCCAGCTCTTGTGCGGCGCGGGCCAGGAAGTGCTTGGCCAGGGTCGGAATGTCTTCGCGACGGTCCGACAGGCGTGGGATGTGGATGCGGATCACGTTCAAGCGGTGGAACAAGTCCTCACGGAACTTGCCGGCGTGGACCAGGGTTTCCAGGTTCTGGTGGGTCGCGGCGATGATGCGCACGTCGACCTTGACCGGTACATGGCCGCCGACCCGGTAAAACTCGCCGTCGGCCAGGACCCGCAGCAGGCGGGTCTGGGTGTCGGCCGGCATGTCGCCGATTTCATCGAGAAACAGCGTGCCGCCATCGGCTTGCTCAAAACGTCCACGGCGCAGGTTGGCGGCGCCGGTAAATGCACCTTTCTCGTGGCCGAACAGCTCGGACTCCATCAAATCCTTGGGGATCGCCGCCATGTTCAGGGCGATGAACGGCGAGGCCGCCCGTGGGCTGTGGCGGTGCAGGGCGTGGGCCACCAGCTCTTTACCGGTCCCGGACTCGCCGTTGATCAGCACGGTGATGTTGGAGTGGCTCAGGCGCCCGATGGCGCGAAACACTTCCTGCATCGCTGGCGCTTCGCCGATGATTTCCGGGGTACGGGTCAGGGCGACGGGCACTTCCAGGCCCTGTTGTTCCTGGGCGTGCTGGTTGGCGCGCTTGACCAATGACACCGCCTCGTCGACGTCGAACGGCTTGGGCAGGTACTCGAACGCGCCGCCCTGGTAGGACGCGACAGCGCTGTCCAGGTCGGAGTGCGCGGTCATGATAATCACCGGCAAGCGCGGGTGCTGTTCGCGAATCCGTGCCAGCAGATCCAGGCCACTGGCACCCGGCATGCGGATGTCAGAGATGATCACGTCCGGTTGCTGGCGCGCCAGGCGGCTCATCACGCCATCGGCGCTGTCGAAGCTCTGCGTGGTCATGCCTTCCTGCTGCAAGGCTTTTTCCAGGACCCAACGGATAGAACGGTCGTCATCGACGATCCACACGGTTTCACTACGGCTCATGTCGATGTGGCTCCTTGTTCCAGTGGCAGAAAGATCGAGAAGGTGGTGTGGCCTGGATGGCTGTCACATTCGATCAGGCCCTGGTGCTGGCTGATGATGTTCTGGGTTATGGCCAGGCCCAGCCCGGTACCGTCCGGACGGCCGCTGACCATGGGAAAGAAGATGGTTTCCTGCAGGTCTGCGGGAATCCCGGGGCCGTTGTCGATGATCTCGATCTTGGTCACCAGGCGATGGCGCACGTGGCCGATGGTGAACTGGCGCATGGCCCGCGAGCGCAGGGTGATGCGGCCCAGGCGCAGCTCGTTCTGGCTGCTGATGGCTTGCATCGCGTTGCGCACGATGTTGAGGACGGCCTGGATCATCTGTTCGCGGTCGATCAGCACGTCCGGGATGCTCGGGTCGTAGTCGCGCACCAGAGTGATGCAGCCTTGGCTTTCCGCTTCCACCAGGCTGCACACGCGCTCAAGAACTTCGTGGATGTTGCACATGGCCAGCGACGGCAGTTTGTTCGAGCCGAGCATGCGGTCGACGAGGTTTCGCAGGCGGTCGGCTTCTTCAATGATCACGTTGGTGTAATCGCGCAGGCTTTCTTCCGGCAGTTCGCGGGCGAGTAATTGCGCCGCGCCGCGAATTCCGCCGAGCGGATTCTTGATTTCATGAGCGAGGCCGCGCACCAGCATTTTGCTGGTTTCCTGCTTCGACAACTGCGCCTCTTCCTTGGTGATCCGCAGCAGGCGGTCACGGGGATGGACTTCCAGCAACAGCATGGTGGCGCCGTTGGCGAGAATGGGTGTTACCGCGTAGTCGACAGTCAGGGTCTGGCCAGTAAGGGCCGTCAGCATCGCTTCACGCTTGGTGAACGGGTGTGCCTGCTCGACTGCCTGGCGCAGGGAGTTCAGCGCTTCGGTGGACTCGGTGAACAACTCGCTGATGAACTGCCCATGGCTACGCTGACCGCTGATAGCCAGCAGCATCTCCGCTGCCGGGTTCATGTACTCAAGGCGCAGTTCGGCGTCGAGCAGAATGGTGGCGGTGGTGAGGTTGTCGAGTAGCAAACGGTGTAGTGCGTCGCTAATGGTCATCGGGACCTCTTCTGGGGCGGAGCGTGCGCAAGAAACAAGCGCTGATGCGGGGAAAATGCAAAAACCAAACCAAGGCTCCGAAAAGAAGCAATTAAGGCCTGAAACGGGCGTTTGACGCTCGTTTGCGTGGCGTTTTGCCAGCTTTCGCGGGTACTTTCGAACCAAAATGGGTTGCGATGTGGGAATGGTGCAACCTATTGCACCAATATAGTGCGCAAAGCTGAACGACGTTAGAACAAACGCAGGAAGGGATTTTTTTCTTCTTCCGGTTTGTCTTCGAGGGGACATTCCGGCCGTTGGCCGTAGTCGGCGAGGGTGCAGGGCTTGACCCTGCGTTGTTGCGCGAGTGAGGTGCGCAGCATGTGGAAGGGCTGATTGGCCGTGCGTTCGATGGTGCGGCCTTGTTCGTCGAGGATTTCCACTGACAGGTTGTGGCTGCCGCGATCGATATTGGTCAGGGGGAAACCGGGCTCGGGCCGGGTTCGGCTGTGGGTTGGCCGTCGAGCAGCAGGCGGTAGCGATGACCCGGTTGCAGACCGGGTTCATTGGTGACGCTGACGATAATATCGCCGGCATTGCTGCGGATCGTCGCGTCTGGCTCCGGCACCAGAATGCGCAGCAAGTCGTAGTGAAACAGCGGCAATTCTTCGGGCGGGTTCGCTGCCATCAACGCCCACAACCTCATGGTTTATGAACTCTTTGCACGGTGAACGTCACGCTCGGACTTTGCTGAAGGACGTCCTCTTCATTGATCACCTGCACCGCCAGGCTGTGTTCACCCCGGTCGATGTTCGCCAGTTGCAGGATCGGCACGTTGCTGGGTTGACCGTAGGGTTGACCGTCCAGCAGCAGCCTCAACACATGCGGCGCTTGCAAGCGGGGCTTGATCAGCACGCTGACGGTGAAAGTGCCGTTGTTGGCGCGCAAGGCCTCGTCGGTGGGCAGGCCGGTCAGCTGTAGCAGCTCGTAGGCGCTGCGAGGCTGTTTGCTGCTGTTGGCGTCGGTAGACATGGTGGGAGGTGGCGGGCGTTCCACGCTATTGAGCGGCGGCAGTTCAACCGGCTGCGCCTTGACGCCATCGGGCGGTTGATTGCTGTAGGCGGTGTTGCCGTCGGCGTCGGTGTACTTATAGATCTGCGCTGCGGCGGGAAGGGCGATCAACAGACAAATAAATAGAAAACCACGACCCATGAAATCGACCAGAAACTAAAACGTTGAGTGGGAGCATAGGCGACGGGTACTGGCTCGGCATAGATTGCTGCATCCCGATGTTGATGTCAGCGCCGATCAGCTGATCCGGAAGCGCTCAGGCAAGGACCGATCACCTTGCGCAATCCGCTGTCGTCCTGCGGCAGAACAAACGTGGCGACCAATGGGAGGTCACCTTCTATGGCTGAAGGTAGTGTCATGTTGATCGGTTGGCCTCGAGTAGTTTCTGTTGTCCATTCATTCAGCTCCCGGTGATTGGTTGACTCGAACAATGAAAAAACGAAATCGCCCTTTCGCGCTTGTTCCGCCGTGTAAAAGCCGTTAACCGCGTAGTCGAGGGGCGCACTCTTGCCGGTTGTGAGGCTTAGCGGCCCTGTGGATACGGCATCGGGGCCGTGAAAGGGTTCAGGATTGAAACCTAATTGAGCCGTTGATGTGTATAGCGAGATGTCGGCGCGTCGCGGGGATGGGAAGCAGGTGACTTGCAGTATGGCAGGGCTGGTCCTGTCGCCATGGCTTGCCTCTCCTTTCAGTCGGGCGCTGGCGATGGGGTTGTACGGGTCCGGTTGCTCCAGGTACCAGCCTGCCTCTTGAAATCGGGTGGTTGATGAGAGGCTGTCTGCTGCCTGGACGCAAGCAGAGAAGCTGAACATCAAGACGAATGGGAAAGCTTTATTGCAGGGGAAGTTCATCGTGAATCCGCCAAGGAGGAGCAATGCAGCGGATAGTAACGAGTGGTGCGTCTGCAGCCAGTCGTGTTTGTGTAAGTTATTGTTTTGATGAAGGCGCTTTTTAGTCGTATCCATCCGAATTATTTTTCTCGGAAAACAGAAAAGGCCTCCCGAAGGAGGCCTCTTTTTTGTCACGCCGCGTGCCGCAGCGCTACCGGATCAGCAGCTGTAGTACAGCTCGTATTCCAGTGGGTGTACGAAGGTCCGAACCTTGATTTCTTCTTCGCTTTTCAGAGCGATGTAAGCGTCGATGAAGTCATCGGAGAACACGCCGCCTTTGGTCAGGAACGCGCGACCTTTGTCCAGCTCTTCCAGGGCTTCTTTCAGGCTGCCGCAAACTTGTGGGATCTCTTTCGCCTCTTCAGGCGGCAGGTCGTACAGGTTTTTGTCAGCAGCGTCGCCAGGGTGGATCTTGTTCTGGATGCCGTCCAGGCCAGCCATCAGCAGTGCGGCGAAGCACAGGTACGGGTTGGCAGCCGGATCCGGGAAGCGAGCTTCGATACGGCGAGCGCGTGGGCTGGACACGTAAGGAATACGGATCGAAGCGGAGCGGTTGCGAGCCGAGTAGGCCAGCATCACTGGTGCTTCGAAACCTGGTACCAGACGCTTGTAGGAGTTGGTCGCCGGGTTGGTGAAGCCGTTCAGGGCCTTACCGTGCTTGATGATACCGCCGATGAAGTACAGGGCGGTGTCGGACAGGCCGGCATAACCTTCGCCAGCGAAGGTGTTCTTGCCATCTTTGGCGATGGACAGGTGAACGTGCATACCCGAGCCGTTGTCGCCGTACAGAGGCTTAGGCATGAAGGTAGCGGTGCGGCCGAAAGCTACAGCCACGTTGTGTACGCAGTACTTGAGAGTCTGAACTTCGTCAGCCTTGGCAACCAGGGTGTTGAACTTCACACCGATTTCGTTCTGGCCGGCAGTCGCCACTTCGTGGTGGTGAACTTCGATGGTCAGGCCCATCTCTTCCATGGCGTTGCACATGGAGGTACGGATTTCGTGGTCGTGGTCGAACGGTGGAACCGGGAAGTAGCCGCCCTTGATACCTGGACGGTGGCCATGGTTGCCGCCTTCCACGTCCTGGTCGGACATCCACGAACCTTGTTCGGAGTAGATCTTGAACATCGAACCGGAGATATCGGACTTGAACTTGACCTGGTCGAAGATGAAGAACTCAGGCTCAGGACCGACGAATACGGTGTCACCGATAGCGGTGGACTTCAGGTAGTCCTCGGCACGCTTGGCGATCGCACGTGGGTCGCGGTCGTAGCCTTGCATGGTCGAAGGGTCGATCACGTTGCAGACGATGATCAGGGTTGGGTCTTCGGTGAACGGATCGAGGACAGCGGTGCTGTCGTCCGGCATCAGGATCATGTCGGAAGCTTCGATGCCTTTCCAGCCAGCGATGGAGGAACCGTCGAACATTTTGCCTTCTTCGAAGAAAGCATCATCCAGCGCATCGCGAGCCGGCATGGTCACGTGGTGCTGAGTGCCCTTGGTATCTGTGAAGCGCAGATCAATCCATTTGACGTCATGATCTTTGATGAGTTGAACCGACTTCGACATAGTGTCCTCCGGGTGGCTTCGGGCTTGAGTAGTGGATGCCCTTAGAATGTGGGTGATGCCGGCGCGAATACTCTGCCAAGGCAACCTGCCTCACAAGGGAGCAAATTGCATGCCAGTGCCCCGAGTTGGGTTTTTTGCCCCAATATCACGCTTATAAAGGTGCAAAGCGTGGAAAAGTGCAAAATCGCGCCCCCTAATGTAGCGCTCAAAAGCATAAATGACCCGTTTTGGTGCACTGAAAACCTTCTGCACATTAACTGGTTAAACCTTGAGCAATTTCCGCTATAATCCGCGCCCCCCTTTTTCGGCTGGCCCAGCGCGCGCTGTTTTCATGAAACTAATCGTAAAAGTCTTCCCCGAGATCACCATCAAAAGCCGCCCGGTACGGATGCGTTTCATCCGTCAGTTGGCCAAGAACATCCGTGCCGTGCTCCGCGATCTGGACCCGGCTGTGGTGGTGAACGGTGTATGGGACAATCTCGAGCTGGAAACGCAGCTGACTGACCCCAAAGCCTTGAAGGACATGACCGAGCGCCTGAGCTGCATGCCGGGCATCGCGCATTTCCTGCAGGTCGACGAGTACCCGCTGGGTGACTTCGACGACGTGGTCGCCAAGTGCAAGCAGCACTTTGGCGAGGCGCTGGCCGGGAAGATTTTCTCGGTGCGCTGCAAGCGCGCCGGCAAGCACGAATTCAGCTCCATGGATGTCGAGAAATACGTCGGTAGCCAACTGCGTCGCCAGTGCGGCGCCGCCGGAATTTCCCTGAAAGACCCGGAAATTGAAGTCCGCATCGAAATTCGCGACAAACGGTTGTTTGTGATCCACAACCAGCACAACAGCATCGGCGGTTACCCGCTGGGCGCCCTGGAACAGACCCTGGTACTGATGTCCGGCGGTTTCGATTCCACGGTGGCGGCCTACCAGATCATGCGGCGCGGGCTGATGGCGCACTTCTGCTTCTTCAATCTCGGCGGGCGTGCCCACGAATTGGGCGTGATGGAAGTGGCGCACTTCATCTGGAAGAAGTACGGCAGCTCGCAACGCGTGTTATTTGTCAGTGTGCCGTTCGAGGAAGTGCTGGGAGAAATTCTCGGCAAAGTAGATAACAGTCATATGGGCGTCGTATTGAAGCGTATGATGTTGCGCGCTGCTTCGCGAATCGCCGATCGACTGGAGATCGAGGCGCTGGTGACCGGTGAGGCGATCTCCCAGGTTTCCAGCCAGACGCTGCCGAACCTGTCGGTGATCGACTGTGTGACCGAGAAGCTGGTGTTGCGCCCGCTGATCGCCAGTCACAAGCAGGACATCATCGACCTGGCCAACGAAATCGGCACCGCCGACTTCGCCAAGCACATGCCAGAGTACTGCGGGGTCATCTCGGTGAACCCCAAGACCCACGCCAAGCGTCCACGCGTGGAGCATGAAGAGAAAGAATTCGACATGGCAGTCCTTGAGCGTGCGCTCGAGAACGCCAAACTGGTGCCGATCGATCGGGTAATCGACGAGTTGGGCCAGGACGTGCAAATTGAAGAAGTCAGCGAAGCGCTGGCAGGTCAGATCGTCATCGACATCCGTCACCCGGATGCTGCTGAAGACGACCCGCTCGCCCTGGCTGGCGTCGAGGTACAAACGATGCCGTTTTATGCACTGAACGCTCGTTTCAAGGAACTGGACCCTACTCGCCAGTACCTGCTGTATTGCGACAAAGGCGTGATGAGTCGCCTGCATGCCCACCATTTGCTCAGTGAGGGGCATGCCAATGTGCGCGTTTATCGACCGAGCTAAGAGCCCGGGGCTGTTTGCCTGTGGCCTGCGTCACCGGCCCCCCGACTCTGCCGTCAAGCTGTAACGGCAAGGCCTGACTCTACTGTAAATCGCTGCCACGACCTGTCAGCACACCGAATCCTCTGATCGAGATACACAAGTGATCGAAAATCTACGCAACATCGCCATCATTGCTCACGTTGACCATGGTAAGACCACCCTGGTAGACAAACTCTTGCGTCAATCCGGCACCCTGGAGCGCAACGAGCTCAACGACGAGCGCGTGATGGACTCCAACGACCAGGAGAAAGAGCGCGGTATTACCATTCTGGCGAAAAACACCGCCATCAACTGGAACGGCTACCACATCAACATCGTGGACACCCCGGGCCACGCCGACTTCGGCGGCGAAGTTGAACGTGTAATGTCGATGGTTGACTCCGTTCTGCTGCTGGTTGACGCTCAAGACGGCCCTATGCCGCAAACCCGTTTCGTGACCAAGAAGGCTTTCGAAGCCGGCCTGCGTCCAATCGTGGTAATCAACAAGGTTGACCGTCCAGGCGCACGTCCGGACTGGGTTCTGGACCAGATCTTCGACCTGTTCGACAACCTGGGTGCTACCGAAGAACAGTTGGACTTCAAAGTGGTCTACGCCTCTGCCCTGAACGGCATTGCAGGTCTGGACCACACCGACATGGCTGAAGACATGACCCCGCTGTACCAGTCGATCGTCGACAACGTACCAGCGCCGAAAGTCGACCGTGACGGTCCGTTCCAGATGCAGATCTCCGCTCTGGACTACAACAGCTTCCTGGGTGTTATCGGCGTTGGCCGTATCGCTCGTGGTCGCGTCAAGCCGAACACTCCGGTCGTGGCTATCGATGCCGACGGCAAGAAGCGTAACGGTCGTATCCTCAAGCTGATGGGTCACCACGGCCTGCACCGCATCGACGTTGAAGAAGCAGCTGCCGGCGACATCGTCTGCATCAGCGGCTTCGACCAGCTGTTCATCTCCGACACTCTGTGCGACCCACTGAACGTCGAAGCAATGACTCCGCTGACCGTTGACGAACCAACCGTTTCCATGACCTTCCAGGTAAACGACTCGCCTTTCTGCGGTAAAGAAGGCAAGTTCGTGACCAGCCGTAACATCAAGGAACGTCTGGACAAAGAGCTGCTGTACAACGTTGCTCTGCGCGTTGAAGAAGGCGACTCGGCTGACAAGTTCAAAGTATCCGGCCGTGGTGAGCTGCACCTCTCGGTACTGATCGAAACCATGCGTCGCGAAGGCTTCGAAATGGGTGTTGGTCGTCCGGAAGTGATCATCCGCATGGTTGACGGCGTCAAGCACGAACCGTACGAAAACGTGACCATCGACCTGCCGGAAGAATCGCAAGGTTCGATCATGGAACAGATCGGTATCCGTAAGGGCGACCTGACCAACATGGTTCCGGATGGCAAGGGCCGTGTGCGCCTTGAGTACAACATCCCGGCCCGTGGCCTGATCGGTTTCCGTAACGAGTTCCTGACCCTGACCTCCGGTGCAGGCATCCTGACCTCGATCTTCGACCGTTACGACGTGATGAAGTCCGGCGACATGTCCGGCCGTCAGAACGGCGTGCTGGTATCGGTTGCTACCGGTAAGGCGCTGACCTACTCGCTGGAAACCCTGCAGTCGCGTGGCAAGCTGTTCATCGAACACGGCCAGGACATCTATGAAGGTCAAATCGTTGGCTTGAACAGCCGCGACAACGACCTGGGTGTTAACCCGACTAAAGGCAAGAAGCTCGACAACATGCGTGCTTCGGGTAAAGACGAAACCATCGCTCTGGTTCCGCCTGTACGTTTCACTCTGGAGCAAGCTCTGGAATTCGTACAAGAAGACGAGCTGTGTGAAGTCACTCCTAAGTCCATCCGTCTTCGTAAGAAGATCCTGGGCGAAAGCGAGCGTACCCGCGCTGCCAAGAAGTCCAATAACTAAGTCACTTAGTTAGCGGGCAAAAAAACGCCCCCGACCGCAAGGTCGGGGGCGTTTTTGTTCGTCTGGGATTATGTGATGACTGTGTGGGCCTTATCGCTGGCAAGCCAGCTCCCACAATTTACCGCGTTCAGCCAGGCAACTCGGTCCGTGTGGGAGCCGGGCTTGCCCGCGATGAGGGCCTTTGGAGCCATACAAAATCCAGATCAGAACTTGTCCAGCGTCCGCCGTTGGGTATCGCGCACCACTTCCTTGGGCTTGTAGGCGCAGTAGCCTGGTCGTGGGCCGATCTTGGGGTGATTGCGGCAGGTATCCGGGCGCTTGTCATAAATAGTGCAGAAACGGCTCTTACGATCCAGATACAGGCAATCGTTGTTGCTCATGCGCTGGAGCGTGAAGATTTCCGATTTCTGGTTGTAACGCTCGACGATCCCTTCCTTTTGCAGGCGCTTGGCGATGTTCTTCGGCGGGTCGCCGCGTTCGAACTCATCGACGATGCCGATGCGGATCAGATCCTTGATCTTGACCTCCACTGGCAGCGTGCAGCAGCTGGACACGCAGCCGCCGCACATATGGCTGGAGTATTTCTGCCAGGTCTCGAGACGGTCGAGTTCCGCGGCGGCGATCAGTTGAGGCTTCATCAGGGTTCCAAGGGGGAGCGTTGTATCCGGGCGCGGGATGATACGGGATTGGTGGTTTTTTGAACAACTTTTTCAAGGATCCGGCACGCCCCCTGCATCCTTTTGTTTCTGAACCGCTCAATTCAGGTGATTGTGCAAAACACCCGAACCAGCGACTGCACCGTTTGTCAGACCGTCTAGGCTCAGTCAATTCCATGCTCGCCCGAGGCCCTATCGATGACTCAAGAACCACTTGTTCGCGAAGCTGAGGTGGCCGCATTTCGCGAAGCCGTCCTGACCAAACTCACCTATGCCGTCGGCAAGGATCCGGATCACGCCTTCGACCACGACTGGTTCGAGGCCATTGCGCTGGCAGCGCGCGATCACATGGTCGAGCACTGGATGGACCATACGCGGCAGATTTACCGCAAAGGCCAGAAGCGGGTGTACTACCTGTCGCTGGAATTCCTCATCGGCCGCCTGCTCTACGACAGCCTGAGCAACCTGGGCCTGCTCGACGTAGCCCGCGAGGCCTTGACCGAGCTGGGGGTCGACCTGGAGCGGATCCGCCTGCTGGAGCCGGACGCCGCTTTGGGCAACGGTGGTCTCGGCCGCCTGGCCGCGTGTTTCATGGAAAGCATGTCGACCCTGGGCATCGCCGGGCATGGCTACGGCATTCGTTATGAGCACGGCCTGTTCCGCCAGGCGATTGTCGATGGCTGGCAGCAGGAGCAGACCGAGCACTGGCTGGATTTCGGCAACCCCTGGGAGTTCGAGCGGCCGGAGGTGATCTACCCGATCGGGTTTGGCGGCAGTGTTGAGACCGTCATCGATGCCGGCGGCAAGAGCAAGCAAGTCTGGACGCCTTCGGAAACGGTGCGCGCGGTGGCGTACGACACTCCCGTGGTCGGTTGGCGCGGAGCCAGCGTCAACACCTTGCGCCTGTGGCGGGCACGGGCCATGGAGGACCTGCACCTGGAGCGCTTCAACGCCGGTGACCACTTGGGCGCGGTGGCCGAAGTGGCCCGGGCCGAAAGCATCTCCCGGGTGCTTTACCCGGCCGACAGCACCGAAGCGGGGCAAGAACTGCGCCTGCGCCAGGAGTACTTCTTTGTCGCCGCGTCCCTGCAGGACCTGCTCCGGCGCCATCGCAACATGCACAGCTCGGTGCTGACCCTGGGCGATCATGCGGCGATCCAGCTCAACGATACGCACCCCTCGATTGCCGTGGCCGAGCTGATGCGCCAACTGGTCGACATCTACGACGTGGAGTGGGATGCGGCCTGGCAGGTCACGGTCGATACCCTGTCCTACACCAACCACACGCTGTTGCCCGAGGCGCTGGAAACCTGGCCGGTAGGGCTGATGGAGCGAATGCTGCCGCGGCACATGCAGATCATCTACCTGATCAACGCCCAGCACATCGACTCATTGCGGGCCAAGGGCATCCACGACTTCGACGTGCTGCGCGCGGTGTCGCTGATCGAGGAAGACAACGGCCGCCGGGTGCGCATGGGCAACCTGGCGTTCCTCGGCTCCCATAGCGTCAACGGCGTGTCCGGCCTGCACACGCAACTGATGCGCAGCACGGTATTTTCCGAACTGCACAAGCTCTACCCCGAGCGGATCAACAACAAGACCAACGGCATCACCTTCCGCCGCTGGCTGTACCAGGCCAACCCGGAACTGACCTCGATGATGGTCGATGCCCTGGGGCCGGAGCTGCTGGATAACCCCGAGCAACTGTTGCAGGGCCTGGAGCCGTTTGCCGAGAAAGCGGCGTTCCGCAAGCAGTTCGCCGAGCAGCGGCTGCACAGCAAGAAAGCCCTGGCCTATTTGATTCACGAGCGCCTGGGGATTGCGGTCAACCCGGCGGCGCTGTTCGACGTGCAGGTCAAGCGGATCCACGAGTACAAGCGCCAGTTGCTCAACCTGTTGCACACGGTGGCGCTGTACCAGGCGATTCGCGCCGAGCCTGAGACCGACTGGGTGCCGCGGGTGAAGATCTTCGCCGGCAAGGCGGCGGCCAGTTATCACCAGGCCAAGCTGATCATCAAGTTGACCAACGACATCGCCCGCACAGTGAACAACGACCCGACCGTGCGCGGCCTGCTGAAAGTGGTGTTCCTGCCCAACTACAACGTCAGCCTGGCCGAAAGCATCATTCCGGCGGCCGACCTGTCGGAGCAGATCTCCACCGCCGGCTTCGAGGCGTCCGGCACCAGCAACATGAAGTTCGGCCTCAATGGCGCCCTGACCATCGGCACCCTGGACGGGGCCAACGTGGAAATGTGCGAGCGCATCGGTGCCGAGCACATGTTCATCTTTGGCCTGAGTGCCCAGCAGGTCGAGGCGCGCAAGCAGAACCACGAGTTCCACGCCGCCCCGGACATTGCCGCCTCGCACCGGCTCAATGACGTGTTGCAGGCAATTCGCAGCGGGGTGTTCTCGCCGGATGATCCGGCGCGTTACACCGGCCTGATCGACTCCTTGATCGAGTACGACCGCTTCCTGGTCTGTGCCGACTTCGACTCCTACTGGGCCGCGCAGATGCGCGTCGAGACCCTTTGGCACGACTCCAAGGAGTGGTGGCGTTCAGCGGTGCTCAACAGTTCGCGGATGGGCTGGTTTTCCTCGGATCGGACCATCCGCGAGTACGCCACGGATATCTGGAAGGCGCTGGAGTAGGGGAGGCCTTTAAGAAAAGTCTCGTAGTTCGGGTGGGAGGGATCGATATACTGGTGTAGCGGGCCAATCGCAGCCTGCGGCAGCTCCTACGCGAAGGGATATCGACCATGCAATGGATGTTCATGCTGATTGGGCTGGTGCTCGGCTGGCTGCTCGATGAGTCGTTCAGCGACGCCTTGATCGGTGCGCTGATCGGGCTGGGTGCTGGCCAGGCGTTTGTGCTGCAACGCTTGAATGCGCAAGCTTTGCAGCAGGGGCGTGAATTGAAGCTGGCCCAGGTGGCCTTGGGTGCGGTCGAGCAGCGCCTGGCCTCGCTGGAGGGCGGGGGCGTTGCTGCCGAGCCGCTCTCCCATGCTGAGACTGTCCCGGCGCCAGCGCCTCAACTCGAGCCAACGCCTGCCGCGTCCGAGCTGGTCTGGGAGCTACCGCCTGAAATCAACATGGCCCAAGCCAGTGTCGAGTCTGCACCGGTCGACCTGTGGACGCCCCAGCCTGAGCCATTCGCCGCTCCCCAGCCCCCGGCGCCTCGCGCGCCCAACTTGTTCGACCGCGCCATCGCCGGTGCGCGTGACTGGCTGTTTGGCGGCAACACGGTGCTGCGAGTGGGTGTGGTGCTGCTGTTCTTCGGCCTGGCGTTTCTGCTGCGCTACGCCACCGAGGGCATGGTGGTGCCGATCGAGTTGCGCTATGCCGGCGTTGCGGCGGCGGCCCTGGCCTTGCTGGGGCTGGGGTGGTGGCTGCGGCTGCGCAACACCCAGTACGCGTTGATCCTCCAGGGCACCGGGATTGCCGTGTTGTACCTCACCGTGTTCGCCGCCATGCGCTTGCACCCTTTGCTCGATCCGACGGCGGCCCTCGGCCTGCTGGTGGCGGTGACGGTGTTTTCGGCGATCCTGGCGATCACCCAGGACTCCCTGACCCTGGCCTGCGCCGCGGCATTGGGCGGATTCGCCGCACCCATCCTGACCTCCACCGGTGCCGGCAACCATGTCGCGCTGTTCAGTTACTTCGCCCTGCTCAACGCCGGCATCCTCGGCATCGCCTGGTTCAAGGCCTGGCGCCTGTTGAACCTGATTGGCTTCGTCGGCACCTTCGGCATCGGCCTGGCCTGGGGCTTGCGCTCCTATACCCCGGAACTGCTGTGGAGCACCGAGCCGTTCCTGATGCTGTTCTTCCTGATGTACCTGGCCATCGGCCTGCTGTTCGCCCGGCGCAAGTTGCTGGAGATCAGCGACGCCCCGCTGGACGGCGACCGCGAAGCACTGCTGCACTGGTCGGCGCGCAAGGGCGACTACGTCGACGGCACGCTGCTGTTCGGCCCGCCGCTGGTGGGCTTTGGCTTGCAGTTCGCGCTGGTGCATCACCTGGAGTTCGCAGCGGCCTTCAGTGCGCTGCTGCTGGGTTTTATCTACATGGGCCTGGCCCGCGTACTCAGTGGCGGGCGCGCGCTGTTGCTGGGTGAGACGTGCCTGGCGCTGGGGGTGATCTTTGCCAGCCTGGCCATTCCCCTGGGTCTGGATGCACGTTGGACGGCCGCCGCTTGGGCCGTCGAAGGCGCGGGTATCTATTGGCTCGGCTTGCGCCAGCAGCGGCCGCTGGCACGGGCCTTTGCCTTGCTGCTGCAGTTGGGCTCGGCGCTGGCATTTCTCAGCGAGCTGGATGTCGGCGTCAGCAGCCTGATCGAGGGGGCACCGCTGGGCGCCTTGATGCTCGGCCTGGCGTTGTTGTTCACCTTCTATCAGCTGCGCGCTGCGGCACCTGGGCACAGCCATGCTTGGGAGCGCCAAGGCATGCCGATATTGGCCTGCGCCGGCCTGACGTTCCTTTATCTGTTGGCACCGCTGTTCTTCTTCACCCAGGGCACGGCCATCAGTTGGGCCCTGGCGGGATTGGCGACCTTGTTCGTCGGACTGCGCCTGCAATCGCGCACTTTCCTGTTCACCGCGTTTGCCGTGCAACTGCTCGGTGGCGTGCTGTTCCTGCTACGGCTGCAGGGTGCCAGCGGCGATTCGACGGCGGTGTTCAACACCGGCTGGAGCGGTCTGCTGGCCGCATCGTTGATTGGCCTGGCATTGATCGGCGGGATGCTGTTCGCCGCCCGCGACAGCATGGTGCGCAGCGATCTGCGCTTGCTGCGCGGCTTGTCACTGGTGTTGTTGGCGGGCCTGGCGCTGATCAACCTGGCGGTGTTGTTTGTCCTGCCCTGGCAAACCGCGAGTGCGGTGTGGGCCGCCAGTGGGGTGTTGATCATCTGGTTGAGCCTGTACTTGCAGCAGCGCCTGAGTTTTGTCTTTGGCCTGGTGTTGCAGGTGATCGGCGGCGCGGCGTTCCTGATCGCCGGCCCGGACTTGCTCGGGCCTCTGGATCACCAAGGCTTGCGGCCGCTGGCCCATGGCGGGTTCTGGACGCCCATGGTGCTGGGGCTGGCGGCGATGGTCGGGGCCTGGCGCTTGCAGGTGGGCAACCATGCCAGTGCGTTTGATGCCTTGAGCCTGCGGCGCTTGTCCGAGTTGCTGTTGGCGTGGGGCGCGGCCTGGTGGGCATTGGCCCTGCTGACCGAGGTGTTGCGTTTTGCGCCGGTGCAGTTGTCTGGCGCGCTGTTGCTGGGCTGCGCAGCGTTGAGTGTGGCGCTGTGGACTTGGCTGGCCTTGCGCCTGAACTGGTCGGCCCTGGGCATCCTGTGCACGCTGTTGATCCCGGCGGCCAGTCTGTTGTTGTGGGCGGCGTCCCATGGGCGTTATCACCCGGCGGCGAATTTCGGCTGGCTGGCGTGGGCGGCGGTGTTCGCCGTGCATTTCGTTTCGTTGCGGCGTCTGGCGCCGATGCTCGTGCAACCGGTGGCGAGCGTGGCTCATGTGCTGGGTTGCTGGCTGTTGATCGGGGTGTTGGCGCTGGAGTTACGCTACGGCCTGCTGGTGCTGTCCGAGCAGTACAATGCCTGGCGTTGGTTGGGCTGGGCGATTCTGCCGAGCCTGTACCTGGTGCTGATGGCCGCGCCACGTGCCTGGCCGTGGCCGGTGTCGGCCTATGCCCGCGAGTACCGGCTGTATGCCGCGCTGCCCTTGGCGGTGCTGATGCTGGGCTGGTTCTGGTTGGCCAACACGGTCAGCTCCGGCAACGCCGAGCCGTTGCCCTACGTGCCGCTACTGAACCCACTGGATATCGGCCTGCTGTTCGCCTTGTTCGGCGTCTATGCGTGGACGCGCAGTGCCCAGGGCCAATTGGCCATCCGCTTCGAGCACGCGGGGCTCGCCAGCGATGTTGTGGTTGGGGTGTCGCTGTTCGCGTTCTTCACCGCCGTGGTGATGCGCAGCGCCCACCATTGGGGTGGCGTGCCATATGAGCTGGATGCATTGCTCGGGTCGATGCTGGTGCAGGCCAGCCTGTCGCTGGTCTGGACCCTGATCGCCCTCGGCCTGATGATCGGCGGGCACCTGCGCAAACGTCGGGAAGTCTGGCTGGTGGGCGCGGCGCTGATCGCGCTGGTGGTGGCCAAACTGGTGTTTGTCGAGTTGAGCAACCGCGGTGGGTTGGCACGTATCGTGTCGTTCATTGGCGTTGGCGTATTGCTGCTGGTGGTCGGCTACTTCGCGCCGCTGCCGCCCAAACGAGTCGAAGCTGCGCCTGAGCCGCATGAAGCGGCCAATGAATCTGAAGGAGTGTCGTCTTGAACATGATGTTGAACCCGCGCTGGCTGGCTGTGCTTGGATGCTGCATGGTGCTGTCGGCGCAGGCCGCGCAAACCGCAGCGAACTTCGCCACTCACGTGCCGCTGACCCTCAGCGGCGAAGGCCCCTGGTACCGCCTCGATTTGCCCCTGGCCGTGCAACTGCACGCCCATCAGAGCGATCTGGCGGATGTGCGAGTGTTCAATGCGGCCGGTGAAGTGCAGGCCTATTCGCTGACGCGCGAGCAAGCGCCCAGTGGTGAGAGCCTGCAACTGCATGAGGTCAAGTGGTTCCCGTTGTACGACTCGGCCGATGCCGGCTCGGCGGTGCCGAACGTGCGTGTGTTGTCCAATGCCGCCGGCACCCTGGTGCAGGTGCAACCGTCCAGCCAGCTGGAGGCCGGTGAGGAAGTGCGCCGTGGCTGGCTGCTGGACGCCAGTGCAATCAAGGCGCCGTTGCAGCAATTGATCCTCGACTGGTCCAGCGAGCAGGACGGTTTCCAGCGATTCAGTATCGAAGCCAGTGACGATTTACAGAACTGGCAGGCCTGGGGCGAAGGGCAAGTGGCGCGCCTGTCGTTTGCCGACGAACGGGTTGAGCAGCATGAAGTCGCGCTGCCCGGTCAACGGGCGCGTTACCTGCGATTGCTGTGGCAAACCCCGCAGGCGGCCCCGGTACTGACCTCGGCGCTGTTGCAGAGCCTGACCACCAGCAGCCCGGCGCAGCCCCTGGTGTGGTCCGAGCCGGTGGCCGGCAGCCGTACCCCGGCCGGTGAATACACCTGGCAGTTGCCGATGGGCCTGCGTGTCGAACGCCTCCAGGTGCAATTGACCGAAGCCAACAGCCTGGCGCCGGTGTCGCTGGCCGGGCGTCGCGACGCCAGCCTGCCTTGGCAGACCGTGAGCAGCGGTTTGCTCTACCGCCTGACCCAGAACGGCCAGGACGTGGTGCAAGACCAGTTGCAACTGCCAGGGCAGGTGGTGCAGCAGTTGAAATTGACCGTCGATGATCGCGGTGGCGGTTTGGGTGCCGAGGCGCCCAGCGTGCGTTATGCGGTGCGCGCGACCCAGTTGGTATTCCTCGCCCGGGGTGCCGGGCCTTACCGCCTGGCACTGGGCAGCAGCAGTGAAAAAACCGCGAGCCTGCCGTTGGCTACCCTGATCCCGGACATCAGCCCCAAGCGCCTGGAGAGTCTCGGCCGGGCCCGGATCGAGGAGGGCACGCTGGTGACTCCGCCGGTCGTAGTGCCGCCTCTGGCCCAAGAGACCGACTGGAAGAAGCTGGGCCTGTGGGCTGTACTGTTGCTCAGCGTACTGTTCCTGGCGGCCATGGCCTTCAGTTTGTTACGCAAGCCGGCGGTCAAACCCTGATCCAAATCTGCGTTTTTGCTACTACGCTCAACCCGGCGCATGAACTCTGTCAGGCGAATCTCGTCTGATAAGAGCAATTGCGTAACGACTCGCGTTAAACTGCGCGGGTTTTTAGCCCCCACTTCTCCGGAGCCTTACATGTCCCGCGTTACCCTGAGTCGCTATTTGATCGAGCAGACCCGTAGCAACAACACTCCTGCCGATCTGCGTTTCCTGATCGAAGTAGTGGCGCGAGCTTGCAAGGAAATCAGCCACGCCGTCTCCAAAGGCGCCCTGGGCGGTGTTCTGGGCAGCATGGGCACTGAAAACGTGCAAGGCGAAGTGCAGAAGAAGCTCGACGTGATCTCCAACGAGATCCTGCTCGAAGCCAACGAATGGGGCGGTCACCTGGCCGGCATGGCGTCCGAAGAAATGGACAATGCCTACCAGATCCCGGGCAAGTACCCGAAAGGCGCATACCTTCTGGTATTCGACCCACTGGACGGTTCGTCGAACATCGACATCAACGCCCCGGTCGGCACGATCTTCTCGGTACTGCGTTGCCCGAACGAGTACCTGACCCAGAACGAACCCCTGAATGAAAAAGCCTTCCTGCAGCCAGGCACCCAGCAGGTAGCTGCCGGTTATGCCATCTATGGTCCACAGACCATGCTGGTGCTGACCCTGGGCGACGGCGTCAAAGGCTTCACCCTGGACCGCGAAATGGGCAGCTTCGTCCTGACCCACGAAGACATCACCATTCCTGCGGCCACCCAGGAATTCGCCATCAACATGTCCAACCAGCGTCACTGGGAAGCTCCGGTACAACGCTACGTTGAAGAGTTGCTGGCTGGCGAAGAAGGCCCGCTGAAAAAGAACTACAACATGCGTTGGGTTGCCGCGATGGTCGCGGACGTGCACCGCATCCTGACCCGTGGCGGTCTGTTCATGTACCCGCGCGACAGCCGCGAGCCGTCCAAGCCGGGCAAGCTGCGCCTGATGTACGAAGCCAACCCGATGTCGTTCCTGGTGGAACAGGCTGGCGGTGCGTCCACCGACGGTCACCAGCGCATCCTCGACATCCAGCCCGATGGCCTGCACCAGCGCGTAGCGGTGTTCCTCGGCTCGAAAGAAGAAGTCGAACGCGCCACGGCTTACCACAAGGAATAAACCATGACCGCGCCCTGGTTGCCGTTGCTCCAATGGTGGTTCGGTACAGCCGACAACCCCAACGAAGTGGCGGCGCAACAGGGCGGTCTGTGGTTCGGCAAGCGTGACAGCCAGGACCGTGAGGCGCGTGAGCGTTTTGCGGACCTGGTGGACCAGGCACTGGCCGGCGGATTGACCGAGTGGACGCAACGTCCCGAAGGTTGGCTGGCCCTGGTGTTGTTGCTCGACCAATTGCCGCGCATGATCTATCGCGATACCCCCGCTGCATTTTCCGGTGACCTGCGTGCCCAGCAGCTTGTGGCGCAAGGCATAGCCGCGGATTTCGATCGGCAGTTGCCAGCGATCCAGCGCGTCTTTATCTACCTGGTGTTCGAGCACTGCGAGCATCTGGCGGTGCAGAACGAGGCGATTTCGCGTTTTGCCGACTTGCTGGCCGAGCAGCCCCAGGCACAGCGCGAGGTGTTTGCCGATAACCTCGATTACGCCGAACGGCATCAAAAGATCATCGCGCGGTTTGGCCGCTTTCCCCATCGCAATGCGATCCTGGGGCGTGAGAGTACGCCCGAAGAGGTCGCGTTTTTGCGTGAGCCGGGGTCGCGGTTCTAGCTTTTTGTTGTTGCTGATGCCGCCATCGCGGGCAAGCCGCAAGCGGGCGCCCGCTCCCACAGGGATCTCTGTCGTACACACTATTTGTGTCCACCGAAGATCATTGTGGGAGCGGGCTTGCCCGCGATGAGGTCGGTGACAGCTCTTCGATCATCTTTTGCACTGACTGCGCCACGACGGCAAAGATGAGACGGGTTTGGCAAAAAACGACGAAATGTCGTACACCGCAAAAAGGTGTCCGATTCGAGCCTTGAGCGTCGATCTGACCGTTCAAGAAATACCCGCCTGCGGTGGGAACCAGATGGGCGATTTCTCTTCTAAGCTTTTGGTTGGCAGCCATGCCAGCGTCTCTTTCCAGGAGTTTCACCATGTCGCTGCGATCTATCGCCTTGCTGTCGTTTTGCGTGCTGTTGGCCGCATGCAGCAAGGTCAACCAGGAAAACTACTCGAAACTTTCGGCGGGCATGCCCAAGGCCGAGGTCGAAACCCTGCTGGGCAAACCTGCCGATTGCTCCGGCGCGTTGGGTATGTCCAGCTGCACCTGGGGCGACAAGAACAGCTTTATCAGCGTGCAGTTTGCCGGTGACAAAGTGTTGATGTTTTCCGGGCAAGGCCTGAAGTAAACCGGGGCCAAGCGCCCACGGGAGAAAAATAATGATGCGGTTTGTATTAGTTCTTTTAGCCGGTCTGTTCTTGGCCGGCTGTGCCACCTCTGGCGATGATTCGCTGGCACCGAAAACGGCCAATAACGTCAACCTCAAGCGTTACCAGGGCAAATGGTACGAGTTGGCGCGCATGCCCATGTACTTCCAGCGCAACTGCGCCCAGTCCGAGGCCCATTACGCCCTCAAGCCTGACGGCGACATGGACGTGCTCAACCGCTGCCTGACGCCAGAATGGACCTGGGAAGAAGCCCGGGGCACGGCGACGCCGCAGGTGCCGGGCAAGACCGACAAGCTGTGGGTGAATTTCGATAACTGGTTTACCCGCCTGTTGCCGGGAGTGGTCAAGGGCGATTACTGGGTGCTGTACGTCAGCGATGACTATCAGACCGCGATCGTCGGCAACCCCAACCGCCGCTACCTCTGGCTGCTGTCACGCAAGCCGGAGGTCAACGCCGAGACCCGTGAAGAACTGCTGAGCAGAGCGCGTCAGCAGGGCTACGACACCACTCGCCTGATCTGGCGTGTGTCGGATACGCGGATGGCCAAGACCTCGAAGTAACCGTAGAAACGAGGCTTGCCGGCGATGGCGAATGTGTCGCCGCCATCGTGGGCAAGCCTTGCTCCTGCAAGAGCGGGTGTCAGCCCAGCAGGTCGCGCAACACCTGGGTAAACGCCCGGTTGCTCTCTTCTTCGCCAGCATGATGGCCGTCACGCACCACCCACTTGCCGTTGACCAGCACGTCGCGGACCTGACGGTCGCCGCCAGCAAACAGCCAGCGGTTGAGAATGGCGTCGCCACTGGCGGTCGCCAGGTAAGGATCATTGCCATCGAGCACCAGCCAATCGGCGCGCTTACCAACCTCAAGGGCGCCAATCGGTTGGCCCAGCGCCTGCGCGCCGCCATCGAGCGCGGCGTCGTACAGGGTGCGACCGACCATCGGTTGCTCGGCGCCATACAGGCGGTTACGGCGTTGATCGCGCAGGCGCTGGCCGTATTCCAGCCAGCGTAATTCCTCGACCACACTCAACGACACATGGCTGTCGGAACCGATACCCATGCGCCCACCCTGGGCGAGGAAGTCCACGGCCGGGAAAATTCCGTCGCCCAGGTTGGCTTCGGTGGTCAGGCACAGGCCGGCGATGGCGCGGCTTTTCGCCATCAAACTGACTTCCTCCGGATTGGCATGGGTCGCGTGCACCAGGCACCAGCGCTGATCGACCTCGGTGTTTTCATACAGCCATTGCAGCGGCCGGCGACCGCTCCAGGCCAGGCAGTCGTCGACTTCCTTCTGCTGTTCGGCGATATGGATATGTACCGGGCACTGCTGGTCGCTGGCGGCCAGCACGTCGCTGATCTGCTGTGGTGTCACCGCACGCAACGAGTGGAAACACAAACCCAGGCGCTGTGCCGGCTGTTGCGCCACGATCGGCTGCAAGCGAGCCTGCAGGTCGAGGTAGTTTTGCGTGCTGTTGATAAAGCGGCGCTGGCCGTCGTTCGGCGCCTGGCCACCAAAGCCGGAATGGCTGTACAGCACCGGCAATAGGGTCAGGCCGATACCGGCGGCGCTGGCGGCCTGGCTGATCTGCAGCGACAGCTCGGCCGGGTCGGCATACGCCTGGCCATTGTGATCGTGGTGCACATAGTGGAATTCGGCGACCGAGGTGTAGCCGCACTTGAGCATTTCGATGTACAGCTGGCGGGCAATCACACCCAACTGATCAGGGCTGATTTTTCCGACGAGGCGATACATCAGGTCGCGCCAGGTCCAGAAACTGTCGTTCGGATTGCCCGCTACTTCCGCCAGGCCGGCCATCGCCCGCTGGAACGCATGGGAGTGCAGGTTGGGCATGCCCGGCAGCAGCGGGCCACTCAGTTGCTCCGCGCCTTGTGCGCTTGCATCGGCCTGGATGTGGGTCAGCAGGCCATCGGCGCCGACCTCAAGACGTACATTGTTGGCCCATCCGTTAGGCAGTAGCGCGCGCTCGGCAAAGAAGGCGGACATGGTTCAGCACCCCATCGTGTGTTATTTGTATATACATATACAGACGTTTGCCTGCTCGGTAAACTCCGGCAAGCTAGTGACTTTCATCCATCAACAAGGATTTCCTGTGCCGACTCCGCCCGCAGTATCGACGCTGAGTGCCAACCTGGGCGACAGTCCGGCGCCCTTGTACGCACGCGTCAAACAGATGATCACCCAGCAGATCGACAGTGGAAACTGGCCGCCGCACTACCGTGTGCCGTCGGAAAGCGAGCTGGTCAGCCAGTTGGGTTTCAGCCGCATGACCATCAACCGCGCCCTGCGCGAGATGACGGCCGACGGCTTGTTGGTGCGCATGCAGGGCGTCGGCACCTTTGTCGCCGAACCCAAGAGCCAGTCCGCTCTGTTTGAAGTGCACAACATTGCCGATGAGATCGCCTCCCGTGGCCACCGCCACACCTGCAAGGTGATCACCCTGGAAGAAGAGGCTGCCGGTTCCGAGCGTGCGCTGGCGCTGGACATGCGCGAAGGGCAGAAGGTCTTCCACTCGCTGATCGTGCATTTCGAGAACGATATTCCGGTGCAGATCGAAGATCGCTTCGTCAACGCCCTGGTGGCGCCGGACTACCTCAAGCAAGACTTCACCCAACAAACGCCATACGCCTACCTGAACCAGGTGGCGCCCCTGACCGAGGGCGAGCACGTGGTCGAGGCGATCCTGGCCGAGTCCAGCGAGTGCAAGTTGCTGCAAATCGAAAAGGGCGAGCCCTGCCTGCTGATTCGTCGGCGCACCTGGTCGGGCCGCCAGCCGGTGACTGCCGCTCGCCTGATCCACCCCGGTTCCCGTCATCGCCTGGAAGGGCGGTTTCATAAATAAGACACGAGGCACCCATGAGTCAGTTGAAGGTCTTGCGCGCGGCCGACTATCCGCGCATGCCGTGGAAGAATGGCGGCGGTAGCACTGAAGAAATCACCCGCGATGCGGGCACCGGCCTGGACGGTTTCGGCTGGCGCCTGTCGATTGCCGATATCGGCGAGTCGGGCGGCTTCTCTACCTTCGCCGGTTATCAGCGGGTGATTACCGTGCTGCAAGGCGCGGGCATGCGCTTGACGGTCGACGGCGAGGACGCGCGCCCACTGTTACCGCTGGATCCCTTTGCCTTCAGCGGCGAGAGCCAGGTGTCGTGCACCCTGCTGGGTGGCGCGATCCGCGACTTCAACCTGATCTATGCGCCGCAGCGTTATAGCGCGCGGCTGCAGTGGTTGGAGGGTGAGCAGCGTTTCTTTACTGCAGCGGGCAGCGTGTTGGTGTTCAGTGTCACCGAGCAACTTGAAGTCAGGCTGAGTGAAGGTCCCCAGCAACTGGGTCGCCATGATTGCCTGCAACTGGACGCTAACCGCGGCTTGCTGGAAATCTCCGTCAATGGCCCCTGCTGCGTGATCGAGTTGACGCAGCACCGGTAATGCCGGTTATTCCCGTTCGAGGATGAAGCCTCGAACGGTGTCTTCCAGCTCACTCGACATCCGTTTGAGTGCATGAGTGGTTGTCACGACGTCCTGTTGTGCCGAGACATTTTCCTCAATACGCTGGGCGACGGTTTCCACATTGCGCGCGACGTCTTCACTGGCTACACGTTGCTCCTGCAAGGCGTGGGAAATCTGCCTGACCGCGTCGAGTGACTGATCCAGCGCGCCTTTTACATCATTCATCGATGCGCCAGCACTGTCGATCAGTTGCTGGCCCTGAAGCACCCGCTCACGACCGGCGCTCATGCTGTTGTTCGCTTTGCGCATGCCGCTCTGGATCGTACTCACCAGCTTCACGATCTCGGCGGTGGAGCGGGTCGTGCGGATCGCCAGCTCGCGTACTTCTTCGGCAACTACGGCAAACCCGCGGCCTTGGTCCCCGGCCCGGGCGGCCTCGATGGCGGCATTGAGTGCGAGCAGGTTGGTTTGTTCGGCGATGCTGTGGATCACGTCGACGATTTTCCCGATGGAATTGGAATGCAGGGTCAGTTGATCGAGATCGCTCGATGTCTGGGTCACCAACTGCGCGATTTGCTGCATTTCGATGATGGATCGGTCCATGGTGGCAATGCCCTGGACGGTGATCTGTTCGGCTTTTTGCGTGGTATCGCGCGCTTGTACGGCACTCTCGGCGATGTGGGTGATGTTGGCCGACATCTGTTCAGCGGCCGCGGCAATCGAAGACGCTGCACTGGTTTGCTCGGCGGCCTGTTTCAGGCCTTGCTCGGACGAGGTGCCGAGGCTTTTCGTCGAGGCCTCGATGTGCCGCGAGGCCTCGCGAATTTTGCCGATCATGGTACGCAGGCTGCGCCGCATCGCCTCGACGGACTGCATGACCCCCGTAGTGGTTGCGGTGATGGTTAGCGGATCGAAGAGCTGGCCCTGAGCGATGTGCGTGCTGATGGCGGCCAGTTCGTGAGGCTCGGCACCGAGGTAGCGCAGCAGTCTGGCGCAGAATATCGCGGCGTAGAGGCTGGCGAACAGCAGCGTCAGCGCCAGGACTATAGCCTCCAGCTTCATATAGAAATCGTAGCGGGCGTGACTGAACTCGTACTGTTTTCGGGCCTCTTGCAGTTGAACGTCGGTCAGTTGCGAAAACAGTGAGGTCAACGGGTCGATCAAGGGGTAGAGCTGTCGGGCGGCGAAGCGCTCCAGGTTCGGGTTTGAGATTGAGAGGTCCCTGCTGTTCAGTAGCGCCTGCAAATGCCGCAGCGGAGCTTCGGTTGCTTGCATCAGCGGGGTGATTTCGTCGATCAGTTGCACTTCGTCGGCAATCAAGTGCGTCGACTGGTAGTTGAGCCAGCGTTGTTCGATCTCCGGCAGCGCCAGGCTGATCTGCTCCGCCGCTTGTGCTGCGGTGTAGATGCCGTCCCGGGCCTTGTGTATGGCGTCGACGATCTGCACGGAATACAGCGCGGAAATTTTCTTCAAGTCTTGCAGCGGGATGACCCGGTCGAGGTAAACCGTCTCCAGTCCCTGGACTGTGGAGCGCATCCCGTACAGCCCGAGTGCGCCGATGCACATCAAGCTGGTCAGCAGGGTGCCGGCAAGCAATAGGAGATGGGTTCTGACTTTCCACTGTTTCATTGCGGGTTCCTCGCAGGAGTGACTTCAGGGGGTGGTCATGAAGTCGGCGAGGATCAGTGGCGGTAGAGTCGGACGCATCTAATGAGGTTGTAGGGTGTTTCTGGAATGCGCTGAATTGGGCACTACGTGTTACCGAACGCCCCACCGTGGCGAAAAACCATGTTGCAGTAACATCGGGCATGCCCTCGAAAAACTCCCCACGAAAAAAATCATCCGCGCCAGAGCCCTTGTTCCTGGCGCTCTCCAGCCATTTCAGGGTTTTTCTTGAATGCTTGTCCAGCAAGTTGGCCGCTCGATTGCATATGCTTGTATGTACAAGTAAAGACGTATGCGTATGAGTCACGAAGACTCGACCATCGTCCACAGATTCGCTGGTGTGCATCGTTGTTCGCCGGCTTGCTCGCCCGCCGCCTGGGTTGGTTTGGATTGATTGCTGAGGAGTTCTGTTCGTGACCGAGAATAAGCCTACGAAATACCGTGACGTTGAAATCCGCGCTGCCCGCGGTAACAAACTGACCGCCAAGAGCTGGCTGACCGAAGCGCCGCTGCGCATGTTGATGAACAACCTCGACCCGGAAGTTGCCGAGAACCCTAAAGAACTGGTGGTTTACGGCGGTATCGGTCGCGCAGCGCGTAACTGGGAATGCTACGACAAGATCGTCGAAAGCCTGACCAACCTGAATGACGACGAGACCCTGCTGGTGCAATCCGGCAAGCCGGTCGGCGTATTCAAGACCCACGCCAACGCCCCGCGCGTACTGATCGCCAACTCCAACCTGGTGCCACACTGGGCCAGCTGGGAACACTTCAACGAACTGGATGCCAAGGGCCTGGCCATGTACGGCCAGATGACCGCCGGCAGCTGGATCTACATCGGCAGCCAGGGCATCGTCCAAGGCACCTACGAAACCTTCGTCGAAGCCGGTCGCCAACACTACAACGCTGACCTCAAAGGCCGTTGGGTGCTGACCGCAGGCTTGGGCGGCATGGGTGGCGCCCAGCCTCTGGCTGCAACCCTGGCTGGCGCTTGCTCGCTGAACATCGAATGCCAGCAAGTGAGCATCGACTTCCGCCTGAACAGCCGTTATGTCGATGAGCAAGCCACCGACCTCGACGACGCGCTGGCACGCATCGAAAAATACACCAAGGAAGGCAAGGCGATTTCCATCGCGCTGCTGGGCAACGCGGCAGAGATCCTGCCGGAACTGGTCAAGCGTGGCGTACGCCCGGACATGGTCACCGACCAGACCAGCGCCCACGACCCACTGAACGGCTACCTGCCGGCCGGCTGGACCTGGGAAGAGTACCGCGCCCGTGCCAAGACCGAGCCGGCTGCCGTGGTCAAAGCCGCCAAGCAATCGATGGCGGTGCACGTCAAGGCGATGCTCGACTTCCAGAAAATGGGGATTCCGACCTTCGACTACGGCAACAACATCCGTCAGATGGCGCAAGAAGAAGGCGTGGAAAACGCCTTCGACTTCCCAGGCTTCGTACCGGCCTACATCCGTCCGCTGTTCTGCCGTGGCATCGGCCCGTTCCGTTGGGCTGCACTGTCGGGCAACGCTGAAGACATCTACAAGACCGACGCCAAGGTCAAGGAACTGATCCCGGACGACGCGCACCTGCACAACTGGCTGGACATGGCGCGCGAGCGCATCAGCTTCCAGGGTCTGCCAGCACGTATCTGCTGGGTTGGCCTGGGCCTGCGCGCCAAGCTGGGCCTGGCGTTCAACGAAATGGTGCGCAGCGGCGAGCTGTCGGCACCGATCGTGATCGGCCGCGACCACCTGGACTCCGGTTCGGTATCGAGCCCGAACCGCGAAACCGAATCGATGCAGGACGGTTCCGATGCCGTGTCCGACTGGCCACTGCTCAACGCCCTGCTCAACACCGCGAGCGGCGCGACCTGGGTTTCCCTGCACCACGGCGGCGGCGTCGGCATGGGCTTCTCCCAGCACTCGGGCATGGTGATCGTCTGCGACGGTACCGACGAAGCGGCTGAGCGTATCGCTCGTGTCCTGCACAACGACCCGGCCACTGGCGTAATGCGCCACGCCGACGCCGGTTACCAGATCGCGATCGACTGCGCCAAGGAACAGGGCCTGAACCTGCCGATGATCACCGGCCAGTAACGCACTACCCGTAGGAGCCGGCGGGCAGCCAGCTCCTGCATCAGTGATGTCGGCAGAGATTGCTTGTGCAGGCTGAAAACCGTGGATTAATGACCATGCTGTTGAAAGACCCGGCCTCGCTGCAAGAGACATTTGCCGATTTGTACTGACTTCTAACCAAGACCAGCGTGCCAAGGCGCCACCCCTCAAAAGCGGGAAGCGACGGACAACGGATACTTCCGGAGCGTCTGGTTAATAAACTCTCAAAAGGAGAATGAATGTGACTGCGCTGAACCTAATCCCAGGCCAACTGAGCCTTGCCCAACTGCGTGCCGTGTATCAGCAGCCGGTGCGTGTGACCCTGGACGACAGTGCTTCGGCACAGATCGACGCCAGCGTGGCCTGCGTGGAACAGATCCTCGCGGAAAACCGCACCGCCTACGGCATCAACACCGGTTTCGGCCTGCTGGCCTCGACCCGCATTGCCAGCGAAGACCTGGAAAACCTGCAGCGCTCCCTGGTGCTGTCCCACGCCGCCGGTGTTGGCGAGCCGATCAGCGATGCGCTGGTGCGCCTGATCATGGTGCTCAAGGTCAACAGCCTGAGCCGTGGTTTCTCCGGTATTCGCCGGGTGGTGATCGACGCCCTGATCACCCTGATCAATGCCGAGGTGTACCCGCATATCCCGCTCAAAGGCTCGGTCGGTGCATCCGGTGACCTCGCGCCCCTGGCCCACATGTCGCTGGTCCTGCTGGGCGAAGGCAAGGCCCGTTACAAGGGTGAATGGCTGGAAGCGACCGAGGCGCTGAAAGTCGCCGGCCTGGCGCCGCTGACCCTGGCTGCCAAAGAAGGCCTGGCGCTGCTGAACGGCACCCAGGTATCGACGGCCTACGCCCTGCGTGGTCTGTTTGAAGGTGAAGACCTGTTCGCCGGTGCCCTGGCACTGGGCGGCCTGACCGTGGAAGCCGTGCTGGGTTCGCGCTCGCCGTTCGACGCGCGCATCCACGCTGCCCGTGGCCAGAAGGGCCAGATCGACGCGGCCGCAGCCTACCGCGACCTGCTGGGCGAGCGCAGTGAAGTGTCTGATTCGCACCAGAACTGCGACAAGGTCCAGGACCCGTACTCCCTGCGTTGCCAGCCGCAAGTCATGGGCGCCTGCCTGACCCAGTTCCGCCAGGCCGCTGAAGTGCTGGCCGTCGAAGCCAATGCCGTGTCCGATAACCCGCTGGTTTTCGCCAGCGAAGGCGATGTGATCTCCGGCGGTAACTTCCACGCCGAGCCAGTGGCGATGGCCGCTGACAACATGGCCCTGGCCATCGCGGAAATCGGCTCCCTGAGCGAGCGCCGCATTTCGTTGATGATGGACAAGCACATGTCGCAACTGCCGCCGTTCCTGGTGGCCAACGGTGGAGTCAACTCCGGCTTCATGATCGCCCAGGTGACTGCGGCGGCCCTGGCCAGCGAAAACAAGGCCCTGGCGCACCCGCATTCGGTAGATAGCCTGCCGACTTCGGCCAACCAGGAAGACCACGTGTCCATGGCCCCGGCGGCAGGTAAGCGCCTGTGGGAAATGGCTGAAAACACCCGTGGCGTTCTCGCGGTCGAGTGGCTGGCTGCCTGCCAGGGCCTGGACCTGCGCGACGGCCTGAAAACCTCGTCGAAACTGGAAAAAGCCCGCAGCACCTTGCGCGCCAAAGTGCCGTTCTACGAGAAAGACCGCTTCTTCGCGCCGGACATCAACGCCGCCAGCGAACTGCTGGCTTCGCGTTGCTTGAATGAACTGGTGACGGCGAAGTTGCTGCCGAGCCTGTAAGCGCCCCATCGCGGGCAAGCCGGCTCCCACAAGGATTGCGCTGAACCTGTGGGAGCAGGTTTGCCTGCGAATCGATTTGCTTCGACAAAAATAATAGGGACGAGCAATGCAACAGCCAGACAAAGGCTTGAAACGCGGGCTATCCGCCCGACATATTCGCTTCATGGCACTGGGGTCGGCGATCGGCACCGGGCTTTTCTACGGTTCCGCCTCGGCCATCCAGATGGCCGGGCCTGCCGTGCTGCTGGCCTACCTGATTGGTGGCGCCGCGGTGTTCATGGTCATGCGCGCCCTGGGCGAGATGGCCGTGCACAACCCGGTCTCGGGTTCCTTTGGCCATTACGCCAGCACCTACCTGGGGCCCATGTCCGGCTTCATCCTGGGCTGGACCTACGCCTTCGAGATGATCATCGTCTGCCTGGCCGACGTCACGGCCTTCGGCATCTACATGGGCTTCTGGTTCCCGGAAGTCGCGCGCTGGATCTGGGTGCTGGGCATCGTGCTGCTGATCGGCGGGCTGAACCTGTGCAACGTCAAGGTCTTCGGCGAGATGGAGTTCTGGCTATCGCTGCTGAAAGTCGCCGCCATCGTCGCGATGATCCTCGGCGGTTTTGGCATCATGCTCTTCGGCATCGGCACGGCCAGCACTGAAACGGCTCCCGGCCTGAGCAACCTGTGGGCCCACGGTGGTTTCATGCCTAATGGCATCGGCGGTGTGATTGCCTCCCTGGCGGTGGTGATGTTCGCATTCGGCGGCATCGAGATCATCGGTATCACTGCCGGTGAAGCCAAGGACCCACAACGGGTGATTCCACGGGCGATCAATGCGGTGCCCCTGCGGATCCTGCTGTTCTACGTGCTGACCCTGTTTGTGTTGATGGCGATCTACCCATGGCCACAGATTGGCAGCCAGGGCAGCCCGTTCGTGCAGATCTTCGACAGCCTGGGCATCGGCGCGGCGGCAACTGTGCTTAACATCGTGGTGATCTCGGCGGCAGTATCGGCGATCAACAGCGATATCTTCGGTGCCGGACGCATGATGTACGGCCTGGCGCAGCAGGGCCACGCACCCAAGGGGTTTGCCCAGCTGTCGAAACAGGGCGTGCCGTGGATGACCGTGGTGGTCATGGGCGCAGCGTTGCTGGGCGGCGTGGTGTTGAATTACCTGATCCCCAAGGATGTGTTCCTGGTGATCGCCTCGATCGCGACTTTCGCCACCGTCTGGGTGTGGTTGATGATCCTGGTGACCCAAGTGGCCATGCGTCGTTCGATGACCCGCGAGCAAGTCGCCGAGCTGAAATTCCCGGTACCGTTCTGGCCTTATGCGCCGGCGGCCGCGATAGTGTTCATGCTGTTTGTGTTTGGTGTGCTGGGTTACTTCCCGAGCACCCAGGCAGCGCTGGTAGTCGGTGCGGTGTGGATCGTCTTGCTGGTGATTGCTTATAAATTGTGGGTCAAGCCGGCTGCCCCAACGGCGGTCGAGGTGAGTCGCGACCCTTCCATGTCCCATCGATAACCTAACGGAGGCCTGGGATGAAAACTCTCTGGCAACACTGCCACGTTGCAAGCATGGCCCAAGGCACTTACTCGATCATCGAGGATGCCGCCATCGTGACGTCAGGTGCGCACATTGAGTGGATCGGCCCACGTAGCGAGCTGCCGTCGGATTATTACCCCGAGGTCCATGACCTCGCGGGGGCCTGGGTGACCCCGGGCCTGATCGACTGCCACACGCACACGGTGTTTGGCGGCAACCGCAGTGGCGAATTCGAGCAGCGCCTGCAAGGGGTCAGCTATGCCGAGATCGCTGCCGCCGGCGGGGGCATCGCCAGCACCGTGCGCGCGACCCGTGCCGCAACGGAGGACGAACTGTTCGCCAGTGCCGCCAAGCGCCTGAAAAGCCTGCTGCGCGACGGCGTCACCAGCATCGAGATCAAGTCTGGCTACGGTCTGGACCTGGTCAGCGAGCGCAAGATGCTGCGTGTCGCCCGGCGCCTCGGTGAGGCGTTTGCGGTCAGCGTGCGCACCACCTGCCTGGCGGCCCACGCCTTGCCACCGGAGTACGCCGATCGCAGCGACGACTACATCGAGCATATCTGCAACGAGATGCTCCCGGCCCTGGCGGCTGAAGGGCTGGTGGATGCGGTGGATGCGTTCTGCGAATACCTGGCGTTCTCGCCGGCGCAGGTAGAGCGGGTGTTCATCGCCGCGCAGAAGCTGGGTCTGCCCGTGAAGCTGCACGCCGAGCAGTTGTCGTCGTTGCATGGCTCCAGCCTGGCGGCGCGTTATCAGGCGTTGTCGGCCGATCACCTGGAGTTCATGACCGAAGACGACGCCATCGCCATGGCCGCGGCCGGTACGGTAGCCGTACTGCTGCCTGGGGCGTTCTACTTCCTGCGCGAAACCCAGTTGCCGCCGATGGATGCCCTGCGCAAGCACGGCGTGAAAATCGCCATCGCCAGCGACCTCAACCCCGGCACGTCGCCGGCCCTGTCGGTGCGCCTGATGCTGAACATGGCCTGCACCTGCTTTCGTATGACGCCGGAGGAAGCCTTGGCTGGCGCGACAATCCACGCCGCCACTGCGCTGGGCATGGCCGATACCCACGGTTCGCTGGAAGTGGGCAAGGTTGCCGACTTCGTCGCCTGGCAGATCGATCGTCCGGCCGACCTGTCGTACTGGTTGGGTGGTGACCTGGAAAAACGCGTCGTGCGTCACGGCGTTGAAGTCGAGATTTAGGAGAGCAGCTGTGGATAAGGTTCTGAACTTCCAACAAGGCCGGGTGCCGCTGCTGATCAGCATGCCGCACGCCGGTGTGCGCCTGACGCCAGCCGTCGAGGCCGGGTTGATCCCCGCCGCGCAAAGCCTGCCGGACACTGACTGGCACATTCCGACACTCTACGAGTTCGCCCAGGAACTGGGCGCCAGCACCCTGGCGGCGGAGTATTCGCGGTTCGTCATCGATCTCAATCGTCCGTCTGACGACAAGCCGCTGTACGTCGGCGCGACCACCGGCCTGTACCCGGCGACCCTGTTCGACGGCGTGCCGTTGTTCCGCGAAGGGCTGGAGCCGTCTACCGAGGAGCGCGCACGTTATCTGGAGCAGGTCTGGACCCCGTACCACCGCACGCTGCAGCAGGAGTTGGCGCGGCTCAAGGCCGAGTTCGGCTATGCCATGCTGTTCGACGCGCACTCGATTCGCTCGGTGATCCCGCACCTGTTCGAAGGCAAGCTGCCGGACTTCAACCTCGGCACCTTCAACGGTGCCAGTTGCGATCCGACGCTGGCCACCGAGCTGGAAGCGATCTGTGCTGGCCACAGCGATTACAGTCACGTGTTGAACGGGCGCTTCAAGGGCGGCCACATCACCCGGCATTACGGCAACCCGGGCGAAAACATTCATGCGGTGCAACTGGAGTTGGGGCAGTGCACCTATATGGAAGAGTTCGAGCCGTTCCGCTACCGCCCCGACCTGGCCGCTCCGACCCAGGTGGTGCTCAAGCAACTGCTGCAAGGGATGTTGGCCTGGGGGCGGCAGCGCTATAGCGCATAACCCGACTCACTCCCACAGTGAATTTGGGTGCTGGCTGATTTTGCCCCCCCAATAAAAAATTCCTGTGGGAGCCGGCCGGGCCGTGCTCCGCTTGCCCGCGACAGCGCCCACACAAGCGTCGCAAAAACCGTATTTTCTTCAGGGACATGCTCATTGCGCTATTCGGGTTTATGATGCCCAACGGCAGAATAATAGAAGTCCCCCCAGGGATGACCTCGACCCCTTACGGAGCGCGCAATGCAGACTTTGTACCCGCAGATCAAACCTTACGCCCGGCACGATCTGGCCGTCGATGAAACCCATACCCTGTACGTCGACGAAAGCGGATCACCGGAAGGTTTGCCGGTGGTGTTCATTCATGGCGGCCCGGGGGCGGGTTGCGATGCGCAGAGCCGGCGCTACTTCGATCCGAATCTGTATCGCATTGTCACTTTCGATCAGCGTGGTTGCGGCCGTTCGACCCCGCACGCCAGCCTGGAAAACAACACCACCTGGGACCTGGTTGCCGACCTCGAGCGGATTCGCCAGCACCTGGGCATCGACAAGTGGGTGCTGTTCGGTGGCTCCTGGGGTTCGACCCTGGCCCTGGCCTACGCACAAACCCACCCAGAGCGCGTGCACGGCCTGATTGTGCGCGGGATTTTTCTCTGCCGCCCGCAGGAAATCGAATGGTTCTACCAGGCCGGCGCCAGCCGCCTGTTCCCTGATTACTGGCAGGACTACATCGCGCCGATTCCCCAGGACGAACGCGACGATCTGCTCAACGCCTTTCACAAGCGCCTGACCGGCAACGACCAGATTGCCCAGATGCATGCGGCCAAGGCCTGGTCGCTGTGGGAAGGCCGCACCGCGACCCTGCGCCCGAATCCGTTGGTGGTCGATCGCTTTTCGGAGCCGCAGCGCGCGCTGTCGATTGCCCGGATCGAATGCCACTACTTCACCAACAACGCCTTCCTGGAACCCAACCAGCTGATTCGCGACATGGGCAAGATCGCCCACCTGCCTGGCGTCATCGTGCATGGCCGCTACGACGTGATCTGCCCGTTGGACAATGCCTGGGAGTTGCATCAGAACTGGCCCAACAGTGAACTGCAGGTGATCCGCGACGCCGGGCACGCTGCCTCCGAGCCGGGTATCACCGATGCCCTGGTGCGGGCTGCCAACCAGATGGCGCGGCGCCTGCTCGACCTGCCGCCTGAAGAAGCATGAAGGGCCTGTTGCAGCGCGTGCGTGGCGCGCGCGTCGAGGTAGCGGGGGAGGTTGTCGGCTCGATCGACCAGGGCTTGCTGGTCCTGGTGGCCGTTGAACCCGACGATACCCGGGCCAGCGCCGACAAACTTGTGCAGAAGCTGCTTAACTATCGGGTATTCAGCGACGCCGAGGGCAAGATGAACCTGTCCTTGGCCGATGTCGGCGGGGGGTTGCTGTTGGTCTCGCAGTTCACCCTGGCCGCCGACACCAAAAATGGCCTGCGCCCGAGCTTTTCGACCGCTGCCCCTCCGGCACTGGGCGAAGAGCTTTTTGACTATTTATTAGGCAAAGCACAGCAGTTGCATGGCAATGTGGCATCAGGCAGATTTGGCGCGGATATGCAGGTGCATCTGGTCAATGATGGCCCGGTGACCTTCCTGTTGCAGACCTGAAAGCGTTTGAAACATCTTTTCAGGGCTGTTTCGGGGTGAAACAGGGGTTTTTCGCAATAAATACTTTGTTACCCCTGATGCGTTGTAACGCGGGCTACTAGATAATCCCGCGCTACGGGGATCAGCGTTCGTTGGCCCATTTTTGACTTAGGTAGAGACTTGTTCACGACCGTTTGGGGAATCATTTTGCCCCATCGGAGTCGGAACAATGCTCGCCAACCTGGCATATAGATAGCTGGCCGTTGGTTTTTTGATCTGTTTTCGGCGAGGGTTGCTCGTGATTGTTAGTCCCTGTACTGCACCAAAATTGTCTGCCAAACGGTTACGAAACGCACTGGCGACAGGCTCTGCCCTGTTTTGCCTGCTCAGCGCCGGCCAGCTTTGGGCATTCAATCTGAACGATGTGTCGGCCAAGGCAAAAGAGCTGGCTGGGCAGAAATACGAGGCTCCGCGCAGCAATCTGCCGAACGAATTTCGCGAAATGAAATTCGCCGACTATCAAAAAATTCGTTTCCTGACCGAAAAAGCTGAATGGGCCGATAAAAAGACCCCGTTCAAGCTGTCGTTCTATCACCAGGGCATGCATTTCGATACGCCGGTGAAAATCAACGAAATCACGGCAAACACCGTCGAAGAGATCAAGTACGACCCAAGTCGTTTCGATTTCGGCGACGTCAAGTTTGATCCCAAGGCCACCGAACAACTGGGTTATGCCGGTTTCCGTGTGCTTTACCCGATCAACAAGGCCGACAAGCAAGACGAAATCATGACCATGCTCGGCGCGAGCTATTTCCGCGTCGTCGGCAAGGGCCATACCTATGGGCTGTCGGCCCGTGGCCTGGCGATTGATACCGCGCTGCCGTCGGGTGAAGAATTCCCGCGTTTCACCGAGTTCTGGATCGAGCAGCCGAAGCCGGGCGACAAGCACCTGGTGATTTTCGCCCTGCTGGATTCGCCACGTGCCACCGGCGCCTACCGCCTGACCCTGCGTCCTGGCAGCGACACCATTGTCGACGTCAAGGCGCAGATGTTCCTGCGTGACAAGGTCAGCAAGCTGGGCATCGCCCCGCTGACCAGCATGTTCCTGTTCGGCGCCAACCAGCCATCGAAGGTCCTCAACTACCGTCGCGAGCTGCACGACTCCAGCGGCCTGGCGATCCATGCCGGCAACGGCGAGTGGATCTGGCGTCCGCTGAACAACCCGAAACACTTGGCCGTGAGCAACTTCTCGGTAGAGAACCCACGTGGTTTTGGCCTGCTGCAACGTGGCCGCGACTTCAGCCACTATGAAGACCTCGACGACCGCTACGACAAGCGCCCAAGCGCCTGGATCGAGCCAAAAGGTGATTGGGGCAAGGGTTCGGTCGACCTGGTGGAAATTCCTACCGCCGACGAAACCAACGACAACATCGTGGCTTTCTGGAGCCCGGAAAAACTGCCGGAGCCTGGCCAGCCACTGGATGTAGCCTATCGCCTGCACTGGACCATCGACGAAGCAGCCCTGCACGCCCCGGATAGCGCGTGGGTCAGCCAGACCCTGCGTTCCACCGGCGACGTCAAGCAATCCAACCTGATTCGTCAGCCAGATGGCAGTGTTGCCTACCTGGTGGATTTCGAAGGTCCATCCCTGGCAGCCCTGCCGCCGGAGGCCGACGTTCGTAGCCAGGTCAGCGTGGGTGACAATGCCGAGCTGGTCGAGAACAGCGTGCGCTACAACCCTGAAACCAAGGGCTGGCGCCTGACCCTGCGGATGAAGATCAAGGACCCGAGCAAGTCGACCGAGATGCGTGCGGCCCTGGTGCAGCCCATCGTGCCGGCGGACCTGACCAAGACTTCGCTGCCAAGCTCCAATTCCTCGGTGGCCAAGGCCGACAAAGTGGCCGCCAAGCAGCAAGAGAAAGCGGACAAGGAAGCCAAGCAGGCAGAAGCCAAGCAAGCGGACGCCAAACAGGCTGACGCCAAGCCCGCTGCCGAGAGCAAGACCAAGGACAACAAAGACGCCAAGCAGCCAGTTGCTGCCGAAGCGGCCCCAGCCACACCGGAATCGGCGCCGACTGAAGAAGTCTTGACCGAGACCTGGAGCTATCAGTTGCCTGCCGATGAGTAATTCCCAAGCACAGCCAGAGTCGCTCAGCGAGTATCTGGCGCATTTGCCGATGACCGATGAGCAGCGCGCCGAGTTGGCGGGCTGCAAATCCTTCAGCGAACTGCATGAACGCCTGTCCTCGTCGACCTTCGACGCACCGAGCGAGGCCGCACAGGCCTCGGTCGGCCGTCGCCTGACCCTCAACTCCGCCGAGGAGCTGGAAGAGGCCGAGATGCTGGTGCTCGACGCCAGCGGCCGGGTGTGCCTGAAAGCCACCCCGCCGATCCGTCGGACCAAGGTCGTGCCCGAGCCGTGGCGTACCAATATCCTGGTGCGCGGCTGGCGTCGGCTGACCGGTCGCACCAATCCGCCGGCACCGCCCAAGGATGAACGTGTGCTGCCGGCCGCGCGCTGGCGCACCGTCGGTTCGATTCGCCGCTACATCCTGCTGGTGCTGATGCTCGGGCAGACCATCGTTGCCGGCTGGTACATGAAAGGCATCATGCCGTACCAGGGCTGGTCGTTCGTCGACCTGAACGAAGTCCTGCATCAACCGCTGATGCAGACCGCCACGCAAGTGCTGCCATACGCCTTGCAGACCAGCATCCTGATTCTGTTCGGGATTCTGTTCTGCTGGGTCTCGGCCGGTTTCTGGACCGCGCTGATGGGCTTTCTCGAGCTGCTGACCGGTCACGATAAATACCGCATCTCCGGTAAAAGTGCCGGCAACGAGCCGATTCCCAAAGACGCCCGCACCGCCTTGGTGATGCCGATCTGCAACGAAGACGTGCCCCGGGTATTTGCCGGTTTGCGCGCCACGTTCGAATCGGTGGCCGCCACTGGCGATCTCGATCGTTTCGATTTCTTCGTCCTCAGTGACAGTAACGACTCCGATATCTGTGTCGCCGAGCAACAAGCCTGGCTGGATGTCTGCCGCGAAGCCAAGGGCTTTGGCAAGATCTTCTATCGCCGCCGTCGCCGTCGGGTCAAACGCAAGAGCGGTAACCTCGACGACTTCTGCCGTCGCTGGGGGGGTGACTACAAGTACATGGTGGTCCTCGACGCCGACAGCGTGATGAGCGGTGAATGCCTGACCAGCCTGGTGCGCTTGATGGAAGCCACGCCGGACGCCGGGATCATCCAGACCGCGCCACGGGCGTCGGGCATGGACACCCTGTATGCGCGCATGCAGCAATTCGCCACCCGGGTCTACGGCCCGCTGTTCACCGCCGGCCTGCACTTCTGGCAGTTGGGCGAATCCCACTACTGGGGGCACAACGCGATCATCCGCATGAAGCCGTTCATCGAGCACTGCGCCTTGGCGCCGTTGCCCGGTAAAGGCGCGTTTGCCGGTGCCATTCTGTCCCACGACTTCGTTGAAGCCGCGCTGATGCGCCGTGCCGGCTGGGGCGTGTGGATTGCCTACGACCTGCCGGGCAGCTACGAAGAACTGCCGCCCAACCTGCTGGACGAACTCAAGCGTGACCGTCGCTGGTGCCACGGTAACCTGATGAACTTCCGCCTGTTCCTGGTCAAGGGCATGCACCCGGTGCACCGTGCGGTGTTCCTGACGGGCGTGATGTCCTACCTGTCGGCGCCGCTGTGGTTCTTCTTCCTGGTGCTGTCGACGGCGCTGCTGGCGGTCAACACGCTGATGGAGCCGCAGTACTTCCTGGAACCGCGCCAGTTGTATCCGCTGTGGCCACAATGGCACCCGGACAAGGCCATCGCGCTGTTCTCGACCACCATCGTGCTGCTGTTCCTGCCGAAGTTGTTGAGCATCATCCTGATCTGGGCCAAGGGCGCGAAAGAGTTCGGCGGCAAGTTCAAGGTCACCCTGTCGATGCTCCTGGAGATGCTGTTCTCCATGTTGCTGGCGCCGGTGCGGATGATTTTCCACACCCGGTTTGTGCTCGCCGCGTTCCTCGGCTGGGCCGCGACCTGGAACTCGCCACAGCGTGACGATGACTCCACGCCCTGGAGCGAGGCAGTCAAGCGTCACGGTCCGCAGACCCTGCTGGGCTTCTTCTGGGCCTTGCTGGTGATCTGGCTGAACCCGAGCTTCCTGTGGTGGCTGGTGCCGATCGTCGGTTCGTTGATGCTGTCGATCCCGGTGTCGGTGATCTCCAGCCGTGTGGGCCTGGGCCTGAAGTCCCGTGACGAGAGCCTGTTCCTGATTCCTGAGGAATACAATCCGCCACAGGCCTTGCTGGCGACCGACCAGTACACCCACGAGAACCGTTGGCACGCCCTGAACGACGGCTTCATCCGCGCCGTGGTCGACCCGCAGCAGAACGCCCTGGCGTGTGCGCTGGCGACTTCGCGTCACGGTCAGGCCGAGCCGATCGAGTGGTTGCGCACCGAGCGGGTACGCCATGCGTTGAAAGTCGGCCCGGCCGGCTTGAACAACCATGAGCGCCTGCAGTTGCTCAGCGACCCGGTAGCCCTGGCTCGCCTGCATGAGCAGGTCTGGAGCGAAGGCCACGCCGACTGGCTGGACGCCTGGCGGGCTTCGGTGAAAGCCGACCCCCATGCGCCGCTGTTGCCGCTCAAGCCCTTGAGCTTGCAGGCACAACCGGCCTGATGAAAAAGCCCCGCCGATCCGCGGGGCTTTTTTTTGCCTGAAACTTCGTAACCACTTGTGCAAACGGCCGAGTGCGTTAGCATCGCTCCCTTCTTTGGTGTGCCCGGACAACCTTTGTGTCCGTATCGGCCGTTTTCCACAAAAAAGCGTTCGATTGCGCGCCTTACTACAAAAAGATTGGGGACTTTGATGATGAAGAAGTATCTCTCGATGCTGATGCTCGGCGTCTCGGCACTGGTAGCAGTCAACGCGGCGCAGGCCGGCGCCATCGACGATGCAGTCAAGCGTGGCACGTTGAAAGTCGGCATGGATCCGACGTACATGCCGTTTGAAATGACCAACAAGCGCGGCGAAATCATCGGCTTCGAAGTCGATCTGCTCAAAGCCATGACCAAGGCCATGGGCGTCAAGCTGGAACTGGTATCCACCGGTTACGATGGCATCATCCCGGCCTTGCTGACCGACAAGTTCGACATGATCGGCAGCGGCATGACCCTGACCCAGGAACGCAACCTGCGCCTGAACTTCAGCGAACCCTTCATCGTGGTCGGCCAGACGCTGCTGATCCGCAAGGAGCTGGAAGGCACCATCAAGTCCTATAAAGACCTGAACAGCGCTGACTACCGCATCACCTCCAAGCTCGGCACCACGGGCGAAATGGTCGCCAGGAAGCTGATGTCCAAAGCCAAGTACCACGGCTACGACAACGAACAGGAAGGTGTGCTCGACGTGGTCAACGGCAAGGCTGACGCCTTTGTCTACGACGCACCGTACAACGTGGTGGCAGTGAACAAGGTCGGCAACGGCAAGCTGGTGTTCCTCGACAAGCCGTTCACCTACGAGCCACTGGCTTTCGGCCTGAAGAAGGGCGACTACGACAGCCTGAACTTCATCAACAACTTCCTGCACCAGATCCACGAAGACGGCACCTACGATCGTATTCATGACAAGTGGTTCAAAGACACCGCTTGGCAGAAAGACATGGAATAAGGCTTGGTCAGATAGACCGAGTCGCCTCAATCGCTGGCAAGCCAGCTCCCACAGGTTCAGCGTTGGACACAAAAATGCTGCTCACCTGGACCATTGTGGGAGCGGGCTTGCCCGCGATGACGGCCTGACAGGCAACAAACATCCCGGAACCCGCAATGAAACATAAAAAAGCCCAATGGCCCTGGCACGTCCTGACCGTGCTGGTGCTGGTCGGCATGGCCGGCGCGTTGTACTACGCCACCTCGCTGATGTCCTACGAATGGCGCTGGAACCGCGTGCCGCAGTACTTCGCCTATCACGCCGAAGACACCCAGCGTGCCGCCGACATCTCCACCGTCAGCGAACTGGTGCGCAAAGGTGACAAAGCTGAGGTGACCCTGCGCAACGACGCCGGCACCGAGCAAGTGCTGACGGTCGACGACAACAGCCTGCAAGTGGCCCGTGGCGACGATGTAGCCGAAGGCGATGTGATCGGTGTCACCCGACATTGGGCTGCAGGACCGCTGTTGTGGGGCCTGTGGACAACCTTGTGGCTGTCGCTGGTCTCGGGTGTGCTTGGGCTGTTGATCGGCCTGGCAACCGGCCTGTGCCGGCTGTCGAACAACCCGACCCTGCGCGATCTGTCGATCGTCTACATCGAGCTGGTGCGCGGTACGCCGCTGCTGGTGCAGATCTTCATTTTCTACTTCTTCATCGGCACGGTGCTCAACCTGTCCCGCGAGTTCGCCGGGATTGCCGCGCTGTCGCTGTTCACCGGGGCCTACGTGGCCGAGATCATTCGATCGGGCGTGCAGTCGATTGCCCGTGGGCAGAACGAAGCCGCGCGCTCCCTGGGCCTGAATGCCAGCCAGTCGATGCGCCATGTGGTGCTGCCGCAAGCATTCAAGCGGGTACTGCCGCCACTGGCCGGGCAATTCATCAGCCTGGTCAAGGACACCTCGCTGGTGTCGGTCATCGCCATCACCGAGCTGCTCAAGAGTGGCCGTGAAGTCATCACCACCTCGTTCTCGCCGTTCGAAATCCTGTTCTGCGTGGCCGGGCTGTACCTGTTGATCAACCTGCCGCTGTCGAAAATGGCCAGCCGGCTTGAGCGGAGGCTCGCGCAAAGTGATTGAAGTCCGCGATCTGATAAAAGTCTTCGACACCCGTGGCCAGGTGGTTCGCGCGGTGGACAACGTCACCACCCAGGTGGCCAAGGGCGAGGTGCTGGTGGTCATCGGTCCGTCCGGTTCCGGCAAATCGACTTTCTTGCGCTGCCTCAATGGCCTGGAAGAGTTCGATTCCGGCTCGGTGAGCATCGACGGCCTGCAACTGGCCGACCCGAAAACCGACGTGAATGCCTACCGGCGTGAAGTCGGCATGGTGTTCCAGCACTTCAACCTGTTCCCGCACATGACCGTGCTGGAGAACCTGTGCCTGGCGCAGAAGGTCGTGCGCAAGCGCGCCAAGAAGGAGCGCGAAGCCAAGGCCATGGCGCTGTTGGAGAAGGTCGGCATTGCGCAGAAGGCCCACGAGTTCCCGTCGCGCCTGTCCGGCGGCCAACAACAGCGGGTGGCAATCGCTCGGGCGCTGGCCATGGAGCCCAAGGTCATGCTGTTCGACGAACCGACCTCGGCACTCGACCCGGAAATGGTCGGCGAAGTGCTGGATGTGATGAAGACCCTCGCTGTGGAAGGCATGACCATGGTCTGCGTGACGCACGAAATGGGCTTTGCCCGCGAAGTGGCGGACCGGGTGCTGTTCTTCGATCACGGCAAGTTGCTGGAAGATGCTTCGCCAGCCGAGTTCTTTGATGCGCCGAAGGATCCACGGGCGCAGGCGTTCTTGCGTCAGGTCTTGTAAGGGCGCGACTAAATAACTGGTCGGCAGAAACGTTTATCAAGGACTCCACGGACGGGCTTGAACAACATGGACTGTATCTTTTGCAAAATGCTCGCCGGCCAGGCACCCATGCACCTGATCTGGGAGGACGAAGCCCACGTGGCATTCCTCTCCAGCCGTCCCAATACACCGGGCTTCTCGGTGGTCGTGCCCCGGCAGCACGTTGGCAGCTACGCGTTCGCCCAGTCTGACGAGGTATTGTCGGGGTTGATGATCGCCGCGAAAAAAGTCGCACTGCTGATCGACCGCGCGCTGCCGGACGTTGGCCGCACGGGCTTGATGCTGGAAGGCTATGGCATCGACCATTTGCACGCCAAGCTCTTCCCCATGCACGGGACGGGCGACTCCAGCGCCTTCAAACCCATCAGTTCCAACGTCGACAAGTTCTTCGAGCGCTACGAAGGCTATATCTCGTCCCATGACTTCAAGGGTGAGCTCAACCACGACCTCGCGGCCCTGGCGCAGCACATTCGCCAGGTTGGCGGGTGCGACGCCTGAACCGGGAGGCTGTTGCCAGCCTCGCGTGTGCCACCGATCAGACCCTGAATTTACCCACCAGCATCTGCAGATGAGTACCCAACCGCGCCAGCTCAACGCTGGAGGCGGCGGTCTCCTCACTGGCGGCCGAGGTCTGCTCGGACACATCACGCACATTCAGCACGCTGCGGTTGATCTCTTCGGCCACGGCGCTTTGTTGCTCGGCCGCGGCTGCGATCTGCTGGTTCATTGCCTGAATCGCTGAGACGGTGCGGGTGATGTTGTCCAGCGAACCGCCCGCGCGACGGGTGAGCTCGACGCTGCTGTCGGTCAGGCTGCGGCTGTTGTCCAGGATGGTGGCGACCTGCTGGGTGCCGCTCTGCAGGCCAACGATCAGTTCCTCGATCTCTTCGGTGGACTTCTGGGTGCGTTGCGCCAGGCTGCGCACTTCATCGGCGACCACGGCAAAACCCCGGCCGGCCTCACCGGCCCGCGCGGCCTCGATGGCGGCATTGAGGGCCAGCAGGTTGGTTTGCTGGGCCACGGACTTGATCACGTCCAGCACGCTGCCGATCTTGTCGCTCTCGCGCTTCAAATGGCCCATGGCTTCGGTGGAGTGGCCGACCTCGGTGGCCAGGCGCTCGATCTGGGCGATGGCTTCGCCGACCACTTTGTCGCCTTCACGGGCCTGCTGGTCGGCCGCGACGGCGGCCTCCGAGGCCTCTTCGGCGTTACGCGCGACTTCTTGCACGGTGGCGGCCATTTCGTTCATCGCGGTGGCGACCTGATCGGTCTCGACCTTCTGGCTGTTGACCCCGGCGCTGGTCTGCTCGGTTACCGCCGACAGTTCTTCGGCAGCGCTGGCGATTTGCGTGACGCCATCGCTGATCCCGCCAATCAGCTCGCGCAGGCCGACGATCATGCTCTGGATCGCGCGCTGCAGTTGGCCCAGTTCGTCGCGGCGCTGGGAGATCAGGTTGTGCGTCAGGTCGCCGGCTGCCACCCGTTCGGCGGCCTTGAGGGCCTGGTTCAGCGGGATGATGATTTGCCGGGTGATGGCCCAGGCAGCGATCAGGCCGAACACCAGGGCCAGCACCGTACTCAGCAATAGGGTGTTCTTGGCGTGGGCGGCGTCGGTGTCGCGGACGACGGTCTGCGACAGCGTGAGTTTTTTGCTCAGTTCCAGCAGGACGTCGCCTTGATGGGCCATGTCCTTGAGTGCGGTGGCGCTGGCCACCTGGGCATCGCGGTACTGGCTGACCGCCGCGCGGTAGCCGATCAGCGAGTCGCTGGCCTGTTGCAGGTTGCCGACGTGCTGCTCGGGCAGTTGCGCGGGCAGGGCCTTGAGGTAGTCGAGGGCTGCGTCGATGGCGGCCAGGGCCGGCTGTTCGGCCTCGGCCTTGCCGCTGTAGGTGTAGCCGCGGACCTGGAAGCGCGCCTGCTGGAGCAGTTTGCTGAGGTCGATGACGCTGTTGAACTGCGCCACGTTGTCGCCTTGCAGCAGGGCTTTCTCCACTTCGCTGACGCGGGCCACGGCAGCGTCAGCGGTCGCGCCCAGCTTGGTTCTGGCGGCTTCACGATGGGTGGTGGCCTGGGTCATGTCGGCGAAGGCGTGCCGGTACTCGCTGACGGCTTCCAGTTGCTCATTGAGTATGGCGGCGTCGGCGGGCTGCTCGATCATCGTCAGGGCGCTCTTGAGGCCCTGGTCGAGGTTGTTCAACACCTCGTTCACCGCCGCCGGCCCTTGCTCGCCGTGACGCATGTCATAGTCCAGGCGGGCAATGCGCAGGTCTTTGGTCAGTGCGGCGAGGCTGGAGATGAAGCCGAGCTTGTCGCCCCGGCTGATGATGCTGCTCATGCCCGACCAGCCGTTGACGGTGATCAGCAGGGTCATCAGCAAGACCAGGCCGAAGCCGATGCCCAGCTTGCGATTTACGCTCACATTGCCAAGGTTCTCGGCTAACCATCGGTACATGCTGCAGACTCCCCATTGATTCGAATTATGGAGAGTCTATCGGCCGACTAAAGAGAATCTGTAGGTGCTCCTACGATCCTGGGGATCAGAATAGGCGAGCGAGCAGTGCGGTGACTGCGGTTTCGACTCGCAGGATGCGCTCGCCGAGCTGTACCGGTTGCAGTCCGGCCTTGCCCAGCAGGTCGATTTCGTAGGGGATCCAGCCGCCTTCCGGGCCGATGGCCAGGGTCACGGGCTCGGTCAGCCCGCGAGGGCAGGGCGGGTGGTTGCCGGGGTGACCGACCAGCCCGAGGGTGCCCTCGACGATGGCCGGCAGGCGGTCTTCGACGAAGGGCTTGAAGCGTTTTTCGATGACGATTTCCGGCAGCACGCTGTCGCGGGCCTGCTCCAGGCCGAGGATCAATTGTTCGCGAATCGCCTCGGGCTCGAGGAAGGGGGTCTGCCAGAAGCTCTTTTCGACCCGGTAGCTGTTGACCAGCACCACCTTGGGCACGCCCATGGTGGCCACGGTCTGGAACACCCGGCGCAGCATCTTCGGCCGAGGCAGGGCGAGGATCAGGGTCAGGGGCAGCTTGGCCGGCGGTGGCTGGTCAAGGCTGACCTGCAACTCGGCTTCGCCGGGTTCCAGGCGCAGCACTTGGGCCGCACCCATCAGCCCGCCGATGCGTCCGACGCGCAAGCTGTCACCGACTTCGCAGCGGTGCACTTCCTGCATGTGGGTCAAGCGCCGATCGCGCAGCACGACCCGGTCGGGCGCAATGAAATCGGCCTCTTCGAGGAGCAGCAGGTTCACGGTTGGGTCGCTGGCGGCTGGTCGTTGTGATCGTCAGCCGGCTGGTCGTCCGGATGCTCGCCACGTTTGCTGATCAGGCTGCCGAACAGGATGCCGATCTCGAACAGCATCCACATCGGCACGGCCAGCAGGGTCTGGGAGAAGATGTCCGGCGGGGTGAGGATCATGCCCACCACGAAGCAACCGATGATCACGTACGGGCGGATCTTGCGCAGGTACTTGACGTCGACCACGCCGATCCATACCAGCAGGACCACGGCCACCGGGATCTCGAACGCCACGCCAAAGGCGAAGAACAGCGTCATGACGAAATCCAGGTAACTGGTGATGTCGGTCATCATCTCCACGCCGGCCGGGGTGGCAGCGGCGAAGAACTTGAAGATCAGCGGGAACACCAGGAAGTAGGCGAACGCCATGCCGGCATAGAACAGCACGATGCTCGACACCAGCAATGGCACGGCAATGCGTTTCTCGTGCTTGTACAGGCCCGGTGCGATGAAGCCCCAGATCTGATGCAGGATCACCGGGATCGCCAGGAACAGCGAGACCATCATGGTCAGCTTCAATGGCGTCAGGAAGGGCGACGAGACGTCGGTGGCGATCATCGTCGCACCCGCCGGCAAGTACGCCCGCAGCGGTGTCGAGACGAAGGTGTAGATCTGCTGGGTGAAGGCAAACAGCCCGGCGAAGATCAGGAAGATCGCCGCGACACAGCGCAGCAGGCGGGTACGCAACTCGGTGAGGTGCGAGACCAGCGGCATGTGTTGGTCGTTCTCTGGAATATCGCTCATGGGGCTCGCGGCGCCGGTGTTGGGTCGTGGGGAGCAGGCGCAGCGGTGGCCGCCGGCTCGGTGACAGGTGCGCTGACGGTGGCCGCTGCTGGCTCGACTGCCGCGGTGCTCACCGCTGGGGCAGGCGTGGCTGGGGAGATCGGCGTTTCAGTTGGCGTCGGCTGCTGCTGGAGCGGATTGAGGATTTTGCGCGCCTCCTGCTCCAGCGACAGAATGTGCTCGTTGTGCAATTGCCGACGGATTTCGTCGGCACCGATTTCACGCTCAACTTCCTGTTTGATCGCGTTGAAGCTGCGCTTCAGGCGCCCGACCCACAGGCCGGCGGTGCGCGCAGCGCCCGGCAGGCGCTCGGGGCCCAGCACCAGCAGGGCAACGAGGCCGACAAGCAGCAGTTCAGAGAAGCTGATACCAAACATTAGTCTGTGCTCACGAGTCTTTGCGGGTCGGCTCTTCGACTTTCTGGGCCTGCACGTCAATGGTGTGCGGCTCGTTCAGGGTCGAAGCCTGTGGCTGCACGGGCGGTGCTGGCTGTGCGGTCGGTGGCACCACCGGTTCGGCGGGTTTTTCGTCATCGTTCATGGCCTTGCGAAAGCCCTTGATCGATTCGCCAACGTCGGTGCCGAGGTTTTTCAGTTTCTTGGTGCCGAATACCAGCACTACCACCACCAGAATGACGACCCAGTGTTTCCAGTCAAAAATGCCCATCTTGCTGCTCCTCTCTAATCGTTATTCAGTTGGCTGGACGCGAGGCTTTCTCGTCGTGCCCGGACAGGCCGAAGCGGCGGTCCAGTTCGTCGAGTACCGCCTGCGGATGCTGCCCTAACTGGGCCAGCATGACCATGCTATGGAACCACAGGTCGGCGGTTTCGTAGATGACATCGCTGCAATCTCCGCTGACGGCGGCGTCTTTGGCGGCAATGATGGTCTCGACCGACTCTTCGCCGACTTTCTCCAGAATCTTGTTCAGGCCCTTGTGGTAAAGGCTGGCGACATAGGAGCTGTCGGCGGCGGCGCCTTTACGCTCTTCCAGCACCTGGGCCAGGCGGGTCAGGGTGTCACTCATGGCTGTGTCCTGCAGAGTAAATGGCGTGCGGGTCCTTGAGCACCGGGTCGACGGTTTTCCAGTCGCCGTTCTCGAATACGCGGTAGAAGCAGCTTTGGCGCCCGGTATGACAGGCGATGTCGCCGATCTGCTCGACCATCAGGATGATCACGTCGGCGTCGCAGTCCAGGCGCATCTCATGCAGGGTCTGCACGTGGCCGGACTCTTCGCCCTTGCGCCACAGCTTGCCACGCGAGCGTGACCAGTAGATGGCGCGGTTCTCGGCAGCGCTGAGCTCCAGTGCTTCGCGGTTCATCCAGGCCATCATCAGCACGCGCCCGGTCTTGTGGTCCTGGGCGATCGCCGGCACCAGGCCGTCACTGTCCCATTTGATCTCGTCCAGCCAGTTTTTCATCTTCGATTCCTGAAAGCAGCTACAAGCTTTGAGCTTCAAGCTGCAAGTAAAAGCCTGTGCCTTGTGCTTGCGTCATGTGTACACCACGAATTTGCTTGCAGCTTGCAGCTTGCAGCTTGCAGCTTGCAGCTTGCAGCTGTTCTGGCTCAGTGTGCCAGCCGACAACCCGGCTGGCTATCGGCGAACGACCAGATACAAACCCACCGCGAGCATAATTGCGCCCGGCCAGTGGCCCAGTTCGTTCAGCGGACCACCGGCCAGCAGGATCGCACCGCCGGCCAGGTGGGCGGCACCGAGCAGGCGCAGGAACCAGTCGTCCGAGCGCCGATGCCAGGCCACGGGCGGGTTGGCGGCGTGGGGTTGGGTCATGCGTTCGAGCAGGTCGCGGGTCATGTTGGCCAGGTGCGGCAGCTGCTCGACCTGGTTGTGCAGGTTGCCCAGCAGGGTTTTCGGGCTGACGCGTTCGCGCATCCAGCGTTCGAGGAACGGCTGGGCGGTGTTCCACAGGTCCAGGTCCGGGTACAGCTGGCGGCCCAGGCCTTCGATGTTGAGCAGGGTCTTTTGCAGCAGGACCAACTGCGGCTGGACTTCCATATTGAAGCGCCGAGCCGTCTGGAACAGGCGCATCAGCACCTGGCCGAAGGAAATATCTTTTAACGGTTTTTCGAAGATCGGTTCGCATACCGTGCGGATCGCCGCTTCGAATTCGTTGAGTTTGGTTTCCGCCGGTACCCAGCCCGAGTCGATGTGCAATTGGGCGACACGTCGGTAATCGCGCTTGAAGAAGGCGAACAGGTTGCGCGCCAGGTAGTCCTGGTCTTCCGGGGTCAGGCTGCCGACAATGCCGCAATCGATGGCAATGTACTGCGGGCTCCACGGGTTGACCGTGCTGACGAAGATGTTGCCCGGGTGCATGTCGGCATGGAAGAAGCTGTCACGGAACACCTGGGTGAAGAAGATCTCCACGCCGCGTTCGGCGAGCATCTTCATATCGGTGCGCTGGTCGGCCAGGGTTGCCAGGTCGGTGACCTGGACCCCGTAGATGCGCTCCATCACCAGTACTTTTGGCCGGCACCAGTCCCAGTAGACCTGGGGCACGTACAGCAGGGGCGAGCCGTCGAAGTTACGCTTGAGTTGGCTGGCGTTGGCCGCTTCACGCAGCAGGTCGAGTTCGTCGTAGATGGTTTTTTCGTAGTCCTGGACCACGTCCACCGGGTGCAGCAGGCGCGCATCGGCGGAGAGTTTTTCCGCGGTGCGGGCGAGGATGAACAGCCACGCCAGGTCTTGCGCGATGATCGGTTTGAGGCCTGGGCGAATGACCTTGACCACCACCTCTTCGCCGCTTTTCAGCTGCGCGGCATGCACCTGGGCTACCGAGGCCGAGGCCAGGGGCTCGATGTCGAAGCGGCTGAACACCTCGCTGATCTTTTTCCCCAGTTGCTCTTCGATCAGCTTGACGGCCAGTTGCGAGTCGAAGGGTGGTACTCGGTCCTGCAGCAGCATCAGCTCATCGGCGATGTCTTCGGGCAGCAGGTCGCGGCGAGTGGAGAGGATCTGCCCGAACTTGATGAAGATCGGCCCCAGGTCCTGCAGGGCCAAACGCAGGCGCGCGCCCCGGCTCAGTTCCAGGGTCTTGCGCGGGAACCAGCGCCACGGCAGGGCATAACGCAGCGCCAGGAGGAACCAGGGCAACGGCAGGGCGAACAGCAGGTCATCGAGGCGGTAGCGGATCACGACGCGCTGGATGCGCAACAGACGGCGGACGGCGAGCAGCTTCATGCGTTATCGCTTGAGTCGAGGGATCGGGAAAGACGCTCCAAGCGCGCCTCAAGACGTTCCAGATCGAGTTTGATCTGGTCCAGCTCACTGAACCGCGCTTCGGCTTCGCGTTGCCCGACCAGGGTACGCGACTCTTCGGCGAGGTATTCGGCCAGGTTCTGGTTCAGGCTGGTGAAGCCTTGTTGATACCAGCGCGCGCGGCTGCGCAGGTGGCCGCCGAGCAGTTGCGTGGCGACTGGGCCCAGCCAGCGTGCGAGTTCGTACTCCCAGTCCAGCTCCAGGTCCTGCAGCACGCCAGCCAGCTCCAGCAGCACGCCGCTGTCACCGTCCAGCTCTACTTGCGGGCTGTGCAGCACTGCGGTCTTGTCCTTGCTGATGGCCAGCTTGAGCAAGCTGGCCGCCGGTGCGCGCAGGGTGCAATCGGCTTCGGCTGCCCAGTGGGCCGCCAGCATCAGGCCCTCATCGCTGGGCAGGATGAACAGCTGCAACGCCGGGCTGCGGCACTCGACGGCAATGACCTTGCCGTTCAAATGGGCCAGGCGCGGCAGCGCCGTGCTGTCGAGCCGCAGGACCCGGTTCAGGCCGAGTTCGACGCTGGCGAGCAGGCCGGCGAGCAACATCAGGGCTTGATGCCGCGGTGCAGGGCAACGATGCCTGAGGTCATGTTGTGGTAGGTCACGCGGTCGAAACCGGCCTCGACCATCATCGACTTCAGGGTTTCCTGGTTCGGGTGCATGCGGATCGACTCGGCCAGGTAGCGATAGCTTTCCGGATCATTGAGGATCAGTTTGCCGACCATCGGCATGAAGGCGAACGAGTAGGCGTCGTAGACCTTGGACATCAGGGCGTTGGTCGGCTTGGAGAACTCCAGCACCAGCAGGCGGCCGCCAGGCTTGAGTACACGCAGCATCGAGCGCAGGGCGTCTTCCTTGTGGGTGACGTTGCGCAGGCCGAAGGCGATGGTCACGCAATCGAAGTGGTTGTCTGGGAACGGCAGCTTTTCCGCGTCGGCCTGGACGAACTCGATGTTGCCGGCCACGCCTTTGTCCAACAGGCGGTCACGACCGACCTTGAGCATGGATTCGTTGATGTCGGCCAGCACTACCTGGCCGGTCGGGCCGACCAGATGGGAGAACTTGGCAGCCAGGTCACCGGTACCGCCGGCGATGTCCAGGACCCGATTGCCTGCGCGCACACCCGACAGCTCAATGGTGAAGCGCTTCCACAGGCGGTGCATGCCGCCGGACAGCACGTCGTTCATCAGGTCGTACTTGGCCGCTACCGAGTGGAACACCTCAGCGACTTTTTCCGCTTTCTGGCTTTGCGGAACGTTTTTAAAGCCGAAGTGTGTGGTGGGTTCGGCATCGCTGCCTTTGCGCTGATCAGTCATATCGCCGTCACCAAAAGAGAATGCGCGACATTCTAATCCCCAGGGCCTGCTTTGTCTTGGCAAGGCTGAATGTAAGATAGGCAACCGCCGGGACCTTTTGACGCAGTCGGGGTCAAGATGTCTTGAGCAAGTCCCGATCAATCAGGAGTCAATCAATGGCCCGTATTAGTGTTGAACGTGCCCACGGCCTGGGCAAGGAAGCGGCGCGCGAGAAGGCCGATAAACTGGCCGAGAAGCTGGCTGCACAGTATGGCCTGGAGCCCAAATGGGCGGGCGATACCCTCAATCTCAAGCGCTCGGGGGTCAAGGGCGCAGTGCATGTGGGTGAGGATTCGATCCGGGTCGATGTCGAGCTCGGCCTGCTGATGTCGGCGATGAGCGGGACCATCAAGGCGGAAATCGAAAAAGCCCTGGATAAAGCCCTGGTCTGATTGTGAAGTATCCAGCATCGATGCGGCCTGACACGCCGCCATCGCGGGCAAGCCCGCTCCCACAAAGATTGTGGGTGTATGCAAAATCAGTGAGCACCCAAGGCGCACTGTGGGAGCGGGCTTGCCCGCGATGAGGCCGGTCCATTCAACATCGATAGTGCCTGACCCACCGCCATCGCGGGCAAGCCCGCTCCCACAAAGATTGTGGGTGTATGCAAAATCAGCGAGCACCCAAGGCGCACTGTGGGAGCGGGCTTGCCTGCGATGAGGCCGGTCCATTCAACATCGATAGTGCCTGACACGCCGCCATCGCGGGCAAGCCCGCTCCCACAAAGATTGTGGGTGTATGCAAAATCAGCGAGCACCCAAGGCGCACTGTGGGAGCGGGCTTGCCCGCGATGAGGCCGTTCCATTCAACATCGATAGTGCTTGATCCACCGTCATCGCGGGCAAGCCCGCTCCCACAAAGATTGTGGGTGTATGCAAAATCAGCGAGCACCCAAGGCGCACTGTGGGAGCGGGCTTGCCCGCGATGAGGCCGGTCCATTCAACATCGATAGTGCCTGACCCACCGCCATCGCGGGCAAGCCCGCTCCCACAAAGATTGTGGGTGTATGCAAAATCTGGTGTATCCATCGGTTTGTGTCGGTTCTTAGGGTGCCGTTTCTAATTTTTCTACCTACCTTGTGCCTGAGCCCGACTCTTTTGCGGGCAGTTCCTCAAACCTTCTGCGCGTGAGGTGCACCATGGCCAAAGTTACTTTGAAGAAAAAAACTGACGTTCAACCTGCCCCGGTGAACGAAGTGAAATCCTATGCCCGCAAGATCTGGCTGGCAGGCCTGGGTGCCTACGCCAAGGTCGGTCAAGAGGGCAGCGAATACGTTCAAGAGTTGATCAAGGCTGGTCAATCTGTTGAAAAGAAAGGCAAAAAAGTTGTTACGGAACAACTTGAAGCGGCCAACACTCAGATTGATAACGTCAAGGGTGATGTAGTCAGTCTCAAGGACCGCGTTGAAGTGCAGCTTGATAAAGTCGAGAAGGCTTTTGATACGCGTGTCGCCAGTGCCTTGAATCGTGTCGGCATTGCGTCTAAACATGACGTTGAGACACTCTCTGCTAAGCTCGATGAGCTAACGGCATTGCTCGAACGTGTCGCGCGTAAACATTAAGGAGAACGGGATGGCTGGTAAAAAGAATACTGAAAAAGAAGGCAGCTCGTGGATCGGGAAGGTCGAAGACTACTCCCGCAAAATCTGGCTTGCTGGTTTAGGCGTGTACTCGAAGATCGACACTGACGGTAGCAAGCTCTTCGATACACTGGTCAAGGATGGCGAGAAAGCCGAGAAGCTCACCAAGAGCGCTGTCGGTAAAAAAGTCGACGCCGCCAAGGACTCCGCTTCTTCGGCCAAGTCGCGCATCAGTGGGGTCAAGGATCGCGCGCTGGGCAAATGGGACGAACTGGAAGGGGCTTTCGACAAGCGCCTGAACAGTGCCATTTCGCGCCTCGGCGTGCCGAGCCGCAACGAAGTGAAAGCCCTGCACAGCAAGGTCGATACCCTGACCAAGCAAATCGAAAAACTCACCGGCGCCAAGGTTGCCCCCGTAGCGGCCAAAACCGCAGCGGCCAAACCGGCAGCCGCCAAGACTGCAGCCAAGCCATTGGCCAAGGCTGCAGCTAAACCGGCTGCCAAGCCAGCCGCCAAGCCCGCCGCGAAAACCGCAGCTGCCAAGCCTGCCGCGGCCAAGCCCGCCGCCAAACCGGTTGCCGCCAAAGCCGCTGCCAAGCCCGCCGCCAAACCTGCGGTGAAAGCTGCAGCAGCGAAACCTGCCGCCAAACCCGCAGCCGCGAAAAAGCCGGTAGCCAAGAAGCCTGCAGCCCCCAAAGCTGCCGCACCGAAAGCCCCAGCGGTCGCTGCCAAGCCGGCCACTGCGGCTGCTGCGGTCAGCCCGGCGAACTCCGCCGCCGCGCCAGCACCTGCTGCGACCCCGACTGCTACGCCAGCACCTTCGGCGCCAACCAGTCAGTCCTGATATTCCCGGGACAGACAAAAACGCCCGGCCTGCGAAGGTCGGGCGTTTTTGTTTGCGCGAATCGGCATCCAGCCCTTACGCCTGGCCTTCGAGGTATTGCAGCGCCAGGCGCTCGGTGGCGAGCTTGGCCGGCGGCAGCAGGTGGGGGGCGACCAGCATCATGATCTGGTAGACCACCACCCGCACTTCACCTTCACGGTCGAGAATTCGCTGGTAGTCCAGGGAGAACAGTAGGGTCATGGTGATCTGTTCGACCAGTTGGCCCAGGGCCTGGGTGTCGCTGACCAGTTGGCCTTCGGCCTTGAGCCGGGCGAGCAGCGAGGCCAGGGTGCGCTTGATGGCATTGAGCAGGTTGCGGATGCCCTTGGCCAGTTTCGGCAGGCGTCCGGCCAGGTTCGACAGGTCCTGGAACAGAAAGCGGTAGTGCGCCAGGCGCTCGATGATCAGGTGCAGGAACAGCCAGTAGTCTTCCGGCGCCAGCCGGGCGTCCGACGGCGGATCGAGCAGCGGCGTCAGTTCACTCTGGAAACGTTCGAACAACCCCAGGATCAACGGCTCCTTGCCGTGGAAGTGGTAGTAGAGGTTGCCGGGGCTGATCCCCATTTCGTTGGCAACTTCCATGGTCGAGACGTTGGGTTCGCCCTTCTGGTTGAACAACAACAGGGCACATTCGAGAATCCGGTCGCGGGTTTTCATCCAGTCTTCTTAGTTGTCGAGCCTTGATTGCCACGGCCTGTTCCCGGCCGTGGCGTCGAGAAAAATCAGCGCACCCGTACGTAGGTACCGGGCGCCGCCTCCATGGGTGGGTAGTGCTGATTGCCCAGGGCCATCAGGGTTTCCCGTTGGGCGCCGGAGCGCTCCTGGATCCAGGCAAGCCATTGGGTCCACCAACTGCCGTCGACATGGCTGGCGTCGTAGTACCAGGCCCGAGGGTCGCTGGTCAGCTTTTCACTTTCGACGTAGTTGGCCTTGGGGTTGCCCGGCGGGTTGAGGATGCTCTGCACGTGACCGCTGTTGGACAACACGAAGCGGCGGTTGCCGCCAAGTAGGAGCGTGGAGCGGTACACCGCATCCCAGGGCGTGATGTGATCGTTGATCCCGGCCACGCTGAAGCTGTCGACGTTGACCTTCTGCAGGTCGATCGGCGTACCGCACACTTCGAGGCCGCCCGGATGGGTCAGCGGGTTGTGTTTGAAGAAGTCCAGCAGGTCGCCGTGAAAGGCGGCCGGCAGGCGCGTGTTGTCGTTGTTCCAGTAGAGGATGTCGAACGCGGGCGGCTCCTTGCCCAGCAGGTAGTTGTTGACCCAGTAGTTCCAGATCAGGTCGTTGGGGCGCATCCAGGCAAACACCTTGGCCATGTCGCGGCCTTCGAGCACACCTTGCTGGTAGGAGCGTCGCTTGGCCGCTTCCAGGGTCTGCTCGTCGGCGAACAGAGTGGCGGGGCTGTCCAACTGGCTGTCGAGCAGGCTGACCAGGTAAGTGGCGCTGGAGATGCGCCGCAGTTGCCGCTTGGCTTGCAGGTGGCCCTGCAGCGCAGCGATGGTCAGGCCGCCGGCGCAGGCGCCCATCAGGTTGACTTCGCGGCTGCCGGTGATGGCCCGGCACACGTTCATGGCTTCTTCCACGGCCTCGACGTAGCTGGACAGGCCCCATTCGCGGTGGCGCACATCCGGGTTGCGCCAACTGATCATGTACACCTGCAGGCCGTTTTTCAGGGCGAACTGGACGAAGCTGTTGCTGGGGCTCAAGTCAAAGATGTAGTACTTGTTGATCTGCGGCGGAACCACCAGCAACGGCTTGGCGTACTGCTTTTCGCTCATGGGCTTGTATTGCATCAGCTCCAGCAGTTCATTGCGAAACACCACCGCGCCGGTGGTGGTGGCAACGGTCTTGCCGACCTCGAAGGCGTGCTTGGTGATCTGGCTGGGCAGCCCGTTGTTGTGCATCAGGTCATCGAACAGATGGCTCAGGCCGCGGACCAGGCTGTGGCCGCCGGAGTTGAACAGCTCCTTGATCGCCAGCGGGTTGAGCAGGGTGTTGGAGGGCGATACCGCATCGTTGAGCAAGGTGAAGGCAAAGTGCGCGCGGGCGCGATCGTCATCGGGCATGCCGCTTTCGTCGATCCAGCGTTTGACCTGTTTCTGCCAGCTCAGGTAGGCCTGCAGGCTGCGTCGGTAAAACGGATTGAGGGTCCAGCTGGGGTCGGCAAAACGAGTGTCGGCGGCGTTGGGTTGGTGCAGGGTCTCACCCAGCAACACGCGGCCCAGTTGGCCACCCAGTGCCAGGGCGTGCCGGGCACTGTGTACCGGGTGGCGCAAGCCGTGGGCGGCGACGTTGCGCAAGGTCGAGAGCAGGTCCCGGCCGCGCAGACCGGTGATCGCACTCTGGGCATTGATGAATGCAGCGGCTGTGGGCAAGGTGCCCGGCGCTGGTTTGTCTCGCATGAGTCAACACTCCTTCGTCAAGCCGTGAACAAGTCCCTCATTCCCGCCAGCGCACCTCAGGTGCCGCCATAGGGTGCCGGGTGCGGGTGCATCACCGCCCGCTGCCGTTCTTCCTGGAGGAACTTCATGATGATCGGGGCGACGGCCTCGGCCCGGGTGATCAGGAATAAATGACCGTCGTCGATTATGTGTAGCTGGGCGTTGGGAATACGCCAGGCGAGCAGGCGCATATTGACCAGTGGGATCAGCGGGTCGTCGTCACCGGCCAGCACCAGGGTCGGCTGGTGGATCTTGTGCAGCCAGTGGATGCTGGTCCAGCCCAGCCCCGCGAAGAGCTGCCAGTAGTAGCCCAGCTTGCCGGCGGAGCGGACTTTGCTGGCGTGGTCGGCGGCGAGGTTAGGGTCACGGCGAAATGAGCCACCGTAGATCATCGGCGCAATGCGAATCACGTGGGATGGTTGGATATAACGCCGTGGGCTGGCCATCATCCACAGCACTTTCGGCTTGCCCGGCACCATCACCGCGCCGGCCGCCGTGGCCGCCAATACCAGCTTCTTGCAGCGCTCGGGGTAGTCATGGGCGAACTGCTGCGCCAGGGCGCCGCCCCAGGACACGCCGATCACGTTGACTTGGCCGTAGTCGAGGTAATCGAGCATCCGTGCGGTCAGCTTGGCCAGCCCGGGAAAGCGATACGGCCGGCGCGGCGTCGATGAACCGCCGACACCGGGCACGTCGAAGGCAATCACTTCCAGGTCCGGGTCCAGCGCCTGGACGAACGGAAACACCAGCTCCAGGTTGGCGCCGATGCCGTTGAAAATCAGCAAGGGCGTCAAGTGAGGCTTGCCGGGGCGTACCGCAGTTCGGAGGGTCTGGCCATCCAGGTCGACGGTACGAAAGATGAACGGTTGCGGCATGCTTCAAGCCCTGTGGGTCACGTTCTCAAATTCATCCTCGGCACCTTGTAGGAGCGGGCTTGCCCGCGATAGCGGAGGATCAGTCAGCGCATTGGCTGAAGCTGCTGCCGTCATCGCGGGCAAGCCCGCTCCTACAAGGGGGCGAGGTGTGTCAGTTATCGTTCGTGTACGTAGGTCCCTGGTGCTGCTTCACCCGCGGTAAAGGTCTTGTTGCCGAGTGCGCCCGGGGCTTTTTTCAGCTTGCCGGCGCGCTCGGCCTGCCAGGCCTGCCAGTGCAGCCACCAGGAGTCGGTGTGCTTGGTCGAGTTTTCTTGCCACTGATCAGCGTTCGATGCCGTCTCGGTGCTGGTCATGTAGCGCGATTTCGGGTTGCCCGGCGGGTTCAGGATGCTCTGGATATGGCCGCTGCTGGACAGCACGAATTCGACCTTGCCACCAAACAGCTGGGCCGACTTGTAGCAGGACTTCCACGGGGTGATGTGGTCGTTGGTGCCGGCCAGGGAATAGACATCGGCCGTGACCTGCTTGAGGTCGATGGGCGTGCCGCACACTTCCAGTGCATTGGGGCGGATTAGTGGGTTGCTTTTGAACATTTCGATCAGGTCGCCGTGGAACGCGGCCGGCAGGCGGGTGGTGTCGTTGTTCCAGAACAGGATGTCGAATATCGGCGGTTCGTTGCCCAGCAGGTAGTTGTTGACCCAGTAGTTCCAGATCAGGTCGTTGGGGCGCATCCAGGCGAAGACCTTCGCCATGTCCCGACCCTCAAGCACCCCGGCCTGGTAGGAGTGGCGCTTGGCGGACTCCAGGGTCTGCTCGTCGACGAACAGCGCCACCTGGGAGTCCAGGGTGGTGTCCAGGACGCTGACCAGCAGGGTCAGGGAGTTGACCTTCTTCTCGCCGATCGCCGCGTAGTGGCCGAGCAGGGCGGTGCAGGTGATGCCGCCGGAGCAGGCGCCCAGCATGTTGATGTCTTTGCTGCCGGTGATCGCGGTGACCACGTCGACCGCTTCCTTGAGCGCCTCGATGTAGGTCGACAGGCCCCACTCGCGTTGCGCCTTGGTCGGGTTACGCCAACTGACGATGAAGGTCTGCAGGTTGTTGCGCAGGCAGAAGCGCGCCAGGCTTTTTTCCGGGCTCAGGTCGAATACGTAGAATTTGTTGATCTGCGGCGGTACCACCAGCAGGGGGCGCTCGTGAACCTGTTCGGTGATGGGCCGGTACTGGATCAGCTCCAGCACGTCGTTGCGAAAAATCACCGCACCTTCGGTGGTGCCCAGGCTCTTGCCGACTTCGAAGGCGCCCATGTTGACCTGGCTCGGCATGCCACCGTTGTGTACCAGGTCCTTGGCCAGGTGGGAGAGGCCGTCGAGCAGGCTCTTGCCGCCGGTCTCGAAGAAGCGTTTGACGGCAGCGGGGTTGGCCGCGCTGTTGGTCGGGGCCATGGCTTCGGTCATCAGGTTGATGACGAAGTGCCCGCGGTTGATGTCCTGCTCCGACAGGTTGCTGTCGCCGATCCAGTCGTGGAGCTCCTTGCGCCAGGCCAGGTAAGTTTGCAGGTAACGTTTGTAGAGCGGGTTCTGGCTCCAGGCCGGATCGTTGAAGCGACGGTCATCGCCTTCGGGTTGCAACTCGGATTTGCCGAACATCACGTTCTTCAGCTCGAGGCCGAAATGGGCCACGTGCTTGACGCTGTGAATGGGTTGTTTGATGGCCTGGGTCAGCACCATGCGGGCAGAGGTAAGCAGATCTTTGCGACGCAAGCCGATGACAGGATTGAGCCCCAAGGTGTTTTCCGAGGCTTGGCGTTTCAGGTCATCGTTATTCTTGTTACTCATCTACGACGCTCCATTGTCCTGAGACGAGTACCTGAGTCCTGCTGTGTAGTCACACAGCCAATGCCAGGTACTACTGCTCGGGTGACCGTTAATTGCACATCGCTGATTTTTTACATCAGGGAGCGCTGCACAGAACTTGCCAGCTCCATTGGTTACCCGAGTTTAATTTTTTTCGCAAGCGGGCCAATGGAGGGTCCTGGGCGGGAGCATTCAAGCAGATGAAATTAGAAAATGCCTTCTAATGAGCGTAAGCCCCGGTCTAGAGCATCAGCTTGACTACGGACTCACTCGGATCGCGGGACTTTCCGGCGGCTTTGAGTTCACCAAGATAATCTTCCCAGAGGGCGTCCTGGCGCTGTGCCAACTGGTAGAGGTAATCCCAGGTGAAGAGGCCGCTGTCGTGGCCGTCGTCGAAGGTCAGTTTCAGTGCGTACTGGCCGGCCGGTTCGACCTTGCTCAGTCCTACGCCGATCTTGCCAAATTGCAGGATGGGTTTGCCATGGCCCTGGACCTCGGCGGAGGGGGAGTGCACCCGAAGGAACTCGGCGCTCAGTTGATATTCCTCGCCGGAGGGATATTTGAGCGACAGGGTTTTCGAGGCTTTGTGCAGCTTGATATCGGTGGGAAGCTGAAGCATGGGAAGGACCTTGGGCGGCAAGCTACAAGCTGCAAGCTTAACTCGATCAGCTTGTAGCTTGTAGCTTGTGGCTTACAGAATATAGCGGGACAGGTCTTCGTTTTGCGCCAATTCGCCCAGGTGGCTGTTGACGTAGTCGGCGTCGATGCGGATCGGCTGGTCGCTGTGGGCGCTGGCCAGGTCGCCGGCACTGAACGAAACCTCTTCGAGCAGGCGCTCGAGCAGGGTGTGCAGGCGACGGGCACCGATGTTCTCGGTCTTCTCGTTGACCTGCCAGGCGATCTCGGCCAGGCGCTTGATGCCGTCCGGCTGGAACTCGATGGCCAGGCCTTCGGTTTTCAGCAGGGCGCAATACTGCTCGGTCAGGGATGCGTGCGGCTCGCTGAGGATACGCTCGAAGTCTTCCGGCGACAGGGCCTTGAGTTCAACGCGGATCGGCAGGCGGCCTTGCAGTTCAGGCACCAGGTCGCTCGGCTTGCTCAGGTGGAATGCACCGGAGGCGATAAACAGGATGTGGTCGGTCTTGACCATGCCCAGCTTGGTGTTGACTGTGCAGCCTTCGATCAGCGGCAGCAGGTCGCGCTGTACACCTTCGCGGGAGACGTCGACGCCACCGGAATTGCCGCGCTTGGCGACCTTGTCGATTTCGTCGATGAACACGATGCCGTGCTGCTCGACCGCTTCCAGGGCCTTGGCCTTGAGTTCCTCGTCATTGACCAGGCGGCCGGCTTCTTCGTCGCGGACCAGCTTGAGCGCTTCCTTGACCTTGAGCTTGCGGTTCTTGCGCTTGCCCTTGCCCATGTTGGCGAACAGGCTCTGCAGCTGGTTGGTCATTTCTTCCATGCCCGGTGGCGCGGAGATATCGACGCCCGCGGCTTCGGCGACTTCGATTTCGATCTCCTTGTCATCCAGCTGGCCTTCGCGCAGGCGCTTGCGGAACAGTTGGCGGGTGTTGGAGTCCTGGGCCGGGGCTTCTTCGTTGTTGAAGCCGGTGCGTGCCGGTGGCAACAGGGCATCGAGGATGCGCTCTTCGGCGGCGTCTTCGGCGCGGTGACGAACCTTGATCATTTCCTGTTCGCGCAGCAGCTTGATAGCGGCATCGGCCAGGTCACGAATGATCGACTCGACGTCGCGGCCAACGTAGCCGACTTCGGTGAACTTGGTGGCTTCGACCTTGATGAACGGTGCGTTGGCGAGCTTGGCCAGGCGCCGGGCGATTTCGGTTTTGCCGACACCGGTCGGGCCGATCATCAGGATGTTCTTGGGGGTGACTTCGACGCGCAGTTCTTCGGGCAGTTGCATCCGGCGCCAGCGGTTGCGCAGGGCGATGGCGACGGCGCGCTTGGCGTCGTCCTGGCCGATGATATGGCGATTGAGTTCGTGGACGATTTCACGGGGAGTCATGGACATAATAATTGGCGGACCTCAGGCAAGAGTGAGCGGTGGCGCGCAGCCACGCACGCTTACTCGGCGCAGTCCTGCTCCTCAATGGTCTGGGTGTGGTTGGTGAAGACACAGATGTCGCCGGCGATGCCGAGGGCGGTTTCGACGATTTCCCGGGCCGACAGGTCGGTTTTTTTCAGCAGGGCGCTGGCTGCCGCCTGGGCGTAACCACCGCCGGAACCCATGGCGATCAGGCCGTTCTCGGGTTCAACCACATCGCCATTGCCGGTGATAATCAGCGAGGCGTCTTTGTTGGCGACCGCGAGCATTGCTTCGAGGCGGCTCAGGGAGCGGTCGGTACGCCATTCTTTGGCGAGCTCGACCGCGGCACGGACCAGGTGGCCCTGATGTTTTTCCAGTTGGCCTTCAAAACGTTCGAAGAGGGTAAAGGCGTCGGCGGTGGCGCCAGCGAAACCGGCGATAACCTGGCCGTGGTACAGGCGACGAACTTTTTTCGCGTTGCCTTTCATCACGGTGTTGCCCAGGGAAACCTGGCCGTCGCCGCCCATGACGACTTTGCCGTGGCGGCGAACTGAAACGATGGTGGTCAAGGGAAGAGTCTCCACGCAGCGGGGCGAAAATGCCTTATGCCAACTCATATGGGGGTGCTGTGGCGTTTTTCAACTGCGCGGCGGTAGAGGGGACGAGTGGTGGTGGGTCGCAGGTCATCCTGGTGGGAGCGAGCCTGCTCGCGAAAGCGTTGTATCAGTCGCCATCAATGTTGACTGAATGTAGGCCTTCGCGAGCAGGCGGAGCGCCGTCCGACTTGCTCCCACAGGAGGGGGGTTGATCGTGCTGTCAGCGGCTCTGGCGTTGTTGTAACAACAGATTGCTGAAACCGCTGCCCGCCAATTGTTTCTGGGCGGTGGTCAATTGTTCGCGGTTGCTGAACGGGCCGACCAGCACGCGGTACCAGGTTTCGTCCTTGACCGTGCCGGACTCGACCGAAACCGCCTGGCCGAGCAGGATGATCTGTGCACGGACCCGGTCGGCGTCGGCTTCCTTGCGGAACGAGCCGGCCTGCAGGAAGAACTTGGTCACCGGGGCCGCCTTGGCCACCGGAGGCGCAGGCGGTGGGGTCAGGCCGCTCAAGGCTGCCTGGGCGCGCGCGGTGTCGATCTTCGCCGCTTCTGCCGGCGTAACCGGTGCCACGGGCGCGGTCTGCGGTGTTGGCAGGGTTTTTTCAGGCACGGCGTCCGGCGGCACAATCACTTCCGATTCCGGCAGCAGGGTGTAGAAGTCGTACTTGGGCTTCACCGGTTGCTGTGGGCTCGGCGGGGTCTTGTTGGCCTCGGCCATGCGCGTGGCTTTCTGTTCTTCCTGCTTGACCCGCTTGACGTCATCGCCCTTGCCCGGCTCCAGCTTCATCAGGAACACGATGAAGGCGCCCACGGTCAGGCCGATGGCCATCCATAGCCAACCCGGAATCGGCTGTTTTGCAGGAGCTTGGTAACGGCTGGCGCCACGCTTGGGTGCAGGTTTTTTCTTGGCAGCCAACTTACATACGCTCCAGTGTTTCCAGGCCCAAGAGTTCCAGGCCTTGCTTGAGGGTGCGACCGGTCAGCGCGGCGAGGCGCAAGCGGCTCTGCATCTGTGCCGGGGTTTCGGCGCTGAGGATCGGGCAGTTCTCGTAGAAGCTGGAGAACAGCCCGGCAACGTCGTACAGGTAAGTGCAAAGGATGTGCGGCGTGCCTTTCTCGGCGACGTTGTTCAGCACTTCACCGAACTGCGCCAGCTTGGCTGCCAGTTCGTGTTCGTGCGCGGCCTCGAGGACGATCTGCCCTTGGACTTCGCTGAAATCCTTGCCCAGTTTGCGGAACACGCCAGCCACGCGGGTGTAGGCGTACAGCAGGTAAGGCGCGGTATTGCCTTCGAAATTGAGCATCAGGTCGAAGTTGAAGCTGTAGTCGCTGGTGCGGTGCTTGGACAGGTCGGCGTATTTCACCGCACCGATGCCCACCACCTTGGCGATGTTGCGCAGGTCGGCCTCGGCCAGCTCCGGGTTCTTTTCCTTGACCAGGGTGTAGGCGCGCTCCTTGGCTTCGTTGAGCAGGTCGATCAGCTTCACGGTGCCGCCATCACGGGTCTTGAACGGACGGCCATCAGCGCCGTTCATGGTGCCGAAGCCCATGTGTTCCATTTCCATTGGATGGGTCACGAAGCCGGCCATGCGTGCCACGGCGAATACTTGCTGGAAGTGCAGGGCCTGGCGCTGGTCGACGAAGTACAGGGCGCGGTCGGCCTTGAGCACGCCGCTGCGGTAGCGCACGGCGGCCAGGTCAGTGGTGGCGTACAGGTAGCCGCCATCGGCCTTGACGATAATCACCGGCAGCGGGTCGCCGTCGGCATTCTTGAATTCGTCGAGGAACACGCACTGGGCGCCGTTGCTCTCGACCAGCATGCCTTTGGCCTTGAGGTCGTTGACCACATTGATCAAGTCGTCGTTGTAGGCGCTTTCGCCCATGACGTCGGCCATGGTCAGCTTGACGTTCAGTTGTTCGTAGATTTTCTGGCAGTGCGACAGCGAGATGTCCTTGAACTTGGTCCACAGGGCCAGGCATTCCGGGTCGCCGGCTTGCAGCTTGACCACCAGGCCACGGGCGCGGTCGGCGAACTCTGCGGATTCGTCGAAACGTTGCTTGGCGGCGCGGTAGAAGTTCTCCAGGTCCGACAGCTCGTCGCTGGTGATCGGGTTTTCCTGCAGGTAGGCCATCAGCATGCCGAACTGAGTGCCCCAGTCGCCCACGTGGTTCTGGCGGATCACGGTGTCGCCGAGGAACTCCAGCACGCGGGCCACGCCGTCGCCGATGATGGTCGAGCGCAAGTGGCCAACGTGCATCTCTTTGGCCAGGTTCGGGGCCGACAGGTCAACCACGGTGCGCTGCACGGGACCGGCCTTGCGCACGCCGACTTTGGCGTCGGCCAGGGCCGCATCCAGGCGCGATGCCAGGGCCTGGGTGTTCTGGAAGAAATTGAGGAACCCCGGGCCGGCGATTTCTGTCTTGCTGACGTTTTCGTCGGCCGGCAGGGCGGCAATGATTTTTTCCGCCAGGTCGCGGGGTTTCATGCCGGCCGGCTTGGCCAGCATCATGGCGATGTTGCTGGCGAAGTCACCGTGGGTCTTGTCACGGGAGTTCTCCACCTGAATCGCCGGCGTCAGGCCTTCAGGCAACACACCGTCGGTAACGAGTTGGGTGAGGGCTTGCTGGATCAACTGGCGAATGGTGTCTTTCATGGTCTTCTCTTTCAACCGCAAAGCGGCGGCGCGTCAATGCGCAGGTGGAAAAACTGGACATTATCCGTTGCGAAGTCGGGCTTGCCAACCTTAGCAGGCCGGTTACGGATATGTGGTGACAAATCGGCTGCCATGGCGGGCAGACGACTTGTAGGCGGTCAATACAAATCGACGGGGTCGACATCCAGCGACCAGCGCACCGCGCGTGCGCTGGGCATCTGCTCCAGCACCAGTAGCCAGCTGCTTAACAGTCGATGCAGGGGCGCTCGGGCCGTGGCTTGCAGCAGCAGTTGCGCGCGATAGCGTCCGGCGCGGCGTTCCATCGGTGCGGGCACCGGGCCCAGCAGCTCGATGCCGCCGAGGTTCTGCTCGGCCAGCAACCGCTCCGCCTCGCTGCAGGCCTCGTCGAGGAAACCTTCGGCCTGCCCGGGCTTGTGCGCTTCGGCGCGCAGCAATGCCAGGTGGGCAAAAGGCGGCAGCCCCGCGGCGCGGCGTTCGCTCAGGGCCTGTTCGGCAAAGGCGAAGTAGCCCTGCTCGGTCAGTTGCACCAGCAACGGATGGTCCGCCAGGTGGGTCTGGATGATCACCTTGCCCGGTTCTTCGGCCCGCCCGGCGCGTCCGGCAACCTGGACAATCAACTGGGCCATGCGCTCGCTGGCGCGGAAGTCACCGGAAAACAGGCCGCCGTCGGCATCGAGAATCGACACCAGGGTGACGCGGGGAAAGTGGTGTCCCTTGGCGAGCATCTGGGTGCCGACCAGAATGCACGGCTGGCCTTTCTGGATGGTGGCGAACAGTTGGTTCATCGCGTCCTTGCGCGACGTACTGTCGCGGTCGACCCGCAGCACCGGAAAGTCGGGGAATAGGATGCCCAGGCGTTCCTCGGCGCGTTCGGTGCCGGCACCCACTGGGCGCAAGTCGACTTTGCCGCACTTGGGGCAATGCCGCGGGACGCGTTCGACATAACCACAATGGTGGCAGCGCAGCTCGCCGGAGCGTTGGTGCACGGTCATCCGTGCATCGCAGCGCTGGCATTCGGACATCCAGCCACAATCGTGGCACAGCAGGGTTGGGGCAAAGCCGCGGCGATTGAGAAACACCAACACTTGCTGGCCGGCGGCGAGGGTCTGGCCAATGGCTTGTTGCATCGGCCCGGAAATGCCGCTGTCCAGCGGACGGCTTTTCACATCCAGGCGCAGGAAGCGCGGCTGTTTTGCGCCGCCGGCACGCTCGTTCAGGCGCAGCAGGCCGTAACGACCGGTGTAGGCGTTGTGCAGGCTTTCCAGGGACGGCGTCGCGGAGCCAAGGACGATCGGAATGTTTTCCTGGCGGGCTCGCACCAGTGCCAGGTCGCGGGCGTGGTAGCGCAAGCCTTCCTGCTGTTTATAGGAGCCGTCGTGCTCTTCATCGATGATGATCAGGCCAGGGTTCTTCATGGGCGTGAACAATGCCGAGCGAGTGCCGATAATAATGTCGGCATCGCCGTCGCGGGCGGCCAGCCAGGCCTCCAGGCGCTCGCGGTCGTTGACTGCCGAGTGCACCAGGGCGATTCGCGCATTAAAACGCTGCTCGAAGCGCGCCAGGGTCTGCGGTCCGAGGTTGATCTCCGGGATCAGGACCAGCGCCTGTTTACCGGCCTCCAGGGTTTTGCGGATCAGTTGCAAATACACTTCGGTCTTGCCGCTGCCCGTCACGCCGGCCAGGAGAAAGGCATGGAAACTGTCCAGGCCAGCGCTGACGGCTTCGTAGGCGGCGCGCTGCTCCGGATTCAAAGGCAGTTCCGGCTGGGCCAGCCAGTGTTCGTGACGCTCGCCGGGGGCGTGCTTGCGGATCTCCACCTGCACCAGTTCCTTGGCCAGCAGCAGGTCGAGGCTGTCCTTGCTCAGCATCAGCTTGCTCAACAACTGATGGGCCACGCCGTGGGGATGCTGGGCCAGGGTCGCCAGGGCTTCGCGCTGGCGCGGGGCGCGAGCGATGCGCGGGTCGTCGAGCCTGGCCCCGGGGCTGATCGACCAGAAGCGCTCCTGGCGCGCCTCGGCCAGTTCGCCCTGGCGCAGCAGGACCGGCAAGGCCCAGCTCAGGGTGTCGCCGAGGCTGTGCTGGTAGTACTGGGAGGTCCACAGGCACAGCTTGAACAATGACGCCGGCAGCGGTGGCGTGGCATCCAGCAGCGCGAGGGCCGGCTTGAGCTTTTCTGCCGGGACTTCGCTGTGGTCGGTGACCTCCACCAGGATGCCGATCATCTCGCGCCGGCCGAACGGTACCCGCAGGCGCATCCCAGGGTGCAACTGCGCCCGCAGCACGCCCGCCGGGGCGCGGTAATCGAACAGGCGGCGCAAGGGCGAAGGCAGGGCGAGGCGCAGGATGGCGTCGGGCACGCGGGGGATTCTCTATAGGGCGGGCGGTGAAGAAGGGCCGGAGCCTAGCAGACGGTCGGCATCAGGGACAGCTTGCGTGATTTGGAAGGTCTGGTAGAATCCGCGGCCTAATTACGTGCGGTATTCAACAATGGTGTTGAGTGGCGGCACGCTAGCCTGAGGAATCACCATGAAAGCCGATATCCATCCAACATACGAAATCACCGCAGTTACCTGCAGCTGTGGCAACAAGTTCGAAACTCGTTCGAACCTGGCCAAGCCTCTGGCGATCGACGTATGCAACGAGTGCCACCCGTTCTACACCGGTAAGCAGAAGACTCTGGATACTGGCGGCCGTGTACAGCGCTTCGCAGATCGCTTCGGTGCTTTCGGCGCGAAAAAGGCCTAAGGCCAATCAGCCTGGAAGGCCATTGCGGCTTTTGCAGATTGATGAAAAAGGCGTCCCTGGTGGACGCCTTTTTTTATGCCCGGGATTTGTCGCGGGGCCTGAAGAGAGCCTGTTGTGGTGCTGCCCAGTCACTTGCGGGGAGGGTTGGATAAATAATTGTAGACATTTTTTATGGCGATTGTGAACAGTTGAGCCCTTGTGTTCCGTGGCTCTTGGCCCAAAGTCGTAGGGCAGGGCGCTTGACAGGGGTGACTGGTCAGTCTTGTGGGGACTTTGCCAGGCGCGTATCCTCGCTGACCAGTCTGTCCAACAGTAAAAAGCGGAATGCCCCCATGTCTGATCTGAAAACTGCCGCTCTCGAATATCATGCCCATCCTCGTCCAGGGAAGCTGAGTGTCGAGCTCACCAAGGCCACCGCTACCGCTCGCGACCTGTCGCTGGCCTACAGCCCCGGCGTAGCCGAACCAGTTCGCGAAATCGCCCGCGATCCTGAACTGGCCTACAAGTACACCGGTAAAGGCAACCTGGTTGCAGTGATTTCCGATGGCACCGCGATTCTCGGCCTGGGTAACCTCGGTCCATTGGCTTCCAAGCCAGTCATGGAAGGCAAGGGTGTACTGTTCAAGCGTTTCGCTGGTATCGACGTGTTCGACATCGAAGTCGACTCCGAGAGCCCGCAAGCCTTCATCGACACTGTCAGGCGCATCTCCATCACTTTCGGTGGCATCAACCTGGAAGACATCAAGGCCCCTGAGTGCTTTGAGATCGAACGTGCTCTGATCGAGCAGTGCGATATTCCGGTGTTCCACGATGACCAGCACGGTACCGCGATCGTAACCGCGGCCGGCATGATCAATGCCCTGGAAATCGCTGGCAAGACCCTTGCCGATGCCAAGATCGTTTGCCTGGGTGCAGGCGCTGCGGCCATCTCCTGCATGAAATTGCTGGTGAGCATGGGCGCCAACATCGAAAACATCTACATGGTCGACCGTACCGGCGTGATCCACTCCGGCCGTGACGACCTGAACCAGTACAAGGCAGTCTTCGCTCACGCGACCGACAAGCGCACCCTGGCTGACGCCCTGCAAGGCGCAGACGTGTTCGTTGGCCTGTCCGGCCCGAACCTGTTGAGCGCTGAAGGCCTGAAGTCCATGGCGGCCAACCCGATCGTGTTCGCCTGCTCCAACCCTGATCCAGAGATCGCCCCGGAACTGGCGCACGCCACCCGTGACGACGTGATCATGGCCACTGGTCGTTCGGACTACCCGAACCAGGTCAACAACGTACTGGGCTTCCCGTTCATCTTCCGTGGTGCCCTGGACGTTCGCGCCAAGCGCATCAACGAAGAAATGAAAGTAGCCGCTGCCAACGCCCTGCGTGAACTGGCCAAGCTGCCTGTGCCACAGGAAGTGTGCGACGCCTACGGCGGCATCAAGCTGGAATTCGGTCGTGAGTACATCATCCCGAAACCAATGGATGCCCGCCTGATCACCGTGATCTCCGATGCCGTGGCCAAGGCCGCCATCGAGACCGGCGTAGCGACCCTGCCGTATCCGAAGAACTACCCGCTCAAGAGCGTGGATGATGTGTTCAACGGCTGAGTAGCAGTCCCATAAAAAACCCTGGCTGAAGAGCCAGGGTTTTTTTATGGGTAAGCTTCAAGCTTCAAGCTTCAAGCTTCAAGCTTCAAGCTTCAAGCTGCAAGTCAGGAGCGGCGCATCACTGCTTTTCTCTTGTAGCTCGTAGCTCGTAGCTCGTAGCTCGTAGCTCGTAGCTCGTAGCTCGCAGCTTGCACCTGCACCTCTAGAACAAATCGATCGGCGCCACTTCGTCTGCCGGCAGTGGGCTGCCCGGGGCGCTGCCGTTGCCCAGCTCGCTGCCGGTCGGAGGCGTGTCTTCGGCCTTGAACAGTTCGAAGTAGGCGCCTGGCGTGCCTGGGGAGGCGGCGCGACCGCTGACCGGGTCTACCCGCAGGCTGAGGATGCCCTCGGGCTCTGGCTGGGTGTGTGGCGGCTTGTCCTTGAGGGCGGCGCCCATGTAGCTCATCCAGATCGGCAGCGCGACGGTGCCACCGAACTCGCGCCGGCCGAGACTTTCCGGCTGGTCGAAACCGGTCCAGACAGTGGTCACGTAGTCGGCGTTGTAACCGGAGAACCAGGCGTCCTTGGACTCGTTGGTGGTGCCGGTCTTGCCCGCGAGGTCGCTACGACCCAGGGCCAGGGCGCGACGGCCGGTGCCGCGCTTGATCACGTCTTCCAGCATGCTGTTGAGGATGTAGGTGGTGCGCGGGTCGACGATACGCTCCGCGATCGCCGGTGCCTGCTCGAGTGCTGGTGCGGCCGGGGCTTCGCCTGGCGTGGCGTCGACAGTAAAGGTCTCGGCGGTCGGCGCGGCGATACCGTTGCTGGCGATATCGCCCTTGGGCACGCTCGGCGGGTTGGCGACGAACAGCGTGTCGCCATTACGGCTTTCGATCTTGTCGATGATGTACGGGGTGATCTTGTAGCCGCCGTTGGCGAACGTGCTCCAGCCGGTGGCGATCTCCATGGGCGTCAGGGTTGCGGTGCCCAGGGCCAGCGACAGGTTCGGCGGCAGGTCCTGCTTGTTGAAGCCGAAGCGGCTGATGTAATCGATGGTCTTGCTGACGCCCATCGCTTGCAGCAGGCGGATCGAGACCAGGTTGCGCGACTTGTACAGAGCTTCGCGCATGCGGATCGGGCCGAGGAAGGTGTTGGTGTCGTTCTTCGGGCGCCAGACCTTGTCCAGGTACTCGTCGACGAACACGATCGGCGCATCATTGACCAGGGTCGCTGCGGTGTAGCCGCTATCCAGCGCCGCACTGTAGACGAATGGCTTGAAGCTCGAGCCTGGCTGGCGCTTGGCCTGCATGGCGCGGTTGTAGTTGCTCTGCTCGAAAGCGAAGCCGCCGACCAGGGCGCGGATCGCACCGTTTTGCGGGTCCAGGGACACCAGTGCGCCTTGGGCGACCGGAATTTGTTTGAAATGCAGGCTGTTGTCGGGCTGGCGCTGGACGCGGATCAGGTCGCCGACCTGGGCCACATCGGACGGTTGGCGCGGATTAGGCCCCATGCTGTTGGTGTTGAGGAATGGCCGGGCCCATTTCATGCTGTCCCAGGCCACGTGCTCTGCGCCGGTGCGGGTCAGCACCTGCAAGCCATTCTTGTCGACCTCGGTGACGATGGCCGGCTCAAGGCTGCTGATGGTGCGCTGCTTGGTCAGCTCGCTGGCCCAGGCGTCGGGCGTCTTGCCTGGAAGGCGGGATTCGGGGCCGCGGTAGCCGTGACGCTGGTCGTAGGTGATGAGGCCTTCATGCACGGCAGTGTTGGCCATTTCCTGAAGGTTGCTCGGCACGGTCGTGGTGACCCGGAAACCTTCGGTGTAGGCGTCGCTGCCGTAGCGTCCGACCATTTCGGCGCGGGCCATTTCGGCGATGTAGGGGGCGTTCACTTCCGGAGTCGGCACGTGGTAGCTGGCATTGAGCGGCTCATTGACCGCAGCTTGGTACGCCGCCTCGTCGATTTTGCCGAGCTTGTACATGCGCCCCAGGATCCAGTCGCGACGTTCCTTGCTGCGCGCCGGGTTGGCCAGCGGGTTGAAGCGCGAAGGGGCCTTGGGCAGGCCGGCAATCATCGCCATCTGCGCCAGGCTGACGTCGCGGATCGACTTGCCGTAATACACCTGCGCCGCCGCCTCGATGCCGTAGGCGCGGTTACCCAGGTAGATCTTGTTGACGTAGAGCTCGAGGATCTCGTCCTTGGTCAGCTGACGCTCGATTTGCAGGGCCAGGAGGATCTCGGTGGTCTTGCGCGAGAAGCTGCGTTCGCTGGTCAGGAAGAAGTTCTTCGCCACCTGCATGGTGATGGTGCTGCCGCCGGACTGGATGTGTCCGCTTTTTACCAACTGCGTGGCGGCACGCATCAGGCTGCTCGGGTCGACGCCGTAGTGATTGGCGAAGTTGTCGTCTTCAGCACTTAGTAACGCATTAATGAAATTGGGTGGAATGTCGGCGAAACGTATGGGATTGCGGCGCATCTCGCCGAATTCTGCGATCAGTTTGCCGTCGCTGCTGTAGACCCGCAATGGAATCTGCAACTGGATACTTCGCAGTGCCTCCACTGACGGCAGTCCGGGACTAAGGTAAAGAAACGCCCCGCTCAGACCCAGCAGCAGTCCGCAGAAAACAGCGACGATGGACCACCCGAAAAATTTCAGCAGACGAATCAAGGCTTTTGGATATCCAGGGCAAAGAATGAATTTGGCGTCAGGGCATTCAGGGAAAACAAGGAGCGGCCTGCGCTTGAAGAAAGCGGAAAAAAACGCTGGGCATTATAAGCATTTTTCCGCTTAAAGCGCATTTGGCCACGCTGTCAAGACGTTGCGATTGCCTGCAAGGCCGGCAAAGCACGCGTAACTCACGGAAAGTCATAGGGAATTGACTGTGCCACGACTCTTCAGGAAAAAACCTAGAACCCTCTTGGGTATCGACATCGACGCCGCCTCGGTCAGGCTGGTCGAATTAAGCCGCTCAGGCGCGTGTTATCGGCTCGAGACCTACGCAATAGAGCCGTTGCCGGCGAATGCAGTGGTGGAGGCCGCCATTGTTCAAGTGGAGGTCGTGGGGCAGGCATTGGCCCGCGCATGGCTGAAAGCCGGGACCCGGGTGCGCAATGTAGCAGTGGCGGTTTCCGGATCGGCGGTCATCACCAAGACCCTGGAAATGCCAGCGGGAATGACGAACGACGACCTGGAAAGCCAGTTGAAGCTGGACGCGGACCAGTACATTCCCTATCCCCTCGATGACATGGCCCTGGATTTCCAGGTCCAGGGAATCTCGCGGCACAATCCGGGGCAGGTCGAGGTGTTGCTGGCGGCCTGTCGCAAGGATCATGTCGAGTTGCTTGAGGCCGCGCTGGAACTGGCTGGGCTGACGGCGCGGGTGGTGGATATCCAGGCGCATGCGCTGGCGCGTTGCGTGGATCTGCTGGCAACGCCGCCGGACGGTGCCCAGGCGCAGTCGCTAGTGGCGCTGGTCGAGATTGGCAACGGTCTGTCGACTTTAAGTGTGATAAGCGCTGGCCAGATCCTGTATGCCCGCGAACAACTGCTGGGTGCGCACCAACTGAACCAGGCCAGTGAGCCGAGCTACGGGTTTGCTCTCGAACCGGCAGGAGTGGCGACGCAGCCGGGTGGGCTGGACCTGTCTCGCGATGCTGAGGTATTGGCGCAACAGCTATCGCGCTCATTGCAGGAGTTTTTCGCCTTGGGCCAGCACGGCGCAGTCGAGCATATCCTGCTGGCCGCAGGGGCCTGCGCGGTGGCCGGGCTGGATCGCCTGCTCGAACAGCATCTGGGCATCCCGACCCGGGTGGCCAATCCTTTTGCCGGCATGGCCTTGGGCAGTGCGGTCGATGCTGCGGCACTCGCCCACAATGCGCCCGGGTTGATGGTCGCCTGCGGTCTGGCGTTAAGGAGCTTTGACTGATGGCCAGGATCAATCTTCTGCCATGGCGTGAAAAGCAGCGCGAGGTGCGGCACCAACATTTCTTGTGGCAGTTGGTCGGTATCGCCGTAGTTGCGACCGGCCTCATCGTGCTGGGCGAGCGCATCCTTGACCGCGCCATCGAGCAGCAAGCTTCGCGCAACGCCTACCTTGGTGCCCGCATTGCCAGCCTGGATGAGCGGATCAGCCAGATCAGCGATCTACAAGCCCGGCGCGAGCAGTTGCTGGCGCGGTTGCAGATCATTCAGGGTCTGCAAGGTAATCGGCCGGCCAGTGTCAGGCTCTTCGATCAATTGACCCGCGCACTGCCCGATGGTGTGTATTTCACCGAGTTGGGGAGGGTCGGCAAGACGCTGTCGATCGGCGGTGTGGCCGAGTCCAATGCCCAGGTTTCGCAGCTCCTGCGTAGCCTTGCGGCCGCGGGTGGCCTGGCTGTTCCTGTGCTGGAGGAGGTTAAAACAGCAAGCGCTGGCGACGAGGACTCGACCAGTGTTTTTCGCTTGACCGTGGCTCAGGCGCAAGCCGGCGTGGAGGCATGAGGCGGTTCCCATGGTTGACCCTCGATGGCCTGAACATGCACAACATGGCGACCTGGCCGGCGCTGGGCAAAGCCCTGCTGGGCGTGCTGGTTATGGTGGTGCTGCTGGTCCTGGGCTATAGCTTTTATTTGCGCGAACTGCAGGCGCGGCTGGTACTTGCCTGCGCCGGGGAGGCCGAACTCAAGCAGGTATTTGTGAGCAAGGCGCACCAAGCGGCCCATTTACAGCCTCACCTCGAGCAGATGAGGGCTATGCAAAGCGCCTTCGCCACGCTGTTGCGGCAACTGCCCGGCGACACTGAGATGCCAGGGTTGCTGGAGGACATCAGTCGTGCAGGCTCGGGCAGTGGTCTGGAGCTGGAAGAGATCAAGTTGTTGCCCGAGGTCAACCAGCCGTTCTACGTCGAGCTGCCAATCCAGATCAGCGCGACGGGTGCCTACCATGACCTGGCGGCGTTCGTCAGCGCTGTCTCGGCCTTACCGCGGATCGTCACGCTGCACGACTTCAGCATTCGCCCGCTGGATTCCAGCGAGGGTCCGACGCTGCGCATGAACATCCTGGCAAGAACCTATCGCTCCGCCGACAGCGGGCAGCAACCATGAACACGGTGCGTTGCGGGTGGTTGGCGTTGTTGCTCGGTGGTCTGGCTGGCTGTGGTGGTGAGCGCGATTTCAGTGATCTGGACACCTACATGGATGAAGCGCGCCTTGAATTGCCCGGCCCTCTCGAAGCCGTGCCGACGTGGGCGTCGTACCCGGTGTTCAGTTACGGCGCGGCGTCGCTGCGCAGTCCGTTCTCGCCGCAGGTCACGACGGGCGAGGAGGGGCTGCTGCGGGGCGAGCCAAGGGGTGAGCCGGATCGACTGCGGCCCCGCCAGCACCTCGAGCGCTTCGGTATCGAGCAGTTCGAAATGGTCGGCACCATGGTCGGTACCTCGGGGGCGTATGCCCTGCTGCGCGGTGCGGGTGCGGTGCATCGGCTCAAGGTGGGTGACTACCTCGGGCGCAATGAAGGCCGAGTGGTATCGGTCAGCGAGACCCGGGTCGAGGTGGTCGAGCTGGTGCCCGACGGCCAGGGCGCCTGGCTGGAACGACCACGCAGCCTTTCCTTGAACACGCACTCCTAGTGGAGCTCTAACCATGTACAGGATTTTTTCGACCCTCGGTGTGGCGCTATGGATTGCGCTGCTGTCACCGGGGTTGTTGGCCAGTTCCAGGGCGCTGGATATTGTCGCGCCACCCGGTGATCAGCGCGCCGAACGTCATGCCTTCAGTGGCGAGAGGTTGTCGTTGAATTTCCAGGACATCGAAGTGCGTTCGGTGCTGCAACTGATCGCCGACTTCACTGGCCTCAACCTGGTGGCCAGCGACTCGGTGCAGGGCAGCATCACGCTGCGCCTGGATAACGTGCCCTGGGACCAGGCGCTGGACCTGGTACTCAAGACCAAGGGCCTGGACCAGCGTCGGGCTGGCAACGTCCTGCTGGTCGCCCCGGCACAGGAAATTGCCGCCCGTGAGCGGCAGACGCTGGAGTCGCAGCGGCAACTGGCCGAACTCGCCCCGCTGCGGCGTGAGCTGTTGCAGGTCAATTACGCCAAGGCCACTGAAATAGCCCGGCTGTTCCAGTCAGTGACCAATGCCCAGGACCGACTCGACGAGCGAGGCACGCTGACGGTGGATGAGCGAACCAACAACATCATCGCCTTCCAGACCCAGGATCGAATGGACGAGCTACGACGGATCGTCACGCAACTGGATGTGCCGGTACGCCAGGTGATGATCGAGGCGCGGATAGTCGAGGCCAATGTCGATTACGACAAGAGTCTGGGCGTGCGCTGGGGTGGTGCGATGGGCCGGGGCAACTGGAGTGCCTCCGGGGTTGGCGGCGATGGAGCGGCTCTGCTCAGCTCGGGCAGCGCGCCATTTGTCGATATGGGGGCAGCGGGTGCTACCTCGGGGCTGGGCATTGCATTCATTACCGATAACCTGCTGCTCGACCTTGAACTGTCGGCCATGGAGAAAACCGGCAACGGCGAAGTCGTCTCGCAACCCAAGGTGGTGACTGCCGACAAGGAAACCGCGAAGATCCTCAAGGGCACTGAAATTCCTTATCAGGAGAGCAGCTCCAGCGGCGCCACCTCGGTGTCGTTCAAGGAGGCTTCGCTGTCGCTGGAGGTGACGCCGCAGATCACCCCGGACAATCGCATCATCATGGAGGTCAAGGTCACCAAGGACGAGCCCGATTACCTGAACAAGGTGCAGGATGTGCCGCCGATCAAGAAAAACGAGGTCAATGCCAAGGTGCTGGTGGTCGATGGGGAAACCATCGTCATAGGCGGGGTTTTCTCAAATACTCAAAGCAAGGTTGTAGATAAGGTGCCATTTCTTGGTGATGTGCCGTATCTTGGCCGCCTTTTCCGGCGTGACGTGGTGTCGGAGAGAAAATCCGAGCTGCTGGTATTTCTCACTCCGCGTATCATGAATAACCAGGCGATTGCTGTGAGTCATTGATTCTGTGCGAAATTTGATTCTTGTTGGGCCAATGGGTGCGGGTAAAAGCACCATCGGCCGCTTGCTGGCCAAAGAGCTGCGTCTGCCGTTCAAGGATTCCGATAAGGAAATTGAATTGCGCACAGGCGCCAATATCCCGTGGATCTTCGATAAGGAAGGCGAACCCGGCTTTCGTGATCGCGAGCAGGCGATGATCGCCGAGCTCTGTGAGCTCGATGGCGTGGTGCTGGCGACCGGCGGTGGTGCGGTCATGCGCGAAGCCAATCGTCGGGCGCTGCACGCCGGCGGTCGCGTGGTCTACTTGCACGCCTCGGTCGAGCAGCAGGTCGGGCGCACTGCGCGCGACCGCAATCGTCCCTTGCTGCGTACCGCTGATCCGGCAAAAACCCTGCGTGACTTGCTGGCCCTGCGCGATCCGCTGTATCGGGAAATCGCCGACCTGGTGGTGCAAACCGATGAGCGGCCGCCGCGGATGGTGGTGCTGGATATTCTGGAACGCTTGCAGCAGCTACCTCCCCGTTAATCCGCAGGGCGAAATGCGCTATCCTCGGCGTCGCGCCATGGCGGCCGTCGGGTGTGGCGCATGGCTAGCACGCCACGTCACACAGGCAGACGTGGCCAGTCGATAACATAAGGCAGGACGCCTGATTCCAACTTACTGTGGGGACACATGCAGACACTTAAGGTTGATCTAGGCGAGCGTAGCTACCCGATCCATATTGGCGAAGGGTTGCTGGATCAGCCCGAGTTGCTGGCGCCACACATCGCCGGACGGCAGGTGGCAATCATCTCCAACGAGACCGTTGCCCCGCTGTATCTGGAGCGCTTGACCCGCAGCCTGGCGCAGTTCTCGGTCATTTCCGTGGTACTGCCCGACGGCGAAGCCTTCAAGAACTGGGAAACCCTGCAAAGCATATTCGACGGCCTGCTGACCGCGCGCCATGACCGCCGCACCACCGTGATCGCCCTGGGCGGCGGAGTGATTGGCGACATGGCCGGGTTCGCTGCCGCCTGTTACCAGCGGGGCGTGGACTTCGTCCAGGTACCGACCACCCTGTTGTCGCAAGTCGACTCCTCGGTGGGCGGCAAGACCGGTATCAACCATCCGCTGGGCAAGAACATGGTCGGCGCCTTCTATCAGCCCAACGTGGTGCTGATCGATACCGCCACCCTCAATACGCTGCCGGAGCGCGAGCTGTCCGCGGGCCTGGCCGAAGTCATCAAGTACGGTTTGATCTGCGACGAGCCGTTCCTCACCTGGCTCGAAGAAAATGTTGATCGCCTGCGGGCCCTGGACCAGGACGCCCTGACCTATGCGATCGCGCGCTCCTGTGCAGCCAAGGCCGCGGTGGTCGGCGCCGACGAGCGTGAGACCGGCGTGCGCGCCACTCTCAATCTGGGGCATACCTTCGGTCACGCCATCGAAACCCACATGGGCTATGGTGTGTGGCTACATGGTGAGGCGGTCGCTGCTGGCACCGTAATGGCCCTGGAGATGTCCTCGCGCCTGGGCTGGATCACTCCCAAGGAGCGTGACCGGGGCATTGCCCTGTTCCTGCGCGCCGGGTTGCCGGTGATCCCGCCGCCAGAGATGAGCGAAGCCGATTTTCTCGAACACATGGCAATCGACAAGAAAGTAATCGACGGACGTCTGCGCCTGGTGCTGCTGCGCCGCATGGGCGAGGCAGTCGTGACCGACGATTATCCGAAAGAGATTTTACAGGCAACGCTGGGAGCGGATTACCGTGCCCTGGCTCAGCTGAAAGGTTAATAAGATCACAATGACCAGTTTGCATGCCGACGAGGCGTTCCTAGGCCACTACCAGTTGAACCACGACCCCTTTGCTCCGCGGGTGCCTGGCTTCAAGTTTTTCCCTGCCCAGCGCAAACCGGTGCTGGGGCAACTGCATCACCTGGCCCGCTACAGCCAGTTGTTGCTGGTGGTCACTGGCCCGCTGGGCAGTGGCAAGACCCTGTTGCGTCAGGCGCTGGTGGCCAGCACCAACAAACAGTCGGTGCAGAGCGTGGTGGTTTCCGCCCGTGGTGCCGGCGACGCAGCGGGTGTGCTGCGTCAGGTAGCCCAGTCCCTGGATGTCGCCCAGGCGGAAGTCGGTGCGATCCTCAAGCAAGTGGTGCAACTGGCGCTGACCGGCCAGGAAGTCTATCTGCTGGTGGATGATGCCGAGCAGCTCGACGAATCGGCGCTTGAGGCCTTGCTGGCCTTGGCTGCTGGCGCCCCGGAAGGCCGCCCGCATGTGTTCCTGTTTGGCGAGCCTTCGCTGATCGCCGGGCTTGAGCAGTTGAGCACCGAGGAAGAGCGCTTCCACGTGATCGAGTTGCAGCCCTACGCGGAAGAAGAAACCCGCGAATACCTGGCCCAGCGTCTTGAGGGTGCGGGCAGGGGAATCGAACTTTTTACCGCTAATCAGATCTCTGAGATTCACGAAAGCTCCGACGGCTGGCCTGGAAACATCAACCAGGTTGCCCGCGATGCGATGATCGAAGCCATGATTGCTAGCCGCTCCGCGGTCAAGCGTCCAAGTATGGGGTTCAACATGCCGAAGAAACACGTATTGGCGATATCCGCCGTAGTCGTGGTCGCGGTGGCTGCCGCCTGGTTGCTGCCAGGTCGCAACAAGACACCAACCACCGGGGCTCCAGCCAACGAGCAGGCGCAGTTACCCCTGGGTCAGGGTGCCAACGGCGGTGCGCCGTCGGTCGAATTCGCCGGCAATACCCAGCCAATGCCCTTGCCGTTGGTCGGCCAGTCGCAGCCGGTGATGCGCGGTCCTTTGGCTGAAGCTGCCGGTGGCATCACCGAGGGCGATGATGGCGTGCCGCTCGAAGGCTCCAGCAGTGTTCCGCCGACCGTGACCACCATTGCTCCGCCAAGCGGCGTGCCTGCCGGTCCTGCGCCGACGCCCGCGGCCAAGCCGGTGCCTGCGCCTACCCAGGTCGCGACGGCCAAGCCTGCCCCGGCCCCAGTGGCCAAGCCGGCACCCGCGCCTGTGGTCAAGCCAGCGCCGGTGACCAAGCCAGTAGAGAAGCCAGCCACTGTCGCCAAGGCAGCGCCGGCAGCCGGTGGCACCTGGTATGCCGGTCAGAAGCCGGGTAACTACGTGGTACAAATCCTCGGCACCAGCTCGGAAGCCTCGGCCCAGAGCTTCGTCAAGGAGCAGGGCGGCGAGTACCGTTATTTCAAGAAAGTCCTCAACGGCAAGCCGCTTTACGTCATCACCTACGGTAACTTCGCCAACCGCGATGCCGCTGTATCCGCCATCAAGGCCTTGCCAGCGAAGGTTCAGGCTGGTAAACCTTGGCCTCGCTCTGTCGCCAGCGTCCAACAAGAACTGGCAACAGCTCGCTGAAGATTCGGCGGCCTTACCCAGGCCGCCTCTCCCGGCACCTCAAAATTTCTGCAAGGCATGCTGCCCCCAGGCCGCGTGCCTTGTGGTGTCTGCGTCACAGTAGTCTTTGAGTCGTTGCGGTCAGAATTAAAAAAAGTTTTGACTAGCACAGTAGATCGCTTTAAACCTTTCATAAATGCGACATAGATTTGCGACATTTCGTCGTCAAATTTGTGAGCCTCTGTGTCGGTGTGTACAATGACCTCCCTTTTGCCCCCGCAAAGCTGGCGTACGTTCGGCGCGGAAGGTAAGTGGTTGAATTGAAAAGAAATTTGTCTCGATAAGAGGCAGCCTGGTGAGAAAGTGTCTATGAAAGCAGGTCTGTACCAACCAGATGAATTCAAGGATAACTGCGGTTTCGGCCTGATAGCCCATATGCAGGGCGAACCCAGTCATACCCTTTTGCAAACGGCCATCGAGGCCCTGACCTGCATGACCCACCGCGGTGGGATCAACGCCGACGGCAAGACCGGTGACGGTTGCGGTCTGCTTATTCAGAAACCGGACGTGTTCCTGCGGGCAATCGCCCAGGAAACCTTCGGCGTAGCATTGCCCAAGCAATATGCAGTGGGCATGGTGTTCTTCAATCAGGACCCGGTTAAAGCCGAGGCCGCGCGCGAGAACATGAACCGCGAGATCCTCGCCGAAGGCCTGCAGTTGGTCGGCTGGCGCAAAGTGCCGATCGATACCAGCGTCCTTGGTCGCCTGGCCCTGGAGCGTCTGCCGCAGATCGAACAGGTGTTCATCGCCGGCGATGGCCTGAGCGATCAGGACATGGCAATCAAGCTGTTCAGCTCCCGTCGTCGTTCGTCCGTGGCCAACGCCGCCGACACCGACCACTACATCTGCAGCTTTTCCCACAAGACCATCATTTACAAAGGCCTGATGATGCCGGCGGACCTCACCGCCTTCTATCCGGACCTGAGTGACCAGCGCCTGCAAACCGCGATCTGCGTGTTCCACCAGCGCTTCTCCACCAACACCCTGCCGAAATGGCCGTTGGCCCAACCGTTCCGCTTCCTGGCGCACAACGGCGAGATCAACACCATCACCGGCAACCGCAACTGGGCCGTGGCCCGTCGCACCAAGTTCAGCAACGACCTGATGGACCTGGAAGAGCTCGGCCCGCTGGTCAACCGCGTGGGTTCGGACTCCTCGAGCATGGACAACATGCTGGAGCTGATGGTCACCGGTGGCATCGACCTGTTCCGTGGCGTGCGGATGATCATTCCGCCAGCGTGGCAGAACGTCGAGACCATGGACCCGGACCTGCGTGCGTTCTACGAGTACAACTCGATGCACATGGAGCCGTGGGACGGTCCGGCCGGCGTGGTCATGACCGACGGTCGCTACGCGGTGTGCCTGCTTGACCGTAACGGTCTGCGTCCGGCGCGCTGGGTCACTACCAAGAACGGCTTCATCACCCTGGCCTCGGAAATCGGCGTCTGGAACTACCAGCCGCAAGATGTGATCGCCAAGGGCCGCGTGGGTCCGGGCCAGATCTTTGCCGTGGACACCGAGACCGGGCAGATCCTCGACACCGACGCCATCGACAACCGCTTGAAGTCCCGTCATCCGTACAAGCAATGGCTGCGCAAGAATGCCCTGCGCATCCAGGCGACCATGGAAGACAACGACCACGGTTCGGCTTTCTACGACGTCGACCAGCTCAAGCAGTACATGAAGATGTACCAGGTGACGTTCGAAGAGCGTGACCAGGTACTGCGTCCACTGGGTGAGCAGGGCTACGAAGCTGTTGGTTCGATGGGCGACGATACGCCGATGGCCGTGCTGTCCCAGCGCGTGCGCACGCCGTACGACTATTTCCGCCAGCAGTTCGCCCAGGTTACCAACCCGCCGATCGACCCGCTGCGTGAAGCCATCGTCATGTCGCTGGAGATCTGCCTCGGTGCCGAGCGCAACATCTTCCAGGAGTCGCCGGAACACGCTTCACGCGTGATCCTCAGCTCGCCGGTGATTTCCCCGGCCAAGTGGCGCTCGCTGATGAACCTCGATCGCCCGGGCTTCGAACGCCAGATCATCGACCTCAACTACGACGAGAGCCTTGGCCTCGAAGCCGCAGTGCGCAATGTCGCTGACCAGGCTGAAGAAGCCGTGCGCGCCGGTCGCACCCAGATCGTGCTGAGCGACCGTCATATTGCCCCGGGCAAGTTGCCGATCCACGCTTCGCTGGCTACCGGCGCGGTGCACCACCGCCTGACCGAAAAAGGTCTGCGCTGCGACTCCAACATCCTGGTCGAGACCGCCACTGCGCGCGACCCGCACCACTTCGCGGTACTGATCGGGTTCGGCGCTTCGGCGGTCTATCCGTTCCTGGCCTATGAAGTGCTGGGCGACCTGATCCGCACCGGCGAAGTGCTGGGCGACCTCTATGAGGTGTTCAAGAACTACCGCAAAGGCATCACCAAGGGCCTGCTGAAGATCCTGTCGAAGATGGGCATCTCCACCATTGCGTCCTACCGTGGTGCGCAGTTGTTCGAAGCCATCGGCCTGTCCCAGGAAGTCTGCGACTTGAGCTTTCGTGGCGTACCGAGCCGGATCAAGGGCGCGCGTTTCGTCGACATCGAAGCCGAGCAGAAGGCCCTGGCTGCCGAAGCCTGGAGCCCGCGCAAGCCGATCCAGCAGGGCGGCCTGCTGAAGTTCGTCCACGGTGGCGAATATCACGCCTACAACCCGGACGTGGTCAACACCCTGCAAGCCGCTGTGCAGCAGGGTGACTACGCCAAGTTCAAGGAATACACGGCGCTGGTGGATAACCGCCCGGTGTCGATGATCCGCGACCTGTTCAAGGTCAAGACCCTCGAGACGCCGCTGGACATCAGCGAGATCGAACCGCTGGAATCGGTGCTCAAACGCTTCGACTCCGCCGGTATCTCGCTCGGCGCGCTGTCGCCGGAAGCCCACGAAGCCCTGGCCGAAGCCATGAACCGCCTGGGTGCGCGTTCCAACTCCGGCGAAGGCGGCGAAGACCCGGCACGCTACGGCACCATCAAGAGCTCGAAAATCAAGCAAGTCGCCACTGGCCGTTTTGGTGTGACCCCGGAATACCTGGTCAACGCCGAAGTGCTGCAGATCAAGGTGGCCCAGGGCGCCAAGCCAGGCGAAGGCGGGCAACTGCCAGGCGGCAAGGTCAACGGCCTGATCGCCAAGCTGCGTTACGCAGTGCCAGGCGTGACCCTGATCTCGCCTCCGCCGCACCACGACATCTACTCGATCGAAGATTTGTCGCAGCTGATTTTCGACCTCAAGCAAGTCAACCCCAAGGCCCTGGTCTCGGTGAAACTGGTGGCAGAAGCTGGCGTCGGCACCATTGCCGCCGGTGTAGCCAAGGCCTATGCCGACCTGATCACCATCTCCGGCTACGACGGCGGCACCGGTGCTTCGCCGCTGACCTCGATCAAGTACGCCGGCGCTCCATGGGAACTGGGACTGGCGGAAACCCACCAGACCCTGCGCGGCAACGACCTGCGCGGCAAGGTTCGGGTGCAGACCGACGGTGGCCTGAAAACCGGCCTCGACGTGATCAAGGCGGCCATCCTCGGCGCTGAAAGCTTCGGCTTCGGCACCGCGCCAATGATCGCCCTGGGCTGCAAATACCTGCGCATCTGCCACCTGAACAACTGCGCCACCGGCGTGGCGACCCAGAACGAGAAGCTGCGCAAGGATCACTACATCGGTACCGTCGACATGGTGGTGAACTTCTTCACCTACGTCGCCGAAGAAACCCGTGAGTGGCTGGCCAAGCTGGGCGTGCGCTCCCTCGAAGAGCTGATCGGGCGGACCGACCTGCTGGACATCCTCGAAGGCCAGACCGCCAAGCAGCAACACCTGGACCTGACACCGTTGCTGGGCAGCGATCACATCCCGGCAGACAAACCACAGTTCTGCCAGGTCGAGCGCAACCCTCCGTTCGACAAGGGCCTGCTGGCCGAGAAAATGGTCGACCTGGCCACCTCGGCCATCAACGACCTGAGCGGCGCCGAATTTAACCTGGACATCTGCAACTGCGACCGTTCGATCGGTGCGCGGATCTCCGGTGAAATCGCGCGCAAGCACGGTAACCAGGGCATGGCCAATGCGCCGATCACCTTCCGCTTCAAAGGTACTGCCGGGCAGAGCTTTGGCGTATGGAACGCCGGCGGCCTGAACATGTACCTGGAAGGCGATGCCAACGACTACGTGGGCAAGGGCATGACCGGCGGCAAGCTGGTTATCGTTCCGCCCAAGGGCAGCCTCTACAGGACGCAGGACAGCGCCATTATCGGCAACACCTGCCTGTACGGCGCCACGGGCGGCAAGCTGTTTGCCGCCGGTACCGCGGGCGAGCGTTTTGCGGTGCGTAACTCCGGTGCCCACACCGTGGTCGAAGGCACTGGCGATCACTGTTGCGAATACATGACCGGTGGTTTTGTCTGCGTCCTGGGCAAGACCGGTTACAACTTCGGCTCAGGCATGACCGGTGGTTTCGCCTATGTGCTCGACCAGGACAACACCTTCGTTGACCGGGTCAACCATGAACTGGTGGAAATCCAGCGGATCAGCGGCGAGGCGATGGAAGCCTACCGTAGCCATTTGCAGCGCGTGCTGAACGAGTACGTCGAGGAAACCGACAGCGAGTGGGGTCGTGAGCTCGCCGAGAACCTCGATGATTACCTGCGCCGTTTCTGGTTGGTCAAGCCTAAGGCTGCCAGCTTGAAAACGTTGCTTTCCAGCACTCGTGCCAACCCGCAGTGATATGCGCCTGAAGAGTTTGATGAGGTTTTAACATGGCTGAACGTCTGAATAATGACTTCCAGTTCATCGAGGTCGGGCGCAAGGATCCGAAGAAGAAACTGTTGCGTCAACGCAAGAAAGAGTTCGTGGAAATCTACGAACCCTTCAAACCCCAGCAGTCGGCCGACCAGGCTCACCGCTGCCTGGGTTGCGGTAACCCGTATTGCGAATGGAAGTGCCCGGTGCACAACTTCATTCCCAACTGGCTCAAGCTGGTGGCCGAGGGCAACATCCTCGCCGCCGCCGAACTGTCGCACCAGACCAACACCTTGCCGGAAGTCTGCGGCCGGGTGTGCCCGCAAGACCGTCTGTGCGAGGGTGCCTGCACCCTCAATGACGGCTTCGGCGCGGTCACCATCGGCTCGGTGGAGAAGTACATCACCGACACCGCGTTCGCCATGGGCTGGCGCCCGGACATGTCCAAGGTCAAGCCGACCGGCAAACGTGTCGCGGTGATCGGTGCGGGCCCGGCGGGCCTGGGTTGTGCCGACGTGCTGGTGCGCGGCGGGGTGACTCCGGTGGTGTTCGACAAGAACCCGGAAATCGGCGGTCTGCTGACCTTCGGCATCCCCGAGTTCAAGCTGGAAAAGACCGTACTGAGCAATCGCCGCGAAGTCTTCACCGGCATGGGCATCGAGTTCCGCCTCAACACCGAGGTGGGCAAGGACGTGACCATCGAGCAGTTGCTCGAAGAATACGATGCGGTGTTCATGGGCATGGGCACCTACACCTACATGAAGGGCGGCTTTGCTGGTGAGGACCTGCCGGGCGTCTACGACGCACTGGACTTCCTGATCGCCAACGTCAACCGTAACCTGGGCTTTGAAAAGTCGCCGGAAGATTTCGTCGACATGAAAGGCAAGAAGGTCGTGGTTCTCGGCGGCGGTGATACGGCGATGGACTGCAACCGCACCTCGATTCGCCAGGGCGCCAAGTCGGTGACCTGTGCCTATCGTCGTGATGAGGCGAACATGCCAGGCTCGCGCAAAGAGGTGAAGAACGCCAAGGAAGAAGGGGTGAAATTCCTCTACAACCGCCAGCCGATCGCCATTGTCGGCGAAGACCGGGTCGAAGGCGTGAAGGTAGTCGAGACCCGTCTCGGCGAGCCGGACGCCCGTGGCCGCCGCAGCCCCGAGCCGATTCCGGGCTCCGAAGAGATCATCCCGGCCGACGCCGTGGTCATCGCCTTTGGTTTCCGTCCAAGCCCGGCCAGCTGGTTCGAGCAGTTCGACATCCAGACCGACAGCCAGGGCCGCGTCGTGGCCCCGGAGCAAGGCAAGTTCAAGCACCAGACCAGCAACCCGAAAATCTTCGCCGGTGGCGACATGGTGCGCGGTTCCGACCTGGTAGTGACGGCGATCTTCGAAGGCCGCAATGCCGCCGAAGGGATCCTGGATTACCTGGGCGTGTAAACCCCGTTCGAAACTGCAACGCAATACCTGTGGGAGCTGGCTTGCCAGCGATAGCATCACCTCGGTCTACCTGACACACCGAGGTGTCTGCATCGCTGGCAAGCCAGCTCCCACAGTGTTTTGTGGTGCTGCAAAAACTGCATTCCATTGCGACAAATTGACCCGATAGACAAAAGGCTGACCTGCAACCGTGCCTTTTGCGTCCGGCTCTGAGAAAATGCCCGCACTTTTTTTCCGGATGCCGACATGACTGCCCTGAAGAACGACCGTTTCCTTCGTGCCCTGCTCAAGCAACCCGTAGACGTCACGCCCGTGTGGATGATGCGTCAGGCCGGTCGCTACCTGCCTGAATACCGTGCCAGCCGCGCCAAGGCCGGCGACTTCATGAGCCTGTGCATGAACCCGGAGTTCGCGTGCGAAGTCACCATGCAGCCGCTCGATCGCTATCCGCAACTGGATGCGGCGATCCTGTTCTCCGACATCCTGACCATCCCCGATGCCATGGGCCAAGGCCTGTACTTCGAAACCGGCGAAGGTCCGCGCTTCAAGAAAGTCGTCAGCACCCTGGCCGACATCGAAGCCCTGCCGATTCCTGATCCGCACAAAGACCTCGGCTACGTGATGGATGCAGTCAGCACCATCCGCCGCGAGCTCAACGGCCGCGTGCCGCTGATCGGCTTTGCCGGCAGCCCCTGGACCCTGGCCACCTACATGGTTGAAGGCGGCTCGTCGAAAGACTACCGCAAGACCAAAACCATGCTCTATGACAACCCGCAAGCCTTGCACCTGCTGCTGGACAAGCTCGCGCAGACGGTCACCAGCTACCTCAACGGCCAGATCATGGCCGGCGCACAAGCAGTGCAGATCTTCGACAGCTGGGGCGGCGCCCTGTCGGCGGCGGCGTATCAGGAATTCTCCCTGGCCTATATGCGCAAGATCGTCAACGGCCTGATCCGTGAGCACGAAGGCCGTAAAGTGCCAGTGATCCTGTTCACCAAGAGCGGCGGCCTGTGGCTGGAAAGCATCGCCGACACTGGCGCTGATGCATTGGGCCTGGACTGGACCTGCGATATCGGCAGCGCCCGTGACCGCGTCGGCAGCAAGGTAGCCCTGCAAGGCAACATGGACCCGACGGTGCTGTACGCCAAGCCAGAAGCAATCCGCAGCGAAGTCGGGCGAATCCTCGCCAGCTACGGCAAAGGCAGCGGCCACGTGTTCAACCTCGGCCACGGCATCACCCCGGAAGTCGATCCGGAACACGCCGGTGCCTTCCTGCGCGCGGTACACGAGTTGTCGGCGCAGTATCACGAGTGATCGTGACCCGATAAAAAACGCCCGGCGCTTGCCGGGCATTTTTTTTGCGCGCAGATTAAGTTTCAATTCAGCGAGCCTGTTTACCCTGGGTCCATCGAAATCCAGATGGAATCATCGCCATGAAAGCACGCTACCTCGCTCTGCTTGTTGCCCCCCTGTTCAGCACCGCGGTCCTGGCTGCCGGTTACACCGGGCCGGGTGCCGAGCCCATCACCACGGTGGCCGCGGCCAACGAAGCAGCTGACGACACGCCAGTCGTCCTGCAGGGTTTTGTGGTGAAGAAGCTGAACAACGACGACAAATACGAGTTCAAGGATTCCAGCGGTACGGTCACCGTTGAGATCGATGATGAGGATCTACCTGCGGTCGCCTTCAACGACAAAACCCGGGTCAAGCTGACCGGTGAAGTGGAAAAGGGCTTGCTCAAGCGTGAGATCGATGTCGATCGGGTGGAAATCCTCAATTAAGACCGAGTTTTTCCCCAAGGGCCGCCATGCGGCCCTTTTTTGCGTCAGGGCTTGGCGCTCTCCGCCAGGGTCGGCAACTTCGCCAGCTTCAACGCGACCAGCAGCGCAATCACCAGCAGCGTGCCGATGAACAACCCGATCCCGTTCCAGCCGCCCTGGTGCCAGAACACGCCGCCCACCGTACCGGCGATGCTTCCCCCGGCGTAGTAGCTGAACAGGTACAGCGACGATGCCTGGCCCTTGGCCTTGGTGGCGCGGCGGCCGATCCAGCTGCTGGCCACCGAGTGTGCGCCGAAGAAGCCGAAGGTGAAGATCAGCATGCCGACGATCACCAGTGGCAACGGGCTGAGCATGGTCACGGCCAACCCGCCAAGCATCAGCACGATGGTGCCCCAGAGCACCTTGCGCCGACCCAGGCGATCGGCCAGGGAGCCGATCTTCGCCGAACTGTAGATGCCCGACAGGTACACCACCGACAGCAGGCCGACCAAGGCCTGGTCCATGTGGTACGGCGCGGCCAGCAGGCGATAGCCGATGTAGTTGAACAGCGTGACGAAGGCGCCCATCAGCACAAAGGCTTCGAGGAACAGCAGCGGCAGGCCGGCGTCGCGAAAATGCATGGTGAAGCCATCGAGCAAGCTGCGTGGGTGCAGCGAGCGCGCGCGGAAGTTGCGCGATTCGGGGAGGATCTTCCAGAACACCGCCGCGGCGATCAGCGCCAACCCGCCAATCACCAGCATCGCCGTGTGCCAGCTGACGAAGTCGATCAGCACCCCGACTATCAGTCGGCCGCACATGCCGCCAATGGCGTTGCCGCCGATGTACAGGCCCATTGCCAGGCCGATGTGCTGGGGATGGATCTCTTCACTGAGGTAGGTCATCGCCACCGCCGCCAGGCCGCTCAGGGCCAGGCCGGTCAGCGCGCGCATCAGCAGGATGCCCTCCCAGGTCGGCATCAGGGCGCTGCCCAGGGTGCACAGCGCGGCGGCGAACAACGCTGCGACCATCACCGGTTTGCGGCCGATGCGGTCGGACAGGGGGCCGGTGATCAACAGGCCGATGGCGAGCATGCCGGTGGACACCGAGAGAATCAGGCTGCTCTGCGCGGCATTGATCGAGAACTCATGGGAAAACAGCGGCATCATCGGCTGCACGCAGTACAGCAAGGCAAAGGTGGCGAAGCCGCCGCTGAACAGCGCGAGCACCGTGCGCAGGAACATCGGCGTACCTTTTTCGATGTACACCTCATGCAGTTGGGCGACCCCGGGGGCCTGTGCGGCAGGCGGAAGATCATGGGCGAGTGGCGCAACAGCAGTTTTCACGGGGGACCTCAGGAGTGCACGGCCGGGCAGGCAATGAAAAAAGCATATAGCTGGCTAATGTTTCTATCCAATATATTGTTCGACCTGTTTAAGAGGTTTTACGACCTAATGGAGTTTTCATGGAATTGCGCCATCTGCGCTACTTCATCGCCGTCGCCGAAGAACTGCATTTCGGCCGCGCGGCACAGGTGTTGGGCATCTCCCAACCGCCATTGAGCCAGCAGATCCAGGTACTGGAACAAGAGGTCGGGGCGCGTCTGTTCGAGCGTACCAATCGTCGGGTCGAACTCAGCGAAGCTGGCCGGCTATTCCTCGAAGAGGCGCGGCTGGTACTGGCCCAGGTCGACAAAGCCGCCGATGTGGCCCGCCGCGCTCAACTGGGCGAGCTGGGGGAGTTGAAGATTGGCTTCACCTCATCGGCGCCGTTCAACTCAACCATCCCCCAAGCCATCTTTGCCTTTCGCCAGCGCTTCCCGGCCGTGCACCTGAACCTGCGGGAAATGAGCAGCACCCAGGTCGCCGATGCACTGGTGGACGAGTCGATCCAGGTCGGCATCATGCGGCCGTTGCCGCTGCCGGACTCGCTGGAGGTGGTCGAGCTGACCCGCGAGCCGCTGGTGGCGGTACTCAGTGCCAAGGACCCGTTATCGGTGGGCAGTGAGGAGGGCCTGTTTCTGTCGGCGCTGGCCCATGAACCGTTCGTGTTCTTTCCGCGCAGCTACGGCAGCGGCCTCTACGCGCAACTGCTGAGCCTGGCACGCGACGCTGGCTTCAGCCCGCACTTTGCCCAGGAAGCCGGCGAGGCCATGACCATCATTGGCCTGGTGGCGGCGGGGCTGGGAGTCTCGGTACTGCCGGCGTCCTACCAACGGATGCGCATCGACGGCGTGGTCTACCGACCGCTACTCGATCCCCTGGCCATGTCGGCGGTGTGGCTGGTACAGCGCAAGGACCAGAAGTCACCGATGGCCAAGGCGTTTGTCGAGCTACTGACGCGCAAGGTCGATGAGGCTTAGGCGGCGATATCGCAGGGAGCGGCAATCTCACATCAGCTCGCGGAAGCCGAAGTCGGCGCCGCGAAAGTTGAGGCAGTGGGCGATCTCCGTGAGCCCGCCCTTGCTCTGTACTAAGCCGAAACCTGCAACTGTAATCGTCGCCCGATGACATCCAACAAATCACATCCATCGCGCAATGAAGTCACTAGTACTCGCGCCAGTTCACTGTAAACGCCCTCGCTAGACGCGAAACTTTCCAACAGCTGAGTTGCAGTGCGGATGCGGTAGGCGGCTATTTCGTGCAAAACGTCTAGTGGTGCTTCAGTGTCGATCAGCAGCGATGCAATGGTGCACTCGATGCCGGTGACAGGCATATATCGATCCATGACAAAACCTCCATTGGGTAAAGAAGCCGATCACTTGTAACTGGAATTTTTAGGCACAGCCTCAGGTATTCCATCGGACCGTTCCAAGTTGTCCAGAACCCGATTTACCAGTAACTCACCCAACACGGCCAGTTGATTTATGGCCAACGCTACATTGCGGCGCGAGCCTTCCAGTTCGTAGGCCAGGTCGCTGCTCATGGCATCCAGGGAAGCGAGGGTTTCACTGGCGTGACAGAGCAGAGATTCGGTGTCGACATTGGGGATGATGGTGAAAACATGGCTGACAGGGTCAATGCGGCCAGGGTGGCGCAGGTGCGCGCTGACGGTGCGCCCGCTGAACTCGCAGATCTTTGACAGATCGACCGTATCGACAGAGGTGGCTCCTGGTGATGTCGATACATGGGGGGTGTTTGTTTTCATACCGGAGCTCCTTGCAAGGCTTATGAAAGCATTAGTCCCATGCTGGCAAACAGGATGGGTTAGTGGCTTCTAGATCTGATGTGCAAGAAGTAATACCAGAAAATTCAATTAAATTAATCAATTAAATTAACATCTGTGTAATTGAATGATTCAAATCTAGCTGTTAGTACGGCTATGCCGGTAGGCGCGGCTTTTCATCAGCTTGTTTGCGCTGAGCGTGCGTGTATCGACGTCTCCTATTTAGGTAGGAAGATTCCTTTTTGGTGTGTAGTTATAATTCGTTGAGTGGGGTGCTGTTGGAAAGTGGAAGTTGGGAGCATCATTTGACGACAGGGCGATGTGTTTGTAATAGTGGTTTTTGATCAGGGGGCTGAGAGGTGGGCGTGGTCTCACACAGAATAGCCTTCGGCGTCATTTGGAAAGGCCGTGCGGCTTGTTGAAACAATAAGTAATTGGTGGCTATTTGATGTATAAGAAAGAAAAAACCGAAAACTTAAAAAATAATATTAAATATCTCATAAAGAGCCGTGGAGAAACTCGGCTGTCTTTGTGCAATTCCAGCGGTTTAACCAGGACAACCATCTACAATATTCTGGAGGGGCGGGTAGTCAATGTACAACAGTCGACTATTCGCAAAATATCAGATTTTTTTGGGGTGTCTTACAAGGAGTTAGAAACTGTTGACTTTGAGGAAAAAGAAATAATAGAAAGCAGTGTGTCGTTGCGTGGGAATATGAATCCCGCGGCAGTGCCAATAATAAAAGAAAGCTTGCTGATTAAAAGTTTTGATAAAAGAATCGGTGAATTGATCATCTCTCATCCGTTGACATATTACTTTGGAGTGGCAAGTAATCTAATTGGTGTGCTTCTGGAGAGTGATATGGGAGAGGCAAACGAATCAGGAGATCTATTGATAGTGAAGAAAGGCGTGTCGAGTAGCAATGGCGAGAAACTAGTATACGACATAAAAACAGAGAGAATATCTGTCGTCAGAGGGTCAGATTTTGACTCGGATATTTTTTGTATTATAGGAGATATAGTAGAGGAGAGGTTTAATGGTTAGTGATTCGGAAGGTGGAAAGTACAAACTTTTGGGGTTTGAGAACAGTAAAGGGCTTGCTGTGATTATGGTCCTTTCTACGGGGAAAATTTTTAAGATAGAATTGGGTAATTTGTTGAAAAGTGATGTGTTGGATGATTTGAATAAGCGTGAAATAAAAGATGTTTATCGGAAATTTTATTCTGGAGGGACAGTATTGACGGCCTATGAAATAAGTGATCGCCATGAGCGGTCGTGGATGACTTATGTTGCGCTCAATCTAGCGCTGTTTGCGCTTTATATCTTTACTAATGTCGCCTCGGCAAAGCTTGTGTATTTAGAATATTTTGATGTCGTTGTTACTCCTGGTGTTTTCCTTTACCCTTTGACGTTTTTAATAGTTGATCTGTTGAATGAGTCTTATGGGCTTCGGCTGGCAAGGAGGGCAATATTGTTTGCTTTTGCAAGTAATGCCTTTATTCTTTTTCTGCTTGCTGCCACTAGCTATCTCCCAGGACTAGCTGGTTGGAAGCTTGATGTGCCCTATGGTGAAGTTATTGGTCATGTCTCGTCTGCATTAGTAGCGTCATCTGTTTCTTTCCTTTTTTCTGAATATGTAAATTCCTATCTGCTGTGTAAGATAAAGGAACTTACAAATTCCAGATTTTTGTTTTTACGTGTGTTTTTCAGTACTTTTTTTGCAGTGATAATAGATAGCTTCATTTTTTGCTTTATCGCATTTTACGGCTCTATGGATAATGGAGATATCTTAAAGATAATTTATATGCAGATAGCTATCAAAATGTGTTTTGCTGTTTTTAATGTATTGCCTGCCTATGGAGCAAGGTCATTGTTTAAAAGGTATGTCGCAGGTAGTCAGGTTACATAAAGAAGTGAGAGGAGTATTCCACTCCCGTAGTTCTTTTTTATCTATTGTAATTTTATTTTCAGACTGTTTTTGGTGTCCGTAGAGTTTTCCAAGAAAACCTTCAGTCCTGCTGCGCGAAGATTGCAGGCGTCGCAGTTGGCGCATTCACTCCCCTTGAGTCCGTTGTAGCAAGTCAGTGTGTGATGGCGAATCAAGTTTAACTGATTGTAATGATCGGCCAGTGCCCAGGTTTCTGCCTTGTTCAGCCACATAAGCGGGGTTTCAATGCGCAACTTATAGTCCATTCCAAGTTGGATGGGTTGATTTAGGGTCTTGACAAACTTGTCCCGGCAGTCTGGATAGCCAGAGAAGTCTGTTTCACAAATCCCTGTAATAACAGCTTCGGCATACACTTGATACGCATAGATAGATGCTAGGGTTAAGAATAAAATATTGCGTCCTGGGATGACGGTTTCTTCTCGGCTAGAAACACCTGAGTTTTACGCCATCAAGGTCGCGGTGCGTAAGGCGCTGGGTTTATGATGCGGTCGAATCTGGCGCAGGCAGGCGAGTTGCCATCTATTGTCCGAGACGCCATTCCGGGCAATACTGCACAGGTTCCCGCAAGGGGCTTGTGAGACTCTGAGGATCCTGGTCAACCAGCCATCGCAGAGCCAGGCAGGTAAAGGGCGATGACAAGCCGACCTGTTTATTAAGGAGCGCCGAAAGGCGCTCTTTGGCGTTTCTGGCCTTACATTCAGCGCTTGCAAATCAGTTTCGGGCGGAGAGTGTACTGGCCGTCAGCATTGCTGCCGAGTCCGACGAACTCGGCTTGGATACGGGCGCCTGCACCCATGCGTGTTCCAGTTCTTCGAACACCGGAATGCCGCCACCTTACCGATCACCAGACCGCCGCGCCCTTAATCGTAGGGGTGCAGGTATTTTGTATAAACTCTATCTAAGTGGTGTATAGGTAAATTTCTTACGTGGCAGTTGATTTTTATTAGTGATGGAGTTGTTTGTCTGTGCAGTTAAATGAACTTATGAGCTTGCTGTAGGAATGTTATCTTAATGGTGTGGGGGCTGTCTGAAAGTTATAGGGTTGCACTGGCTATAGGCAGGATTTGTTTGACTGCTGATCCCTATGCCGGCAATGATTAGAGCTTGGATATGTGACATATTTTTATGTTTTTTAGGAGTGGCTGCTTTAAATTCTTGTAAGAGGATGTGCGGCTGACTCAAAGGAGTGAAGGGCATGGCAAATCTCAGCTACATGACTATTTCCGGGAAAAAACAAGGTTTGATTTCTGCTGGCTGTTCCAGTCAGGACTCTATTGGGAATAAATGTCAGGCCAGCCATGAAGACGAAATTATGGTGCTGGCTTACTCTCATAATATGGCAGCCGGTAATGATGGAAGCACTTTTGGTGGCCGTGGGAAACATATGCCGGTCATCCTTACAAAAAACATTGATAAATCTACGCCGTTATTAGCTAGTGCTCTTCATGAAGGCGAAGAAATTGAGTGTAAAATCAATTTCTACCGCACTTCACCAGTTGGTGGTCACGAAAAATATTTTACTGTAACGCTAAGTGGTGGACGTGTTGCCAATATAAGTGTTCAGGTGCCGCATGCTATTCATATGGGTGACGCGCAGCCACAGGAACTTGTGGCCATCAGGTATCGGGAAATTGCCTGGGTGCATCACAAAGCAAGTACAAGTGCCTATAGCTCTTGGGACAACGAATATGAGTGATCAGCCATGTGATGTAAATGATGTAGCCAAAGCAGCTTCTGATCTAGTTGCATTAGGGTGTACGGTTGGCGCTACGAATTTCTATGATGGCACGACTCAGCTTCAGTTTGGCGCAATCATATCTAATTATGTGAATGAAATTATAAAGGATGTGAATGACGGGGTAATAAGTGCTTGGGATGGTGTACAAGAGATAAGGAGAGAACATGCCGATCTTGCTTCCAAGGCTCTTTTTTATGCTCAAAACGGAGTTGGGGTTGTTGCAGGTGCCATGCAGGTTGAAGTAGGAGTTGCCATTACGGGGGCTTCATATGGATTGGCAGCACCGCTCGGTGCATTTTTCGTCGCGCATGGAGTTAATAATATTTACGAAGGAGGGATGAATATTTATAACGGTCCTGCCGCCAAAACAGTACGGGGGCCTACTAGGCGCGCCTATGCATCATTTATGGGGGATGATTATAAGGGGGATGTAGCATATGGAACCATCGACTTGATTTTGTCTGCTGGCGGTATGATGCGACCAGTACGCAAGGTGGATTCTGTACAGCTTTTCAGGCGAGATCCACTGAATTACGAGTCGGCCTACCAGCAATCTGGTAAGTTGGCTTTGTTTTTTGAGGCGCTAGTTGATTCAATTACAATTAATTCTTTGGTTTCAAAGGACGGGTCGGAAATGGAAAGCAAATGGCGTGAGGAGCGACGGTGACTACCAAATCTTACGAAGTCTAGGAATATAAAAGCGCAAACTCGCGGTAACAATGATAGTGAACACAATGCCATTGACAATCCAATAAGTAGTGCCATTTAAGGGAAATATTTTTGTTATTCCCCACACAATAATCATTGTGTATCCCATGGAGCAGCCGATAACAACCAGGCCCAAACTTGCTAAGTATCTGATTGTATACATTATAGAAGTCCTTATCCGCAGATCATTGTGTTCAATATAACCTAAATTTACAAAATAAGTGTAACACTGAAACAAAAGACAGAGGATCTTACCCGGTCTACACTTGCCGCAATATGCTCTTTCCTGTGAGCGATATCGCGGCAACAGTATTTAACAGCTGGCCACCACTTGCACGATCCCTCTGGCGCTCGATTGCCAGCGAAACAATGGCCACCGTTATGCCGCTGGCAAGCCAGCTCCCGAGTGCATGGACCAGCGCTTGAAAATCAACGAAGTATTCACCCCGCCAAACGCAAAATTATTGTTCATCACGTACTGGTTGCACATCTGCCGGAACTCGCCACGCAGGTAGTCCAGCGCGCCGCACTGGGGATCGACGTGGTCGAGGTTGAAGGTGTGGGCGTATTCGTCGCTGTTGAGCATTTCAATGCTGAACCAGGACTCCAGGGCACCGCAGGCGCCCAGGGTGTGGCCCAGGAAACTCTTTTGCGAGCTGATGGGCATGCGGTTGCCGAACAGGCTGCTGGTGGCCAGGGTTTCGGCGATGTCACCCTGTTCGGTGGCGGTGCCGTGGCCGTTTACGTAGCCGATCGCTGCTGGCTCCAGGCCGGCGTCCTCTAGCGCCAACTCCATGGCCCGGCGCATGGTGCTCTGTTCTGGACGGGTGGTGTGTTGACCGTCGGCGTTGCTGCCGAAACCGACTACTTCGGCGTGGATATGCGCACCACGAGCCAGCGCGTGCTCAAGTTCTTCAAGCACCAGCATGCCGCCACCCTCACCGATCACCAGGCCGTCGCGCGCAGTGTCGTAGGGCCGTGGGCTGGATTGCGGCGCATCGTTTTTCAGGCTGGTGGCGTAGAGCGCGTCGAACACCATGGCCTCGGTCGGGCACAGCTCTTCGGCGCCGCCGGCGAGCATCAACGGCAAGCGTCCGAACTTGATCGCCTCATAGGCGTAGCCGATGCCCTGGCTGCCGCTGGTGCAAGCGCTGGACGTGGGGATCAGGCGCCCGGTGAGGCCGAAAAAGATGCTGATATTGGCTGCCGTGGTGTGCGGCATCATGCGCACGTAGGAGTTGGCGTTGAGCCCTTCGGCCACCGAGTTGAGCAGCATGTTGCCGAAGGCCTTGATCTCGTCGGTGCTGCCGGTGGATGAGCCGCAGGCCACACCCATGCGCCCGTCCTTGATCGACTCGTCACCTAGCAGGCCAGCGTCGGCCAGGGCCCGTTCGGCCGCGCCAACTGCCAGGCGGGACACCCGGCCCATGCTGCGCAGCTGTTTGCGGGTCCAGTGGACCGGCACCTTGAAGTCATCGATGGGGCCGGCCAGCCGGGTGTTCAGCTCGGTGAACCGATCCCACTCGTGCATGCGCCGGATGCCGCTGTGGTTGGCCTTGAAGTGGCCGGCGATGGTTGCCCAGTCGTTACCCAGGGAGGTGATGCCGGCCATGCCGGTGACGACGACGCGCTTCATCAACACAGGCCTCCATTGACGGCCAGTACCTGGCGGGTGATGTACGAGGCTTCCGCCGACATCAGGAAATTCACCGCGCCAGCCACTTCTTGTGGGGTGCCCAGGCGTTGTGCGGGGATCATTTTCATCAGTTCTTCCACCGGCACGTTGTCATCGAGCATGGCTGTGTCGATCAGGCCGGGTGCGACGCAGTTGACGGTGATTTTGCGCTTGCCCAGCTCGATCGCCAATGCTTTTGCCGCGCCGATCAGACCGGCCTTGGAGGCACTGTAGTTGACCTGCCCGCGATTGCCGATCAAGCCCGACACCGACGTAATGCAGACGATCCGGCCGGCGGCGCGGCGGCGGATCATCGGCATCATCACCGGGTGCAGTACGTTGTAGAAACCGTCGAGATTGGTGCGCATGACCTGGTCCCAATCTTCTTCGCTCAGGGCAGGGAATGCACCGTCGCGGGTCAGTCCGGCGTTGAGCACCACGCCGTAGTAGGCGCCATGGGCCTCGACATCGGCCTCCAGCACGGTTTTGCACCGGGCTCGGTCGGCGACGTCGAACTGCAGGACCCGGGCGCGCCGGCCGAGGGCCTCGATCTCGGCCTGGACCGCGTCGGCCTCGGCGCGACCGCTGCGGCAGTGGACCACGATGTCATGCCCGGCCTGCGCCAGGCGCAGGGCGATGGCGCGGCCGATGCCACGGCTGGAGCCGGTGACCAGTACGAATTCAGTCATCACTGGACTCCTTGGATTGATCGAGATATTGAGCCGCCTGGGGCGGTCGGAACACATTCAGACGAGCGCTGGCGTGAATGCCGGTGCCGTGGATATGGCATTCGAACACGCCCATGCCGTTGTCGTCTTCCAGGGAGCGGATTGCGTGGATGGTCAGTTCGGTGCCGGCCGGGAAATGCTCGACGTTGCATTCGAACTTGCGGGTACCGAGCAGGAACCCCAGCTCCACGGGATTGCCGCGGCGCCGGGCCTGGCAACCGGCAAAGGCGGCGACGCTCTGGGCCATCAGCTCGATGCCGACCCAGGCCGGCAGGCTACCGTCCGGATGGTTGAACAGGCCGTCTGGCTTGACCGTCAGTTGGGTGTGAATCTGTTCTTCGTCGAACCCCAGGACCCGGTCGATGAGGATCATGTCGCCAGCGTGGGGCAGCAGTTCGGCGAGCGGCCAGTCAATCATGGTGCGTCTCCGATAATCAGGCTGACGTTGTTGCCACCGAAGGCGAAGGAGTTGCTCATCAGGTAGCGCGGACCAATGGACGCCAGGCGATCGGTCGGCGTCACCCATTGCAGTGCTGGCAGCCCTGGGTCCGGCTGGCCGTCCCAGAGGTGAGGAGGCAGGACGCGGCCGGGGTTGTCCGCGCCCAGGCTCAGCCAGCAGAACGCTGCTTCCAGGGCGCCGGCGGCACCCAGGGTGTGGCCGGTCAGGGGCTTGGTCGAGGAGCACGGTACGCCGGCCGGGAACAGACTGGCCACGGCCTGGCTTTCCATCGCATCGTTGTGCTGGGTCGCGGTGCCGTGCAGGTTCAGGTAGCTGATTTGCCCGGGCTGCAGGCCGGCACGGTCGAGGGCCTTGTGCATCGCTTGCCGGGCGCCGCGACCGGAGGGCTCGGGGGCGGAAATATGGTGTGCATCGGAACTGGCGCCACCACCGAGCAGGGCCAGCGTCGGTTGCTCATTGGCACAGCGGGTCATCAGGAACAGTACCGCCGCCTCGCCGATGTTGATGCCATTGCGGTTCACGGAGAACGGATTGCAGCGTTGTTCGGACACCGCTTCCAGGGCCGAAAAACCGTTGAGCGTCAGCTTGCACAGGCTGTCGACGCCGCCGCACAGCACCGCGTCGCACAGGCCCTGGTCGAGCAGGCGTTGGGCGCTCAGCAGGGCGCGGGCGCTGGAGGTGCAGGCGGTGGAAATCACATAGGCCGGGCCGCGCAGTTGCAGCCAGTCGGCGAGGAAGTCCGCCGGGGCGCCCAGTTCCTGTTGCCGATAGTCATAATCAGCGGGGAATCGCCGGTCCCGCAGATAGGTGGCCAGGCCCTGGCTGGCTTCGTCGATCCCTGAGGTGCTGGTGCCCAGCACCACTGCGATGCGCTGCGCTCCGTAGCGCTGGATGACCTGGTCGATGTCGGCACGGATCTGCAGCGCCGCTTCCAGCAACAGCTGATTATTGCGACTGGCGTGCTGGCGCAGATGAGCGGGAATAGCTGCCAGTTCGCCCTGGACTGCCGCCACCGGCAGGGCGCGCTGTGGCACCCAGCCCGACTCGACACGCATCCCCGAGCCGTCCCCGGCGAACAGGTTGCGCGCGACTTCCTGCTGTCCGCGACCGAGGCTGCAGACCAGCCCGAGGGCGTTGAGGTAAGCCGTCATGGGGTGTCCCCGCGAAGTGGCGTGACCTGATAGGTCGGGCCCTTGGGCAGGCTGAGCTGAAAGTTCAGGGGCTGGGCATAACGTACGTCCCAGCGCGTGGGCAGCGAACGTTGCGCGCCATGCTGCCAGGCGCTGGGATAGTTGGCTTGCAACTGGTCTGGCGGCGTCAGGGCAAACAGTAACGCGGCGAACAGCTCCCGGGCTTGCGGGTTGGGCGGCAGCAGGCCGTCAGCCTGCCACTGACCGTTGACCAGTTTCTGGCGTGCCTGGGGGATACCCAGTAAGTCCATCATTGACCAGCGAATCCCGGGGTCTTCACGCTGGATCACCAGCACCCAATCCTGGCGTTGCTGGTCCTGCGATTGTTGCACGTGCAGTTGCAGCGGCAGCGCCAACGCCGGTTGCCCCGCGGGCAGAGGTGGTTGGCCGGCGCATGCGCTCAGCAGCAAGGCAGCGCCCAGCAGCATCAGGCGAGCGACAAGGTCACGCTGGCTCATGTGGCATCCCGGGCACAGAACTGCGAGATCATTTTCAGCCGGCGCCGGGCCTCGCTGACAAACGGATTGCGTTCGTCCCAGGCATAGCCGGCGAGGATCGCGCTGATCATGCGACGGATCTCCACGGTGCCGCCCTGGTGGTAGATCACATCCTGGAAGGTGCCGTTGTACCAGCCTTCGACATAGCAGCGGAAGGTGTCGACCCCGCGTTTGAGGGGCTCGGCGAACTCGCGTTGCCAATCGACGCTGTGCCCCTGTAGTTGGCGATCGAGGACCGCGGCGGCCATGCTCGCCGAGCGCATGGCGATGGTCACGCCGGAGGAAAACACCGGGTCGAGGAACTCCGCGGCATTGCCCAGCAGGGCAAACCCCGGCCCGTGCAAGGTCTTGACGTTGGCCGAGTAGCCGCCGATGGTCCGGGCCTCGGTGTCCCACACGGCGTTTTGCAGAACCTTGGCCAGGCTCGGGGTTTCGGCGATGAAGCCTTGCAGGCAGGCATCCAGGTCGGCGCTGCGCCCGGCGAAATGCTCGGCGGCCGCGACCACGCCCACCGAGCAGCGGCCATTGCTGAACGGGATGGTCCAGAACCAGATATCGCGTTGGGTCGGGTGGGTGGTAATGAGGATTTTTTCGCGCTCGAACGCCGGGCTGTCGATCCGGTCCTGCACGTGGGTGAACACTGCCTGGCGCAGCGGAAAGTTCGACGCCACTTCGAGGTCGAGCAAGCGCGGCAGCACGCGGCCGTAGCCACTGGCGTCGAGAATGAAGGCGGCTTGCACGGGGTACTGGCTGCCGTCCTCGCGCAGTACCTGCAGGAGGGGTTGCGGGCGCTCGACATCGACGCTGACGATGGCCTCGCCGTAGCGGATTTCCACCCCTTGCAAGGCGGCCTGGTCGGCCAGCAACTTGTCGAAGTCGGCGCGCTGCACCTGAAAGGTGGTCGGCTTGCCGGCGGTGAAGGTGTCACCAAAGTCGAAGGCGCTGTAGTGCTCGCCCCAGGCGAAGGCGGCGCCGTTCTTCAGCTGGAACCCGGCGGCGTTGACCGCATCGAGCATGCCGGCTTCTTCGACGAAGTCCAGGCAGTGACACAGCAGGCTCTCGCCGATGGAAAATCGCGGGAAATGCTGGCGTTCGATGACCAGCACATCGTGGCCCTTGCGCTTGAGCAGCGCGGCGGCAATCGCCCCCGAGGGGCCGGCGCCGATGATCACTACCTGACGCTGTTCTATTTCAACGGTTGGCACGTGGACTCCTTGCCGTAGCGGCGCTATTTCCGGGGGCGCGGTGCATGCCGAGCAAGGCCGGCAGTAGCGTCGCGACGAGACCCATCAGCATCAGCGCGAAGTACAGCGCGCCACTGATGAGCTGTTGTTGCAGCAGCAGGTTGAGAAAGACGATCTCGCTCAACCCGCGAATATTCAGCAGCACAGATTCGCGCCAACGGCTGGCACCTGCAAAGGATAGTCCGGCCCAGCCCAGGCCCAGCCAGTTGCCGAGCAATTTGCTGGCGATCGGCAACAGCAGCAAGGCCAGCAATTGACCCCAGCCCAGGCTGTCGAGGGCGCTGTGCACGTCGATCTGCACAATGCCGAAGGTCAGGATCAGCGGGATGGCGATCCAGGTCTGCACACGGTTCATCCACACCGCCGGCAGGGGCAGCACCAGCGCGATTTTCATGGTGGCCATCAACAGCAGGTAGCCGATGCCGAGAATCAGGGCGTTGAGCTTGTAGTGCTCGGCCACTACCAGCAACAGGAAAAACCCGGCGCTGTAGATCAGCGGCTGGCGCAGCCCGAGCAGGCGCAGGAGCAGCGGCGTGCACGCGCCGGCCAACGGCAGCAACAGGCTGCTCAGGTGCAGGCTGCCCTGGGCTACGGCGAACAGGGTCCAGCAGGTCAAGTCGATGAGGATCGCCGTTTGCACCAGGCGTCGGGTCGCAGCCGCGGGATAGCCGATGTGGCGCAGGTACAGGTACAGCACCGGGATCGCGGTGATCGCGAACAGCAGGCCGACCGCCAGGGAACTGATCCAGGGTTGCGCTGGCAGCAGCCAGATGGCCGTGGCCAGGCCGCAGGCGAAGGGCAGGCAAAAGCTCGGCAGGGCGATTTTCAGGCTCTGGCGGTCCAGGCGCAGGTCGATCACGTCGCTGAGGATATGCCCCAGCAGTAAGGCAAAACCCAGGCTGTAGAGGTTTTTCAGCCACCCGGGGCCAATCAGTTCGGCACCCGTGAGCTGCCAGCCCGGCTCGATCCAGAAGTACATCAGCAACGGCAGGCCAAAGGTGGCCAGCAGCAACTGGCTGACGATCGGAATCAGGCCCAGGTGTCGGCCGAGGTAGGTGGCCGCGGCGAACAGCGCCAGGGCCAGGAGCCAGAACAGGGCAATCAGCATGCTTGCGGCTCCCGGCGTGGCGCCGTGTGGGCCTGGCTTCCCGCCCACGGTGCGAGGATGAAGCTGAACACCAGCCCCAGGCTCACCGCCAGGCCGAAGTTGCTCACCGCCGAGGTGCTAGACACCGCCAGCAGGCCGAACGACAGCCAGGTGGTCAGCGCCGCCAGCAGGGTGCCGAGCAGGCTCACCGCCGCGCCACCCACCTGTTCGCGCATCAGGATCGCATAGTCGACGCTGATCGCCGTTACCAGCAGCAGGCCGAACAGGCTGAACAGGGTCAAGGGTTGCCCCAGCCAGCCCAGGCTGGCCAGGCTGCACAAGGCGGCCAGCAACGGCAGGAGGACGATGCGCAGGGCGCCGCCCAGGCCAAAGGGCAGAATCAGCACCAGCACGATCAGCACGCAGGAAGCGAGCTTCAACTCGGCGGCGCTGATTTGCGTGGCGGCGAATACCTGGTTCAGGTCGCCGAGGCGATCCACCAGCACCACGCCGGGCAAGTCCTGGGTCTGCACCCGCAGTAATGCTGGGTCGTTCAAGCCTTGCAGGCTGACCATGGCCGCTACGCCCTCGGCGTTTGGGCCCAGCCAGAGGGTGCGGTAGGGTTCAGCCAGCGGTCCCAGCAGCGCGGCATCGATATCCTGCAGCGGCAGCGCCTGCAACGCCGCCAGTTCTGCCTGCAGCGCCTCGTTCGAGATGCCGAGGGCCAGCAAGGGCTGCCAGTGCTGGGGCAGCTTGGCCAACGCCTCGCGCACCTGCTGCTGCACGCTGGGGGCACTGACCAGTTGATCGAGCGCGAGGAAACCCTGGAGTTTTTCCAGGTTGACCAGTTGTTCCAGGCGTTCGCTCAAGGCGCTCTGGCGCTCGAGCAATTGTTCCTGGTTGGCGGCCCGCACCAGGAAAAACTGACTGGTGGGCTGAAAGCCGGTGATCTGCGCGATGGTCCGCGCCTCTTCGGTGAGTTGCGCGGGCGCTCCGACCCATTGGCGAATGTCGTTGCGCGTGTGCAGTTGCAACAGGCCACCGACACAGAAGGCGAGCAGCAGCGCGAGCAACACGGGGGTGCGCAGGTGTTTGAGCAGGGCTTCGCGCAGGTTCAGCAGTCCTTCGCAGATCCGCAGCGGCCACTGCGCCGGGTTCAACTCCAGGCCCTTGAGCAGCGCCGGCAGCAGGCACACCGCCGACAGATAGGCGCCGAGCAGTCCGGCGGCCGAGAACACGGCGATCTGGGTCAGGGCCGGGAAGGGTGTCCAGGCCAGGGCCAGGTAGCCAATGCAACTGGTGAGCAGGCTCAGGGTCAGCCCCGGCAAGGTCAGGCGCAAGGCCGGCCAGCTGCGCCAGGGTTTCAGGCTCCAGCTCTTGGACAGGTAATGCAGTGGGTAATCCACCGCCACCCCGATCAGGCTGGAACCCAGGACCAGGGTCATCACATGCATGTGGCCAAACAGCGCGACACAGGCCACCGCGCCAAACAACATGCCCACCAGCACCGGGACGAACGCCAGCAGCACCCGCCAGCGGCGGAAAGCCAGCAACAGCAGGAGCAAGATCCCCAGGGTGGCGCCGCCGCCGACCCAGGTCATCTCCCGGGTCGCCTGCTGCTGACCGGCAGCGGCATACAGCAGGCCGCTGGCCGCGAGCAGTTGCACGTCAGCCTTGGCGGCCTGCTCGCGGCTGCGTTCGAGCAGCTCGGCCACTTGCAGCGGCAGTTGCATGTCGAAGGCATTACCGGTGGTGCGGGCCCGCAGCAGGACCCAGCTCTTGCCGTTGGCGTCGGCAATCAATGCGCCACTGCCGATGTCCAGCTGCACCACGCCGCGCTGCGGTTGGCTGTTCTGGATACGCCCGGTCAGGCCCAGCCAGTCGTCCTGGCTGGGCACCAGGCTAAAGCTGCTGAAGGGGTCGAACAGGGCTTGCAGGCGTTGCTGGATAAAGGCGTCCGGCTGTTCCAGCAATTGTTGCCGGTCGGTCTTCGACAGCATGGCCAGGCGACCTGACAGCAGTTGGCTGCGCAGGGCCGGCAGATCGGCTTGCAGATCCCACTGGACCTTTTCGAACAGACCGCTGGCCTGCCATTGAGCGCCGAGGGTCTGCGCCATCTGGATGGCCTGACTGCGCTGCTGATGGCCGACCAGCACCAGCATTTCCCGGTTCAGCGGTTCTTGCATGCGCTGTTCGGCACGCAGTTCCAGCGCGTCAGGAGTGGTGCCGGGCGCCAGTTCCATGAGGTTGGCCGACAAGGGCGCACCGTCGCGCCATTGCCAGGCGCCGAGCGCGAGCACGCCCAGCAGCAGGCCCAGGAACAGCCAGGGCAGCCTGCGTTCACTGGGCAAAGTCATGTTGCTCCGCGTCACTGAGAGGTTGATTGGCGGTGCTGTCCTGCATGCGCAGCAGGGTGCTGTCGCCCTGGGTTTCGAGCAGTTCGATGCGCTGTACCAGTTCACCGCCGTCGATGTTGATTTGCTGGAATACCTGCTTGAGCAGCAGCGAGCGCGGGGTCAGGGTCAGGTGCCAGCGCTGTGCATCGCCACTGAGCGCCAGTTCGAAATCACGCTGCAGGCCGCTGCTGTCACCTTGCAGCACCGCGAGGAACAAACGGTTCTGCTCGGCACCGGCGCTTTTGCCCGGCAGCATCTGCCAGCCGTTGGCGTCACGCCGGGCGATGCCCTGGGCGGTGATGCGGTAATCCTGCTGCAGCGGAGTCTTGAGCAACCAGAGCAAGCCGTGATCCTTGGCCAGCACGAAGCTGCCCTGGCTGGTCAGCGGCTGGGGCAGGGCGCGCAGGTGTTTTTCCTGAATGAACTGGCCGTGGATTACCGTGGGTTTGGCGAGTTGAGTGCTGAGCTGTTGCAGGTCGAATGCCTGTGCGCTGAAGCTCAGTAATACCCCCATTCCGGTAGGAGCGAGCTTGCTCGCGAAGAACCTGAGGACGCGTCGCAATACCAGGCGTGCAGCGTTATCGTTGATGACTTTCGCGAGCGAGCTCGCTCCTACAGGGGGGGTGTGCATCATTCGAGGGCTCTCGTGACGGCATCGGTGAACACGTTGGGCGAAGCCAGTTGCATCTCGCGGCTGGCCAGGTCGACGGCGACCTGCACCGTGCAGGCACGGGTCAGGCGCTCGCCGCTGGCGAGGTCGCTGATCAGGTAGCTGATCTTCAGACGGTTTTCCCACTCCACCAGGCTGGCGCGCACATTCAGCCGCTGGCCGAACACGGCGCCGCGCACGTAGCGCAACTGCAGGTCGATCACCGGCCAGGCGTAGCCAGATTCCTGCATGGCCTTGTAGTTGTGGCCCAGGCTGTCGAGCAGGGCGCAGCGGGCGATCTCCAGGTACTTCACGTAATGGCCATGCCAGACCACGTGCATGCTGTCGACGTCAAAGAACGGCACGAGGATCTCGGTGTCGTGGTGCAGCACTCCCTTGCTACGCATGCAGCCTCCAGTGTTGTTCGCCGATTCGTTGCAGGCACAGGCGCAACTCGCCTTCCAGGGCACGGTCTTCGATCACCGGGGCAAAGTCCTTGGCCAACTCCGCGTGCATGGCCGCCAATGCTGGCGGCAAGGGCCGGGCATCGGCTGCCTGGCCGCGTAGCCACACCCCTTGCTGGGCGGCCAGCAAGGTGGCGGCAGCGACTTGCTCGGTCAGTTCCAGCACGCGGATCGCGTCGCGGGCGGCAATGGTGCCCATGCTCACCTTGTCCTGGTTGTGGCATTCGGTGGAACGCGAGAACACGCTGGCCGGCATGGTGTTTTTCAACGCTTCGGCGGTCCAGGCGCTGGTGCCGATCTGCACCGCCTTGAAGCCGTGGTTGAGCATGGCCCGCTCGGCGCTGGCGCCTGACAGGTTGCTCGGTAAACCATGGTTGTAGCGTTCGTCCACCAGCAAGGCGAGCTGGCGGTCGAGCAGGTCGGCGACGTTGGCCACCAGGTTCTTCAGGCTGTCCATGGCGAAGGCGATGTGCCCACCGTAAAAGTGCCCGCCGTGCAGCACGCGCTCGGCTTCGGCATCGATGATCGGATTGTCGTTGGCGCTATTGAGTTCAATCTCGATGAACGAGCGCAGCCAGTTCAGGCTGTCCGCCAGTACGCCCAGCACATGGGGCGCGCAGCGCAGCGAGTAGCGGTCTTGCAAGCGATGCAGGGGCGCGGTGGGCGCATCGATCGCCAGGTCCTTGCGCAGCCAGGCGGCGACCTGCATCTGCCCTGGGTGGGGCTTGGCGGCGAACAGGCGCTCGTCGAAGTGTTCTGGGTTGCCTTGCAGGGCGACCACATTCATCGCGGTGATGCGCGTGGCCAGTTGCAGCAGGTAGTCGGCGCGGGCGAAGGCCAGGCAGGCCAGGCCGGTCATCACGGCGGTGCCGTTCATCAGCGCCAGGGCTTCCTTGGGGCGCAGTACCAGCGGTGCCCAGCCGAGCTCGCGGTGAACCTCGGCCGAGGTGCGGCGCTCACCGCGCCACAGCACCTCACGCTCCCCAGACAGGGTTGCGGCCACGTAGGACAGTGGCGTCAGGTCACCGCTGGCGCCCACCGAACCTTCCTGGGGGATCAGCGGCAGGATGTCCTGGTCGAGGAACGCCTGCAGGCGCTCCAGCAGTTCCACGCGAACCCCGGAGACGCCATGGCACAGCGACTGCAAGCGTGCGGCAAGTACGGCGCGGGTGGCCTGGGCATCAAGCAACTGGCCCAGGCCACAGCCGTGAAAGGTGTACAGGTGGCGGGGCAGGGCCTCGACGTGATGCAGCGGAACCGCCACCACGCAGGAGTCGCCGTAACCGGTGGTCACGCCATAGATCACGCCTTCCTTGTCCAGCAACGAATCGAGAAACCGCGCGCCCTTGGTGATGCGCTCGCGGTAGGCGCTGTCGCTTTGCAGCCGCGCAGGGGCCTGGCGGTTAGCCAGGGCCAGCACGTCCTCGATGCGCAAGGGGAGTTCGCCGAAGGTTACCGGCTCAAGCGTGGGCGTCGTCATCGGCTTTCCAGAAAGGGTAGAAGTTGAACCATTGTTGGGGCGCTTGCAGGCAATAGTGACTCAGGCGTTCGGCATAACGGGAAGCCCACTGATGAATGACCTGCTCGCGCTCGCTGCGTTTCCACAGTATCGCCTCGGCGAAGGGTTCGAGGGTCAGTCGGTAGTGGCCCGCGGGTTGCTTCAGGCACAGCAGCAGATTGACCGGGCATTTCAGCAAGCCGGCCAGCAACCACGGGCCTTGCGGGAACGCCGCCGGATGGCCGAGGAAGTCCACGGTCACGCTGCGCCCGCCGTGCAGGGGCACCCGATCACCGGCGATCGCCAACCATTCGCCACGCTCCAGGCGCTCGTGCAGCTGCAGCATGGTCAGTGGGTCCAGCTCGCTGACCTGGATCAGCCGCAGGTTGGTCGCCCCGGCTTCCCCCAGCAAGCGGTTGAACTGCTCGGCGTGCTTGGTGTGCACCAGCACGTTCATGGTGACCCGCTCGCCGATCTCCGCCAGTGCGCGGCACACCTCGAGATTGCCCAGGTGGGCGCCCACCAGCAGTTGCCCGCGGGCACCGCGCAGTTGATTGCGCAGCAGGGCCGGGTCGATGATCTCGATCTGCTCGATGCTCAGCTTGCCGTTCCAGACGTCGAGCTTGTCGAGCATCGAGTCGGCAAAGGCCATGAACTGGCCAAACACCCGCCAATGGCTGGGGCGCAAGTCGTCGCGAGCGCTCCAGTCGGCCAGGCGCTGCTGGTACTGCCAGGCGCTCTGGCGGGCATTACGGCCAAACAGGAAAAAGTACAGGACGATGCCGTACAGCAGCGGGCTCAATGCGCGTCGGCCCAGTAACCTGGCGGCGCCGGCGGTGAATTTCATCAACCAGAAACTGCCGCGTTCCTCGCGGTCGGCCCAGTGCTTGTTATCGGCGTTGCCGCTCATCGGCGCCACCGCCGCCAGAGCAGTGCGGGCGAGCGCAGCAGCATGCCGAAGAACAATCGGGTGTGCATGCGCGTAATCAGCACGTTGTCGTGGAACAGGCGAAAGTGCGAAACGCCGTCCAGCGGGTAGTGCACCCGGGTTTGCAGCCACAGCATGGGCTGGTTGCGCCAGGCCAGGCGTACCAGGATGTCGGAGTCGAAGTCCATGCGCCGGCCGATGTTGGCCGAGTCGATCAGGGCCAGGGTCGGTGGCAGCGGATAAACCCGATAACCACACATGGAGTCGCGAATCTGCAACGACAGGGTGTTGATCCAGACCATCACGTGCGTCAGGTAGCGCGCGTACAGGCGGCCTTTGGGCACGCTGGCGTCGTACAGTGGGTAACCGCAGACCAGCGCCTCGGGGTGGGCTTTGGAGCAGGCGATAAACCGCGTGGCATCCTGCAGGTCATGCTGGCCGTCGGCGTCCACCTGCAGGGCATGGCTGAAGCCTAGGCGCGCGGCTTCGCGCAGGCCGTGCATCACCGCGCCACCCTTGCCCTGGTTGACGCCCAGGCGCAACACAAACACCTTGGGCCGTTGGCCGAGGGCATCCAGTACCGCGGCGCAGGCCGGGCTGCTGGCATCGTCCACCAGGATGCACGGCAAATCGGCGGCCAGCAGGGCCTCGACCACCCGGGTAATGGCGGTTTCGTGGTTGTAGACCGGGATCACCGCGCAAGGGTTATGCATCAATTGCGCTCTCGAGCAGGATCCGCCCACTGGAGCAGGTGGCGGTGGCATTGCGGTAGGTGAAGTACAGCTTGCCGCGTGTTGCGTCGAAGCGCAGGTGCAGCTGGATTTCATCGCCCGGGCGCACCAGTTGCTGGAACTTGAGCACTTCCATACCGGCAAACTTTTGCGGCAGGTTCATCAACTGCAGGCCCAGCTTCAAGGCCCAGTCCACCTGCACCACGCCCGGCAACACCGGCGCGAGAGGGAAGTGACCGCTGAAGTAGGCCAGGTCCGGGGGCACGGCCAGTTGCAGGCTCCACTGACCTTCGTCTTCACTCTGCTCCAGCACCTCGGGGGCCTTGGGGCGCGGCGCCAGGAGCAGGGCATCGATGGTTTTCTGCGGGAGTTTGCCCTGGGCATTCATCGGCAGTTGTCGCAGCAAGCGCCAGCGGCGGGGCAGTGCCAGGGCTTCGCAATGCTGGTTGAGGTGTTCACGCAGGACCTGGGTCAGGTTGCGCCGACCAATATTGCGCAAGGCATGCAGGCCCGTTTCGCTGAGCACCAGCACTGCGCCGAGCGAGGCACGGTTTTCCTGGACCACGCCCAGGCGGGCTTCGGCGACCCAGTCATGGGTCACCAGGGCTTGCTCGAGCATGGGCAGGGAAATGCGTTTTTCTTCCAGTTTGACGATCCGGTCCAGGCGCCCAAGCAGTTCGAAGCGCCCGTGCGCGTCGATGCGGGCGGCATCGGCACTGTGTTCGACATGACCGGGCGGCAGGTAGGGCGAGGCGATCAGCAAGGCGCCGTCGCTGTCCTGGCGCAGCTGGACGCCGGCAAAGGGCTGCCAGGGTTCGTGTCCCTGGCGCCAGGCAATGCCACCGGTTTCCGAGCTGCCGAGGATTTCCGTTGGCCATTGCTGCAGTCGGTCGTGAAGACTTTGCGCGGCTTCGCCCGGCAGCGCGCCACCGGAAGAAAACACCCGGCGCACCGCACTCAGGGCCGGCCAGTCGAGGTTGTCGCCCATGCGCTTGAGCAGGGCCGGGCTGGCGACCCAGGCAAAGGCCGGATGTTCGCGACTGGCGCGCTGCAGGTCTTCGGGAAACGCCAGTTGTTTGCGCACGAACGGGCGCCCGGCACACAACGGCCACAGGACGCGGAACAACAGGCCGTAGATATGTTGCGTGGCGACGCTGCCAATCAGGCAGGCGTCGCCCAGGTCGGCGCCCCACAACTGCTCGAGAGCCTCGACTTCGTTGGCCAGTTGGCGCAAGGACTTGTCGATGCGCTTGGGTTCACCGCTGGAGCCGGAGGTGCACAGGCTCAATTGGCAGCGATCGAGATCCAGGGTGGCGGGCGCCAGTGGCGGGTCACGCAAATCGTCGAGACAGGCATCACCCGGCTGGTCGCTCAGCCACAGCTCGACTTCACTGCTCCAGCGTTGACGGGTCTGGGCTTGCAGGTCGGCAGGCAGCAGTACGCTGACCCCGGCGCGCCAGGCGCCGAGCAGGGCGATGGCCAGGTCGGCGGCGTCTTCCAGGTGCACGGCAATACGCTGCACGCCGCGGGCCTGCAGGCCGGCAGCCAGGCTCAGCGCCTGCTCGCACAGGCGTGCGTGGTCGAGCGCAGGGCCGCTGGTCACGGCCCGCTGTGTTTGAGTCTTGAGCAACAGGTGCTCAAGTTTTATCCAGTTCATGGGTGGCCTCGTACCCGTTGTCGTATGAGCCACTCGATGGCAAACATCAGACCGATCAAAACGTAGGAAATCAGCCCGGTGTACAGCGCCCACCAACTCAGCGGTGCCCACAGGGTCAGGGCAGCAGCACACAGGCCGTTGCACAGGAAAAACAGGCACCAGGCAATCGTCACATGGCGGGTATAGCTAATGGCCTTTTGTGGCAACTGCGGCTCGCGCAGGCGCGCCAGGCGCTCGACCATCGGTGGGCCGTACTTCAGGCTCGCGCCGAACAGCCCCAGCAACAGGCCGCTGATCAGCACCGGGTACCAACGCAGCAGGCCCGGGCTGTCGAGTAACGCCAGCATCAGGCAAAACAGCAGCACTGCGCCGGCCATCAGCACGTCGCCAGGGCGTCGTTTGCCGGTCACGGCCCTGGCCAGCCACAGGCTGCCCAGCAGCAGGGCGAATTGCCACGGGGCGAAGTGCGCCATGCCGTAATACACCGCAAAGGGGTACAACAGGCCCGTGAGCAACAGGCCAAGGCCGATCACTGGGCTCATGCTGCCGGTTGAACCAGACGATAGACCGCCTCGACCACATCGCTGACAGTGCGCACCGACTTGAACTCTTCGGCGGCGATTTTCTTGCCGGTCTGGCGCTTGATGTGGTCGATCAGGTCGACGGCATCGATGCTGTCGATCTCCAGGTCCTGGTACAGGTGGGATTCAAGACTCACGCGCGCCGGATCCAGTTCAAAGAGTTCGACCAGGGCATCGCGCAAGGTGTTGAAAATATCGTCACGAGTTTGCATGGTCCGGTCTCAAGCTGCCTGTTTTGCCGTGACGAACGCCGCAAGGCTCGCCACATTGATGAAGTGGTTGCGGGTGTCCTTGGCGTCGGCATCGATCTTGATGCCGTACTTTTTCTGGATCGCCAGGCCCAGCTCCAGGGCATCCACGGAGTCCAGGCCCAGGCCTTCGCCGAAGAGCGTCTGCTCATCGCCAATGTCATCGACACCGATATCCTCCAGGCCCAGGGAATCGATGATCAGCAGTTTTATCTCACGGTGCAGTTCGCTCATCTTCGGCGAGCTCCTTAATATAGTAATGATGCAAGTAGTCGTTGAGCTTGCGCGAGGCCTGCGGCGCAGGCCCCATCGCGGCGAAGGCTTGTGGGTCTATATCGGCCCCCACGCGGAAACTGAAGTGCACGCGGCGCTTGGGGATCCGGTACCAGGGTTCGGCTTTGGTCAGGGTGGTCGGGCTGACCTTGATTATCACCGGGGTGAGGATGCTCGCACCCCGCAGGGCAATGGCCGCCCCTCCACGATGGAAGGCCGGTGGCTGGCCGGGCTGGGTGCGTGTGCCTTCCGGGAAGATAATCAGGGTTTGCCCGCTCCTGAGCGCGTCGGCGGCGGCATCGAGCATGTCCATGCTGCCGTCGTTGCTGATGTATTCAGTGCAGCGTAGCGGACTGCGGGTAAAGGGGTTCTCCCAAAGGCTTTGCTTGACCACGCAATTGGCGTGGCGCACCAGGCCGATCAGAAACACCACGTCGATCAGCGACGGGTGATTGGCCATGATCATCTGTCCCGGACGGCCGAGGCGTTCTGCGCCCTGGATGTCGTAGGTCAGCACGCCGGTACGGGCCATGAACCGCACAAACAGCCAGAATAGCCGGCTGACCGTCGCGCGTGCCCGCCGCCTGTGGGTCGGGGCATCTGCGGGCAAGCAACCGAGTACCGGAAAAACCACCAGCCGCAGGCACAGCCCGCCCAACCCGAACAGGGCAAAGCTGGCAGCCGTCGCCAGCAGGCGCCAGTAGTAGGCGTCGCGGGTTTTTTCGGTCACGGATTGCGTTGCCAGGTCCATACACGATTTTTCCAGGCATGTTGGCAAGAAGTCTCCTGGCCGAGGAGCACAGGTAACAGATTCAGCGCGTGGGGCCAGTGGGCTTTGGACAACGGATCCGCTGCGCTGTTCAGGGACAGCTGCCAGTCTTTACCGGGGGTCAGCAGCAAGCCGACGGCATAGGGAAACGGCACGTCGTCGATCCACGGCGAGTAGGCCTGGGGGGGCTGATCTTCGGTCACCACCAGCAGCACTGCCGGTGCACCCTCGTCGAGCAGGGCCGCAGCTTCCAGCACGCCATGTTCGAGGCCGTCACCGGCGGCGGCCAGGGCGGTCATTTCGCTGGTTTCCCCGCGCATGATCGACCACAGTCCGATGATCGCATTGTGCACTGACAGGCTGAACTGGGTAGGCGACAGCGGCTGCTCGGTCGCCAGGTCGCTGAGGATCTCGAAGGTGCGCGGGGTTTCACCATGACGGGACACGAACACCAATGGCAGGTGCTCGCGACCTTCGGCCAGCGGCCAGCCGACGCTGAAGGCCATGCGGGCCAGGCGGCTCAGGCGGCGGCGCTGCATGGCTGGAAGAAAGGATACGTCGGGAGCCTCATCGCTGGCCGGGAGTACCACCGGTTGGCGGCTCCAGGCTTGCCAGTCGTCCACGCTTACGAGCCCAGGGGCCCAGGCGCGCCATTGGGCGATGCTGAATGTGATCACTGAATTCTTCCCGCCCCTGCGGGCTTCCTTGACGCGGTAAGTCGTTTCGATTGGCGACTGACCTGGCGTGGCACGGCGGCCGAGTGTCGCGCATTATCCCGGTGCTGTTGGCTTGTAGCAAATGCTGGTTACATTTTGTTCAGTAGATGATGGGCGTTCTCAAGTAATCGGCGGCGGGGCAGTTCTGCGGGTTTCGCCGGGAAAATCTGCCAGCCACTTCTTCAGTCATTGGAAGATCGCGCTGGTTAACTCGAAGAGATTGCAGCTGACTCTGTAGTCTGTTTGCCGCCAAGGTAGCTAAGCGGCATCGAGGCCTACTACACTCGGTCATTCTTTGATACACGGAGGTTTTGCAATGCGGCGCGTGGTGTTCAATCAGAAAGGTGGCGTGGGCAAATCCAGTATCGCCTGCAATCTGGCGGCGGTCAGCGCCAGCGAGGGCTATCGCACCCTGCTGGTGGATCTCGATGCCCAGGCCAATTCCACTCAATACCTCACCGGGCTGACCGGCAATGACATTCCGATGGGGATTGCCGACTTCTTCAAGCAGACCCTGTCGTCCGGGCCGTTCTCGAAGAAGAACCGGGTGGATATCTATGAAACCCCGTTCGACAACCTGCACGTGATCACCGCCACGGCTGAACTGGCCGACCTGCAGCCTAAGCTTGAGGCGAAGCACAAGATCAACAAGCTGCGCAAATTGCTCGACGAACTGGCCGAAGACTACGACAGGATCTACCTCGACACCCCGCCAGCCCTGAACTTTTATGCGGTTTCAGCGTTGATCGCCGCCGATCGCGTGTTGATTCCCTTTGATTGCGACAGTTTTTCCCGGCAGGCGCTGTACGGCCTGCTGGCGGAGATCGAAGAATTGAAGGAAGACCACAACGAAGGCCTGGAGGTCGAAGGCATCGTGGTCAACCAATTCCAGGCGCGGGCCAGCCTGCCGCAGCAGATGCTCGATGAGCTGATTGCCGAAGGCCTGCCCGTGTTGCCGGTGTACCTGGGCAGTTCGGTGCGCATGCGTGAATCCCACCAGGCCAATACGCCGCTGATCCACCTTGATCCACGGCACAAGCTGACCCAGCAATTCGTTGAGCTGCACAATCTGCTGGAAAACGCCTGACTCTAGCTGTCAACACAGAACCACTGTGGGAGCGAGCCTGCTCGCGAAAGCGGTGTATCAGGCGACATCTTTATTGAATGTCAGTCCGCTATCGCGAGCAGGCTCGCTCCCACAGGGTCTGTGTTGTTTCAGATGCCTTGGCTGCGCAGCCAGGCCATCAACTGCGGTAACGGGAACGCCCCGCTCTGCCGGGCGATTTCCCGGCCGTTCTTGAACAGGATCAGGCTCGGAATCGAGCGAATCCCCAGCTGCGCCGACAACTGCTGGTTTGCTTCGCTGTCCAGCTTGGCCAGCCGGCACTTGCCCGCCAGTTGTCCGGCCGCCTGCTCGAACACCGGTGCAAACGACTTGCACGGCCCGCACCAGTCCGCCCAGACGTCTACCAGCAGCGGCAGATCGCCCTTGATCTGGCTGGCGTAGTCGCCTTGCTTCAATTCAAACGGCTTGCTCAGCAGGACTTCGGCCTTGCAGCGCCCGCATTTTGGATGGTCGTCGAGGCGCTCGGCAGGGATGCGGTTGAGGCCGTTGCAAGCAGGGCAGGGAATGAGGCTTGGGGACGTCATGATTAGTTCTCGGAAGGCAATCTATGAAGAAGATCTGGTGGCGGAATCTGGTTTATCAAGAAGGCAGTTTGTAGGGCATTACCTTCTTCAGATAAAGATAAACCCTACATGCATTGGCGTATGAGCTGACTTCCCGCTCAATATCAGGCTGTTAGTCTGACGCTTTGCGTGCGGCTCTGTGGTCGGCGTTTCAAACTGAAGGGATCTAACAATCATGAGTAACACAAATGAGTCGGCTTCGGTCGCCGAGTCAACTACTTACAATGATGTAAACATGAGTTGCGGGCATTGCAGTTCGTTGTTGACACCTTCGTATCAGCAGGCGTTTGAACTGATCGAGCTACACCCGATCTCTTGCGATCAATGCGGTTCGGAACTTCTGCTTGAGGAAGGTGACCGTCAGGTGCTGGACAAGAAGCTACAAACAGCCGCCCGCGTGGGAAAGATGGCCTTGCTGATTATGTTGCCTTATTTCTTGATCGGTATGGTTGCAAGCCTCTACGCGGCAGACCCTGAAGTTTCAGGTTTGTTTGTGGCGATCGGCTTTGGATTAGCGTTCATTATCAAGAGTGCCGCTACGGTTAATATTGATCGCGACTTTGTGCTTTTCAAGCACGGTAAGCGGCCTGAGCCGGCTCAGGCCGATTGATGCAACGAGTTTTTGGCTCGCATTCCGAGCTTGGAAGATTGCTTTAGCATTTTGCCTAGATGTTTATCTGAATATCACCTCACGACGAACAACTGATCTCCAGATGCTTGCCCCATTCCGGCGGGCGTTCAGCGTAGCTGTCCATTCCCGGTTGTTGCTCGAACGGCTTGCTCAGCACCGCGTGCAGGCGGCGGACTTCGCAATAGTCGCCATTTTCTGCCGCATCGATGGCTTTTTGCGCCAGATAGTTGCGCAGGATGTACAGCGGGTTGACCGCGTGCATCCGTGTGCGGCGCTGTTCCTGGTCAACCAGCCCTTCACGGGCCACCCGGTCCTTGTAGCGCTCGCCCCACGCATCAAAACCCTGGATGTCGACAAAGTCATCGCGCAAGCGGGCTAGGGCCTGCTCGGGTGCATGATCGCCGAGGCGGCGGAAAAACAGGCTGTAGTCGACGGCACTGTTTTGCATTAACTGCAGTAGCTGCTCGACCAGGGCCTGGTCACTGTCTTCGCCGGTGGTCAGGCCCAGGCGTCGGCGCATCAGGTCCAGGTAATGGGCCTGGAACAGCGGCAAGTACAGGCTCAGGGCCTCGCGCAGGGCTTCGACACTGATGAATGGCGTCAGGGCCTGCGCCAGGGCGCTGAGGTTCCACTGGCCGATCGGTACCTGGTTGCTGAACGAGTAGCGGCCCTGGTCATCGGAGTGGTTGCAGATGAAGTGGGCATCGAAATCGTCGAGAAAGGCGAATGGCCCGAAGTCGAAGGTGATGCCCAGGATCGACATGTTGTCGGTGTTCATCACCCCATGGCAGAACCCATAGGCCTGCCACTTGGCAATCAGCTCGGCGTTGCGCTCGACGATTTCGCGGAACATCGCCAGGTAAGGTTCCGGCTGTTCCAGGCACTCGGGGAAGTGTTGCGCCAGGACGTGTTCGCCGAGCGCCTTCTGTTGCTCGGGACGTTTGGTGTAGTAGAAGTATTCAAAGTGGCCGAAACGCACGTGGCTCGGCGCCAGGCGCAGGACCATCGCCGCCCGTTCCTGTTTCTCGCGCCACACCGGTGTGCTGGAGCCGATCACACACAGCGCGCGGCTGCTCGGGATGCCCAGTGCGTGCAGCGCTTCCGAGGCGAGGAACTCGCGGATCGAGGAACGCAGCACGGCGCGGCCATCGCCCATGCGTGAGTAGGGCGTCTGCCCGGCCCCCTTGAGGTGCAGGTCCCAATGCTCGCCGGCCTGGTTGTAGACCTCGCCCAGCAATAGCCCGCGGCCATCGCCCAGTTGCGGGTTGTAGGAACCGAACTGATGCCCGGAGTAGACCATTGCCCGGGGTTCGGCTTCTGCCCACAGTTTGTGACCGCCGAACAGCTCGGCGAACACCGGGGTCTCGGCCACCGCCGGGTCGAGGTCCAACAGGGCCATGGCGGCGGGGCTGGCCACGACCAGGCGCGGCTCGCTGATGGGCTCGGGCAGGACATGGGTTGAGAACGCGTCGCCCAGGCGAGCGAAGCGGTTGTCGAAGGTCAGTTCGTCGAGGGCTTTCAACGGCCATCTCCAGCAGAATGTCCGAGCATTCTGCTGGGGATTGCCCGGTTAGTCGAGTTTCGGCGCGGGTGGTTGTTGCTCGCCAGAGAGGTCCTTTGCCGCAACGATGGTTTTCGCTTCCGGTTCGATCGGCACCATCTTGTATTCCTGGCCGTGGAGGTTCTTCAGGTACACCTCCATCTGCCGGAACGAGATGTTGATGTGCTGCTTCTTGAACTCGCGGTTGATGAACCGGTTGATCTCGTCGAGGACCGGGTTGCGGTCACCCAGGTCACGCACGTGCACGCGCAGTTCGTGATCCAGGGTGCTTTCGCCGAAGTTCAGGAAGTACACGTGGGGCTCCGGCTCCTTGAGCACCCGCGGGTTGTCGCGGGCGGCCTTGAGCAGCAGCTCCTTGACCAGGTCCAGGTCCGAGCCATAGTCCACGCCAAGCTTGAGCGTCACACGGGTGATGGTGTCGGTCAGCGACCAGTTGATCAGTTGCCCGGTGATGAACGTCTTGTTCGGGACGATGATGTCCTTGCGGTCGAAGTCGGTGATGGTGGTTGCGCGGATGCGGATTTTGCTCACCGTGCCCGACAGGTTGCCGATGGTGATGGTGTCGCCGATCCGTACCGGACGCTCGAACAGGATCATGATCCCGGAGATGAAGTTGGCGAAGATTTCCTGCATGCCGAAACCCAGGCCGACCGAGAGCGCCGCCACCAGCCATTGCAGCTTGTCCCAACTGACCCCGAGGGTCGACAGGGTGGTCACGAAACCGATGCCGGCGATCACGTAGGTCAGCAAGGTGGTGGTGGCGTAGGCGCTGCCCTGGGCCAGGTCAAGCTTGGACAGCACCAGCACTTCCAGCAGGCCGGGCAGGTTGCGCGCCAGGGCCATGGTGATGCCGATGATGATCAGGGCGCCGAGCATGTCGCCGATGCTGATCGGCACCATGCTCATGTTGGCGCCGGTGCCGCTGGTGTATTCGTAGAGGGTGATGTTGTCCAGGTACGAGAACACCGTGATCAGGTCGGCCCAGACCCAGTACAGGGCGGCAATGAAGCCACCCAGCAGGGCCAGGCGGATCAGGCGCAGGGATTGCTCGTTGACCTTCTCGATGTCCAGCGTCGGCTCTTCGACCACCACTTCGCCATCGCCGGCTTCCTTGGCCGCCAGGCGCTTGGTCAGCGCCCGCTGGTAGGCCAGGCGCCGAGCCGCCACGGACAGGCCACGCACGAAGGTGGCCTCGATCACCAGCCAGAACATCAACAGGTACAGGGTGTTGATCAACCGGTCGCTGAGCTTCAGGGCGGTGTAGAAGTAGCCAAAGCACACGGCAATGAACAGCGCCACGGGCAGCGCGGTGAACATCACCCCGACCGCCTTGCGAAACAGCGAGGCGTTGTTGTGGGTCGGGCTGTGGAGCAACAGGCGACTGAGCAGCCAGGCCATCAGGGCGTAGCAGGTCAGCACCACACCGATGCCCAGCACGTCATCGGCCAGTGCCGCCGGTTGCAACTCGGCCACCGCTACCACGGCGACCAGCGCGATCACCACCACGCCCAGGCGCCGGATCCAGCCGCGAAGGAACTCGACCTGGGGTTTTTCCCAGCGGAAGTGCAACTGCGCCACACCGCCGGGTGCCAGGATCCGGTAGGCGGTGTAGAACACCAGCCAGGCCTGGGACACTTGCAGCAGGGCCGCACCGAGGTTGGTGTTTTGCCCGCGGGCGTCGATCTGCAAGGCGTAGCCACACAGCGCCAGTGCCAGGGAAACCGGCATCGCCAGCAGCACATTGATCAGAATTGCCTGGGGCGTGTGCCATTGACTGTCGCGCTTGAAGTGCCCGATATCCTGGTGGACCTTGTTCAGGCGGCCATACAGGTACTTGCGGCGCCACAGTAGAAAGCCGATCAGCAGCGCCAGCGGGGTGAACAGCAGCGGTCGCTGGATCAGGCCGTCACTCAGCTCGGTCAGGGTCGAGGTCCAGGGCAGGGTGTTGATCTGCTTTTCCAGGCGCGTCGGCACGGCCCGCAGCCATTCCAGGTCCAGCGGCTTGTTGCTGGGGATCCAGAACATCTGTTCGTCGAGGGTCGAGCGCAGGTTCTGGGCGGTGGTCAGCAGTTGCTTCTGGTTCAACTGCAGGGTGATGGATTCGTTGAGCAGGGCGCTCAGCTCACGGTTCAGGCGCTCCAGCAGGTCGACCCGGGTCAGCGCCAGCTCCAGCAGGTTCTTGCGCAGTTGCGGGGTAACCTGGTCCGGCGGTTGGGCTGCCAGCAAGTTATCCACATAGGCTGTGGGATTGCTGATCAGCTCGCGTTGCTGATTGACTTCGAATTGGTACAGGCGGATGTCGGCAATCTGGTCGGCCAGGTCGCGGTCCAGGCGCAAGCGGGGCAAGGCCTGCTTTTGCTTGTAGAGGATCTTCGACAGCAGCAGGCTGCCCTTGAGGACGCTGATCTGTTCATCCAGCGCCGCGTCGCTCTGGGTCACGGTGTCGAGCTGCTGCTTGGTTTGCAGGTTCTGCTGGGTCAGTTCGTTGAGGCGGTCGGTGCTTTTGAGCAGGTAGTCGGAGAGCTTCAGGTTGGCCGCGCTTTCGGTGGCGAGCAGGCTGCTGCCGCCGGCTTTCTGGGCTTCGATCGACTGCTGGGTAACCGTCTCCTGGGACTGTGCCAGGCGTTTCTGGTTGATCAGGGTCTGCAGGTCCTGGATCTCCCGCTCCATACGCACAGTGCGTTCGGTCAGCAGGTCGTGCTGGCTGTTGCCCAGGTCCTGTAGCTGGCTGTTGCCGGCCAGTTCCTGGCGGCGCAACGGGATCAGCGCATTCAGGGCGGCGAGCTCGGCGTTGAGCAGGTCGCGTTGCTCGTTGGAGAGAGTCTTGCCGTTGTCCTTGCCGGTCTTGAGGATGTTGTTGATCTGCAGGATGCGGGTCTGGCTGCTGCTGATTTCGGCCTGGGCGCGCTCGGGGCGGGTCTGGGCCGTGATGATCAGGCTATTGGCATCGGCCAGGGCCTTTTGCAGGTCGCTTTGCTGGGTACTGCGCTCGGTGAGCATCTGTTCGAGCTGCGGCACGCTCAGGCTGGCGTAGCGCTGGGCAACCGGGATCACCTTGGTCGCCTCGAGACGGTCCAGTTCGCGCTGGTTCTCGATGTTCTGCTTGGGCGCGGTGCTCAGCTGTTGCTTGAGGTCGTTGAGGCGCTTGTCGTAATCGGCCTTGTTCGACAGCTGGGTCAGGGTCTGTTGCAGTACCGCTTGCAGGGCTTTTTGATCGGCCTCGGGCAGTTTGCGTTCGGCGATCTTGTCCAGGCTCTTCTGCACGGTGTCAGCGGAAGGTGGTTCGGCCGCCTGCAGGGTGCCGACGGAAAGACTCAGCCCCAACAGGGCTACAGCTAAAAATGTGCGCAGGGTTGGCATAGAGACCGATCGAAAACGTGGCGGAAAAAGGAGTTTAGAGGAACAAGCCGGGGCCCGGGCGACTTCCTTCGGGGAATCTGACGCCCACTTTGGCAATCTTGTTCCCGTCCATGACCGCAACCGTCCAGATGGTGTTGTTCCATTCCACCTGGTCACCTACCACCGGAGCGCCGCCGACTTTCTGGGTAATGAAGCGGCCCAGCGGCATGTCCGGATCGACCCCTTCGAGTTGCAGCCCGTACAGCGCGGAAACCGCGCCCAGCTGGGCGTCGCCTTCGAGAACGAAATCGCCGAAAAAACGCAGGTCGAGGCCCCGTTGCGGGGCCTGGCTGAACAGCTTTCCGAGGGCCGGGAGGTTGTGTTCATGGCCGATCACGCAGAGCAAATCATCGACTTCGAGCACCGTACTACCCGACGGATGGAGCAGTTGCTGGCCGCGAAACAGGGCAGCAATGCGGGTGCCTTCGGGCATTTTCAGCTCGCGCAGGGCTGCGCCGATGCACCACTTTTCCGCGCCGAGACGGTAAACGAACAGTTCCCACTCGCTGGTCACGTGCACTTCCAGGGCTGCGCGGGAGATCGGCGCGGGCTCCGGCGGCACCGTCACCTTCAGCAGCTTGGCCACCCACGGCAGGCTCGTGCCCTGGACCAGCAGCGACACCAGCACAATGAAAAACGCCAGGTTGAAGTACAGCTGGGCGTTGGGCAGCCCGGCCATCAGCGGGAACACCGCGAGAATGATCGGTACCGCGCCGCGCAGGCCGACCCAGGAAATGAACACCTTTTCCCGGCCATGGAAAGCCTTGAACGGCAGCAGGCCGACCATCACCGAGAGCGGCCGGGCAAACAGGATCATCCACAGGGCCAGGCCAAGGGCCGGCAGGGCGATCGGCAGCAGGTCGTGGGGCGTGACCAGCAGGCCCAACACCAGGAACATGCCGATTTGCGCCAGCCATGCCATGCCGTCGAGCATGTGCAAAATGCCGTGGCGGCTGCGCACCGGGCGGTTGCCGATCACCAGGCCACACAGGTACACCGCGAGGAAACCACTGCCGTGCAGGGCGTTGGTCAGGGCAAAGACCACCAGGCCACCGGCGATCACCAGGATCGGGTACAGACCGGTGGCCAGGTTGATCCGGTTGACCATCTGCAGCATCAGCCAGCCACCGCCCAGGCCAATCAGGCCGCCGATACCGAACTCGCGCAGCAGGTGAGTCAGCAGGCTCCAGTGCAGGCCGGTCTGGCCGCTGGCGAGCATGTCGATCAGGGTCACGGTGAGGAACACCGCCATCGGGTCGTTGCTGCCGGACTCGATTTCCAGGGTGGCCGTCACACGTTCGTTGAGGCCCTTGCCGCCGAGCAGGGAGAACACCGCCGCGGCATCGGTGGAGCCGACGATGGCGCCGATCAACAGGCCCTGGATCAGGTTCAGGTCGAACAGCCAGGCCGCGGCCATGCCGGTCAGCCCGGTGGTGATCAGCACCCCGACGGTGGCCAGCGACAACGCCGGCCATAACGCCACGCGAAAGCTCGAAACCCTGGTGCGCAAGCCGCCATCGAGCAGGATCACGGCCAGGGCCAGGTTGCCGACCAGGTACGCGGTGGGGTAGTTATCGAAAATGATGCCGCCACCGTCGACGCCGGCGGCCATGCCCACGGCCAGGATGATCACCAGAATCGGGATGCCCAGACGGGAGGAAAGTGAACTTACTAGAATGCTCGCACCTACCAGCAACGCGCCGATCAAGAACAGGCTGTTGATGGTCGTCGCATTCAAAGGCAGTACTCCGGAAAGCTGAAAGGCGGGCGCGAACTGACCATGCAGTCTGCGTGCCAGCGATTCTAACCTGTTGAAATGTGATGCTGTCAAAAAGCTTTTAAGTGGCCTGTTTCACCCCCGTGTAATCAAGGGGGCGCGGGTAACAATTGCTTGCCCCTGACGAGTTGCAGGAACCAGATGGGCCAATCGCAGTCTTTAACATTCGCAGGAAAGATCGCCGCCAGGAAAATCAAGGCTCTGCGCCGCAATAACCCTGGCGCCTGTGGTGACTTTTCTTTATCGTACGCGCCCTTTGAAAATGCCCGGAATATCAAAATGTTGGAAGCAACCCTAAGCCAATTGGAGCAACTGGTCAGCGAGCTGGTGCAACAGAACCAGGAACTGCTCGGCACTAACCAGACCCTGAGCGCCGAGCTGGCCCAGGCCAAGGACGAAAACGAAAGCCTGCAATTGAGCCTGATGGAACAGGAAGAAAAGCAGGGTGCCACCGTAGCCCGTATTCAAGCCCTGGTTGAGCGTGTGAGCGCAGGTCCTGTGAACGCATGAATCACGGTGCCGATGGGGTAAAAGTCGTTTCCATTCTTGGAGAAGACTATTCGATCAAGGCGCCGGCCGGGGAAGAGCAGATGCTGCTCGACGCCGCGCTCATGCTCAAGGCGGTGCTGGCTGAGACCAAGAAGAAATACCCGACCCTGATCGGGGACAAACTGCTGGTGCTGACGGCGATGAACCTGTGTTCAAAGCAGTTGGAAATGCAGAAACGTCACCAACAGGAACTCGACCGTTACCAAGAGCAAGTCAGCGCCACGGTCGAAGTGATTGCCAAGACCATCAGTCAGGTCTGACTGAAAATAGCGTCGGCCCAACTGACGCTATCGCGGGCAAGCCCCGCTCCCACTTATCTGTGAACAACACAGATCCTTGTGGGAGCGAGCTTGTTCCGGGCGGCGATCCGACGATTGGATTTCAGCACCGCAAGGCAGTGATCAAAACCACTCATCCTGCATGCCCAGGCACACGTCATCGCGCGCTTCAAGAATCGCCAGCTCATGGTGGCAACCCGGCACTTCCCAGGTCAGGAAGTAGCGCGCCGCTTGCAGCTTGCCTTTATAGAAGCTCACATCCGCGGCATTGCCCTTGGCCAACCCTTCTTCGGCGCGGATCGCCTGTTCCAGCCAGCGCCAGCCGATCACCGTGTGACCAAATACCTTCAGGTACAGCGCCGAGTTGGCCAGGCTGCTGTTGACCTTGCCCTGAGCCAGGTCGGTCAGCAGGCCGATGGTCACGGTTTGCAGGCGCGCCACCAGCTTTTCTAGCGGCTCACGTAATGGCGTCAGCGATTCATATGCCTGGGCACGTTCGGCGGTGTCGGCGATCAGGCGGATCAGTTGCTTGAGCCCCGCGCCGCCGTTCTGCGCGAGCTTGCGCCCCAGCAGGTCCAGCGACTGAATGCCGTGGGTGCCCTCGTGGATCGGGTTCAGGCGGTTGTCGCGGTAGTACTGCTCCACTGGGTACTCGCGGGTGTAGCCATGGCCGCCGAGGATCTGGATCGCCAGTTCGTTGGCCTTCAGGCAGAACTCCGATGGCCAGGATTTGACGATGGGCGTCAGCAGGTCCAGCAGTTCGTGCGCCTTTTTGCGCCCGGCTTCGGTCTCAAGCGTCGTGGTGTCATCGAACAATCGCGCTGCGTAGAGGCCGAGGTCGAATGCGCCTTCGACGTAGGCTTTCTGGGTCAGCAGCATGCGCTTGACGTCGGCGTGCTGGACGATCGAGACCGGGGCGGTATTCGGGTCCTTGCTGTCCGGCAGGCGACCTTGCGGGCGTTCGCGGGCGTATTCCAGGGAATACAGGTAGCCGGCATACCCCAGCATCACCGCGCCCATGCCGACGCCGATCCGCGCCTCGTTCATCATCTGGAACATGCAGCTCAGGCCTTGGTGCGGCTTGCCTACCAGATAGCCGACACACTCCCCGTTATCGCCGAAGTTCAACGCAGTCGAAGTGGTGCCGCGCCAGCCCATCTTGTGGAACAGGCCGGCCAGCAGCACGTCATTGCGCTTACCGAGGCTGCCGTCATCGTTGACCAGGAACTTGGGGACGATGAACAGCGAAATCCCTTTCACGCCGGCCGGCGCGTCCGGCAGCTTGGCCAGCACCATGTGCACGATGTTTTCCGAGAGCGGATGATCGCCGCCGGAAATAAAGATCTTGTTGCCCTTGAGACGATAAGTACCGTCAGACGCCGGTTCGGCGCGGGTGCGGATGTCCGACAGCGACGAGCCGGCGTGGGGTTCGGTGAGGGCCATGGTGCCGAAAAACCGACCGTCGATCATTGGCTGCAGGAAACGTTGTTTCTGCTCGTCGGTGCCAAAGCTCTCGATCAGGTTGGCCGCGCCCATGGTCAGGAACGGGTAGGAAGTGGTTGCCGCGTTGGCTGCTTGAAAGTGGGCGAAACAGGCTTGCGACAGCAGGGTCGGCAACTGCATGCCACCGGCCTCGAAACTGCGGGCGGCGTTGAGAAAACCGGCCTCGAGGAAGGCATCCACGGCAGGTTTGACTTCCGGGATCAGGATCGCCTTGCCGTCTTCATAGCGCGGCTCGTTCTCGTCGCCCTTGCGGTTATGGGGCGCAAAGTACTTCTCGGCGATGCTGCGGGCAGTGCCAATGGCCGCGTCAAAGGTCTCGCGGTTGTGCTCGGCGAAACGCTCGCGCTGAGTCAAACCCTCGGCATCGAGGACTTCGTACAGCTCGAAAGCCAGATTGCGGGAACTGAGCAGCGTCTCGGACATGGCGGCCTACCTTTTTTGGAATGGGCCGAGTCTAGAGGCGGGAAGGGCGGGGTGAACAGCAAGATTGATGAGCGTGATGGTGGGCAAGAGCGGTGACTTAACATACTCACCACAAACCACTGTGGGAGCTGGCTTGCCAGCGATGGCGGCAGATCAGTCAACACTAATGGTGACTGACACATCGCTATCGCTGGCAAGCCAGCTCCCACAGGGATTGTTGCTTGACCGGGCATCTGTTGCAGGTGCCCGGCTTATCGGTTTTAGCCAATAGTCATCAGGCTGGCGTTACCGCCGGCCGCTGCGGTGTTGACGCTCAGCGCACGCTCGATCACCAGGCGTTCCAGCGCAATGCCGGTTTCCCCCGGCGCCTGGCCGTGGACCCCGACGATGGCGCCGGCACGGGTTGCCACTTGCTGGCAGACCGCACGCAACTGGTCGGAGTGACCATGATGCAGCACGGCATCAATGACGACTTCGTCCTTGGTCCAGTCTGCAACCCGCTGGATGCGCGCCTGTACTTCTTTTGGCAGACGGGCCAGCAGTGCCTTGCTCAGCTCGTTCTCCGGCATCACTGCCGAGCCGCCCACGGCCAGGACCGCAGCCAGTTGCGTCAGCAGGTCGCTTTCGCTGTCCGCCAGGCACAGTACGTGTTCGCGTGGCAGGATCGCATAGCTGTTGCGCTCGCCGGTCGGGCCGGCCAGGACGCGGGTGATACCGCTTTGCGATTGCTCGGCGAACTTCACGCACAGGGCGCTGAGGTCGTTGAGCTTGTGGCTGTCGGCCCAGGCTTGCAGGGCGGTCAGTGGCTTGCGCATGGCATCACGCAGACGCACATCCGGCGCTGTCTCGGCATCGGCACGGGCGAAGGATTGCTCGATCGCGTCGCTTGGGCGAGTCGACAGCAGGCGGTACAGGTACAGCGGGCCACCGGCTTTCGGGCCAGTGCCCGACAGGCCTTCGCCGCCGAACGGTTGCACGCCGACCACGGCACCCACGATGTTGCGGTTGACGTAGACGTTACCGGCATTGACGTTGTCGATCACCTTGGCGATGGTCTCGTCGATGCGAGTGTGCACGCCCAGGGTTAGGCCGTAGCCGGAAGCGTTGATCTGCTCGATCAGCAGGTCGATGTCTTTGCGCTTGTAGCGCACCACGTGCAGTACCGGCCCGAAAATCTCGCGTTGCAGCTCGTCGAAGCTTTCCAGCTCGATCAGGGTCGGCATGATGAAGGTGCCGCGTTTGACTTCCTCGCCATCGGCGATTGCCACCTGGTACACGCTGCGACCTTTGTCGCGCATGCCCTGGATGTGCTTCTCGATGCCAGCCTTGGCTTCGGCGTCGATCACCGGGCCGATGTCCACGGACAGGCGCTCCGGATTGCCCAGGCGGCATTCAGCCATGGCGCCCTTGAGCATTTCGATCACGCGGTCTGCCGAATCTTCCTGCAGGCACAGCACGCGCAGTGCCGAGCAACGCTGGCCGGCGCTGTCGAAGGCCGAGGAAACCACATCGATCACCACCTGTTCGGTGAGGGCCGAGGAGTCGACGATCATGGCGTTCTGGCCACCGGTTTCGGCGATCAGTGGAATCGGACGGCCCTGGGAGTCCAGGCGCCCGGCGATGTTGCGTTGCAGCAGGCGCGCGACTTCGGTGGAACCGGTGAACATCACGCCTTTGACGCGATCGTCGCCGACCAGGCCGGCACCGACGGTTTCACCACGGCCTGGCAGCAGTTGCAGGACGCCTTCAGGGATACCGGCTTCGAGCAGCAGGCGCACGGCTTGAGCGGCGATCAGCGGGGTCTGTTCCGCAGGCTTGGCCAGTACCGGGTTACCGGCGGCCAATGCAGCAGCCACTTGACCACTGAAGATTGCCAATGGGAAGTTCCACGGGCTGATGCACACCACCGGACCCAGTGGGCGGTGGGCGTCGTTGCTGAAATCGTTGCGTGCCTGCACCGCGTAGTAACGCAGGAAGTCCACGGCTTCGCGCACTTCGGCGATGGCGTTGGCGAAGGTCTTGCCGGCTTCGCGGGCCAGCAGGCCCATCAGCGGCTGGATCTCGCCTTCCATCAGGTCGGCGGCACGTTCCAGGATCGCCGCGCGCTCGGCGGGCGGGGTGGCCTGCCAGATCGGTGCGGCGTTGAGGGCGCACTGGATCGCGTTGTCGACGTCTTCGACGGTGGCTTCCTGGACATGGCCGACCACGTCGCGATGATCCGACGGGTTGAGGACCGGTGCCGGGGTTTCGCTGCTGGAGGCACAACCGAGCATCGGCGCGGCTTTCCAGTTGTTATGGGCGCTCGACAACAGGGCGCAGGACAGCGAAGCCAGGCGATGTTCGTTGGCCATGTCGATGCCGCTGGAGTTGGCGCGCTCGCTGCCATACAGATCACGCGGCAGCGGGATACGCGGGTGCGGCAAGCCGAAGCCGCCTTCCAGCGTCGCCATCTGCTCGATCTGGTTCACTGGATCGGCCACCAGTTCCTGGATGGAGATCGACTGGTCGGCGATCCGGTTGACGAACGAAGTGTTCGCGCCGTTTTCCAGCAGGCGACGTACCAGGTACGCCAGCAGGGTTTCATGGGTGCCGACCGGTGCGTACACACGGCACGGACGGTTCAGCTTGCCTTCGGAAACCTTGCCCACGACTTGTTCGTACAGTGGTTCACCCATGCCGTGCAGGCACTGGAACTCGTACTGGCCCGGGTAGTAGTTCTGACCGGCGATATGGTAGATGGCCGACAGCGTGTGGGCGTTGTGGGTCGCGAACTGTGGGTAGATGACTTCTGGTACCGACAGCAGTTTTCGCGCGCAAGCGATATAGGAAATGTCGGTGTACACCTTGCGGGTGTAGACCGGATAGCCTTCCAGGCCTTCGACCTGGGCACGCTTGATTTCGCTGTCCCAGTACGCACCTTTTACCAGGCGGATCATCAGGCGATGACGGCTGCGGCGAGCCAGGTCGATCACATAGTCGATCACGTACGGGCAACGCTTCTGGTAGGCCTGGATCACAAAACCGATGCCGTTCCAGCCAGTCAGTTGTGGTTCGAAGCACAGGCGCTCGAGCAGATCCAGCGACAGTTCCAGGCGGTCGGCTTCTTCGGCGTCGATGTTCAGGCCGATGTCGTATTGCTTGGCCAGCAAGGTCAGCGACAGCAGGCGCGGGTACAGCTCGTCCATCACGCGCTCGTACTGGGCGCGGCTGTAGCGTGGGTGCAGGGCCGACAGCTTGATGGAGATGCCCGGGCCTTCGTAAATGCCGCGACCGTGGGACGCCTTGCCGATCGAGTGGATGGCTTGCTCGTAGGACGCCAGGTATTTCTGCGCGTCATGTTCGGTCAGCGCTGCTTCGCCGAGCATGTCGTAGGAGTAGCGGAAGCCCTTGGCTTCGAACTTGCTGGCGTTGGCCAGGGCTTCGGCGATGGTTTCGCCGGTCACGAACTGCTCGCCCATCAGGCGCATGGCCATGTCGACGCCCTTGCGGATCATCGGTTCGCCGCTTTTGCCGATGATGCGGCTCAGGGACGAAGTCAGGCCTGATTCGTTATGGGTGGAGACCAGTTTGCCGGTCAGCAGCAGGCCCCAGGTCGCAGCATTGACGAACAGCGACGGGCTGTTGCCCAGGTGCGGTTGCCAGTTGCCGGTGCTGATCTTGTCGCGGATCAGGGCGTCGCGGGTACCTTTGTCGGGAATCCGCAGCAGCGCTTCGGCCAGGCACATCAGGGCCACGCCTTCCTGGGACGACAGGGAGAATTCCTGCAGCAGACCCTGGACGATGCCTGCACGGCCGCCGGCGCTCTTCTGGTTACGCAGTTTTTCCGCAATCGAGGCGGCCAGCTTGTTGGTGGCATCGGCCATCGCTGCAGGCAGGCGGGCCTGTTCGAGCAACATTGGCACCACTTCCGGCTCAGGGCGACGGTAGGCGGCGGTGATCGAGGCGCGCAGGACCGATTGCGGCAGGATGCTTTCCGCGAACTCAAGGAAGCACTGGTGCGCGTGGTCGACGTGCACGTCAGTGCTGTCATCGGCCTCGGCACGGGTCAAACCGCTGAGCTCGGTCAGGGTTGCACCACCCTCGAGTTTTTCCAGGTAATTGAAAATCGCCTGCTTGATCAGCCAGTGCGGCGTGCGATCAATCGAGGTCGCGGCGGCTTTGAGGCGCTCGCGGGTCGGGTCGTCGAGTTTGACCCCAAGGGTGGTGGTAGCCATATTTTTATCCTCATGTTTGCCACGACTGCGTGGCATCAGCTGGCGGCAAGATTAGCGGCGCACTGAGGGAGGTGCAACCTGGTGCAACCCTTTTTTGTCGGAATTATCGGCAGTTCGTCAGGAATTAAATTCAAGCAACAGCGCGTCGCCCCTGCTTGGTGCTTTTTCTCCCAGTCCGTTGAGTTTCTTGCTCCGAAAGGGAGCAAAAACTGTCCTTTAAAATAAATTTCCGACTGGGTGCAACTTATTCGGGCGAAACAGGTTGCACCTCATTTGCTTTGTTGAATAGCATTCGCGCCCAAGGTGCAACCATCCACGAGACGGTTCATCGGCTGATGGCTTTCCTGGGGAAACATCAGTCATAAATGCGCGGATTCTCCAATCGTCTTTCAAGCGTAATCGTTTGGTGGCGGTTCAACAGACCGCTGCTACATAAAAACAAAGCCAGGGCGTAACTCAATGAGTGCAAGCAATCCAACCCTGATCACGTTCGTGATCTACATCGCAGCAATGGTGCTGATCGGCTTCATGGCCTATCGCTCCACCAACAACCTTTCTGACTACATTCTCGGTGGCCGTAGCCTGGGCAGCGTCGTGACCGCGCTTTCCGCTGGCGCCTCGGACATGAGTGGCTGGTTGTTGATGGGCCTGCCAGGTGCCATCTATATGTCGGGCCTGTCGGAAAGCTGGATCGCCATCGGCCTGATCATCGGTGCCTACCTGAACTGGCTGTTCGTGGCCGGTCGCCTGCGGGTACAGACCGAGCACAACGGTGATGCACTGACGCTGCCGGACTACTTCTCCAGCCGCTTCGAAGACAAGAGCGGCCTGCTGCGCATCATTTCTGCCGTGGTGATCCTGGTGTTCTTCACCATCTACTGCGCTTCCGGCATTGTGGCTGGCGCCCGTCTGTTCGAAAGCACCTTCGGCATGTCCTACGAGACTGCGCTGTGGGCCGGTGCTGCGGCGACTATTGCCTACACCTTCGTCGGTGGTTTCCTGGCAGTCAGCTGGACTGACACCGTGCAAGCCACACTGATGATCTTCGCCCTGCTGCTGACGCCGATCATCGTGCTGCTGGCCACCGGTGGCGTCGACACCACCTTCCTGGCCATCGAAGCGCAAGATCCAAGCAACTTCGACATGCTGAAAAACACCACCTTCATCGGCATCATCTCGCTGATGGGCTGGGGCCTGGGCTACTTCGGCCAGCCGCACATTCTGGCGCGATTCATGGCGGCGGATTCGGTGAAGTCGATCGCCAAGGCGCGTCGCATCTCCATGACCTGGATGATCCTGTGCCTGGGCGGCACCGTGGCAGTGGGCTTCTTCGGTATCGCCTACTTCTCGGCGCACCCGGAAGTTGCCGGCCCTGTGACCGAGAACCACGAACGTGTGTTCATCGAACTGGCCAAGCTGCTGTTCAACCCATGGATCGCTGGCGTGCTGCTGTCGGCCATTCTGGCGGCGGTAATGAGCACCCTGAGCTGCCAACTGCTGGTGTGCTCGAGTGCCCTGACCGAAGACTTCTACAAGTCCTTCCTGCGTAAGAACGCTTCCCAGGTCGAGCTGGTCTGGGTCGGCCGCGCTATGGTCCTGGCGGTTGCACTGGTGGCCATCGCGATGGCAGCCAACCCGGAAAACCGCGTACTGGGCCTGGTGAGCTACGCCTGGGCCGGCTTCGGTGCCGCCTTTGGTCCGGTTGTACTGATTTCGGTACTGTGGAAAGGCATGACCCGTAACGGCGCACTGGCCGGTATCGTGGTAGGTGCGGTGACTGTGATCGTCTGGAAGCATTTCGAACTGTTGGGTCTGTACGAAATCATCCCGGGCTTCATCTTCGCCAGCCTGGCAATCTTCCTGGTCAGCAAGATGGGCGAACCATCGGCCGGCATGCTGCAGCGCTTTGCCGCAGCAGAGAAAGATTTCCACCTGAACAAGTAATTGCCAGGGCCAATGCCCTGATCAATCGCTGATCAAAGAACGGCCCGCAGCCTGATGGATGCGGGCCGTTTTCGTTGGTGGACTTTGCTGAAACAGGCAACTGCAAAAGCGCAGGCCCGCTCAGCTGCGAACCCCTGACTTGCTGGCCGGTAAAAGGTAAACTTCGCCTCCTTCGCAGGAGCAGCCATGAATTATCGTCACGCCTTCCACGCCGGCAATCACGCCGACGTGTTCAAACACCTGACCTTGACCCGCCTCATCGCCCTGATGTCGCGCAAGGAACAGCCGTTTGCCTATCTCGACACCCACGCCGGCATTGGTCTGTATGACCTGCAGGGCGACCAGGCCAGCCGGACCGGTGAGTACCTGGAGGGTATCGCGCGATTGTGGGGCGAGCCGGACCTGCCGGTGCTGACGGCCGACTACATGCAGGTGCTGCACGAGATGAACCCGGATGGCCAGTTGCGCTACTACCCTGGCTCGCCGGAGCTGGCGCGGCGCCTGACCCGCCCGCAGGATCGTGTCCTGCTCAACGAGAAGCACCCGGAAGACGGCTTGCTGCTCAAAGACAACATGAAGGGCGATCGCCGGGTCAAGGTGCACCTGGGCGAAGGCTGGCATGTGCCCCGGGCGATGCTGCCGGTGCCGGAGAAGCGTGGCTTGATGCTGATCGATCCGCCGTTCGAGAAGCTCGATGAGATGCAGCGCTGTGCCGCTTCGCTCAAAGAAGCGATTGGCCGTATGCGCCAAACCGTGGCGGCGATCTGGTACCCGGTGAAGGACCAGCGCATGTTGCGCCGCTTCTATCAGGACCTGGCCGGCACGGGCGCGCCGAAGTTGCTGCGTGTGGAATTGCTGGTGCATCCGCTGGATACACCGAACAGCCTGAACGGCTCCGGGCTGGCGATTGCCAATCCGCCGTGGGGGCTGGAAGAGGAATTGCGGGAGCTGCTGCCGTGGCTGGCGCAGAAGCTGGGCCAGACCCAGGGTGGGTGGCAGATGGATTGGTTGATTGCCGAGAGTTGATCCGTCGCGTCATTGGCGTCTGATCTGACGCCATCGCGGGCAAGCCCGCTCCCACAGATTTTGTGGGAGCGGGTCGGGCGGCGCTCCGCTTGCCCGCGATGCTATTGACGATCTGAAAATCAGATCGGGCAGGTCACGCCTGTGCCGCCGATCCCGCAGTAGCCCTCAGGGTTCTTCGCCAGGTACTGCTGGTGATACGCCTCGGCGTAGTAGAAGGTCGGGGCCTGTTCGATCTCGGTGGTGATGGTGCCCATTCCCGCCTTGGTCAGTTGCGCCTGGAACGTCTGCTCGCTGGCCTTGGCTTCCTCCAGTTGTTCAGGTTTGACCGCGTAGATCACCGAACGGTACTGGGTACCGATGTCGTTGCCTTGGCGCATGCCTTGCGTCGGGTTGTGCAGCTCCCAGAACATCGCCAGCAATTGCTTGTAGCTGATCCGGTCCTGGTCATACACCACCAGCACCACTTCGGTGTGGCCGGTCAGGCCCGAGCAGACTTCCTCATAGGTCGGGTTGGGGGTGAAGCCGCCGGCATAACCCACCGCCGTGCTGACCACGCCTTCACGCTGCCAGAACTTGCGTTCCGCGCCCCAGAAGCAGCCCAGGCCGAAGATCGCGAACTCCACGTTGCCGATGAAGGGACCCAGCATGTACTGGTCCTTATTGACGAAGTGTTTCTCCGGTACGGTGATCGGGGATTCGCGGCCGGGCAGGGCTTGTTCTTTAGTTGGGAGCACGTTTTTGTTCACCAGAATTTCCGAGCGCAAGACCATGATCAGTCCTCTCAGTCAGAGTATGTAAGTAGTCAGACCGCCAGTGTGCCGAATAATCCCCGCGGGAGCGAGCACGCCGCAAGCGGGCGCTCGCTCCCACAGGGATGACTCATTCAGGCAATTGGGCCACGTGGGTAGCGTTTGAGCTTGTCGATCAGCTCGGCGCCGGGGATCGGCCGGTCGAACAGGTAGCCCTGGCCGACGTCGCAGCGATGGCGGCGCAGGAAGGCCAGTTGTTCGGCCGTCTCGATGCCTTCGGCCACCACTTTGAGCTTGAGATTATGGGCCATGGCGATCACGGCCGAGGTGATCTCCATGTCGTCCTGGTTGTCCGGGATCTCATGAATGAAGCTGCGATCGATCTTGATGATGTCGATCGGGAATTTCTTCAGGTAGCTGAGGGACGAATAACCGGTGCCGAAATCGTCCATGGCCAGGGTCAGGCCCAGGCGTTTGAGCTGGTCGAGCTGCAGGTGAGTGTCTTCGGTGGCTTCCAGCAACAGGCCTTCGGTCAGTTCAAGCTCCAGCAGGTGGGCGGGGAGCTTTTCTTCCTTGAGGATGTTGGCAATCGAGGACACCAGGTCCGGGTCGGAGAACTGCTTGGGTGACAGGTTGATCGCCACCTGCAGGTTGCCCAGCCCGGCAGCGCTCAGTTCGATGCTCATGCGGCAGGCCTGGCGGGCGATCCATTTGCCGATGGGGATGATCAGGCCGGTCTCTTCGGCGACGCTGATGAACTGGTCGGGGCGGATCATGCCTTTTTCCGGGTGGTTCCAGCGCAGCAGCGCTTCCATCCCCAGCAGGCGACCGGAGCGCAGGCACAGCTTGGGCTGGTAGAACACGTCCAGCTCGTTCTGGGTCAGGGCGCGGCGTAGGTTGTTCTCCACGAACAGCTTATAGCTGGCCTCGGCGTTCAAGGCTTCGGTGAACACCTGGACCTGGTGTTTGCCATTGGCCTTGGCCTTGTGCAGGGCCAGCCCGGCGTTGCGCATCAGTGTTTGCGGGTCGCGCCCGTGCAGCGGCGCACAGGCCACGCCGACGGAGGCGGTGACGCTGATCAACTGGTTATCGACGAACATCGGCTTGTCCAGCGTCATCAACAGCTGGCTGGCCATTTGCTGGCCGATAGACAGGCTGGCGTCATCCAGCAGTACCGCAAATTCGTTGCTGGCAAAACGCGCGAGGCTGCCACTCGGGCTCAAGCTGTTGCGCAGGCGGCGGGCCAGGCTGATCAGCAGCTTGTCGCCGGTCTGGTGGCCGAGGCTGTCGTTGATCCGCTTGAAATTGTCGATGTCCACCAGCAGCAGGCAGATCGGGCTGTCGCTGTCGCGGGCAAAACGTTCGTCGAGGTTGCGGATAAACGCGGGGCGATTGCCCAGGTTGGTCAGGTTGTCGGTATAGGCCAGGCGCTCGATGCGCTGCTGGGCCAGCTTGGTCTGAGTGATGTCTTCGTAGATGCCGATGTAGTGGGTCAGCTCACGGTTGTCGCCATACACCTTGGAAATCGACAACTGGCCCCAGTAGGGCTCCAGATTCTTGCGCCGGCTCTTGAACTCGCCTTGCCAGCTGTTGCTCTTGGCCAGGCTCGAGGGCGCGTCGAACAGCAGTTCGCTGAGATTTTCCAGGGCCGGCAGTTCCGACAGGCGCTGGCCGTGGACTTCTTCGGTGCTGTATTGGGTGATCGCCGTGAAGCTGGGGTTGACGTACTCGACCACGCCGTCGCAATTGACCAGCAAAAAGGCGTTGGCACTTTGCTCGACCGCACGCTGGAACAGGTGCAGGGCGCTGGTAGCGGTGCGCCGGTTGTGGTTGTTGATGACCTGGGCAAACTGGTCGGCCAACTCGCCGGCGAAAGCGATTTCGTCCGACTGCCAGGCACGGGTCACGCCGGTCTGTTCCAGGCACAGGACGCCGACCACCTGGCCGTCCACGCGGATGCTGGCATCGAGCATGGCGTTGACGTCCCGTGGACGCAGGCTCTCGGCCATTTCCCGGGTGCGCGGGTCATGCATGGCGTTGTGGGCATCGATGGCCCGGCTCGAGTGCAGGGCTTCCAGGTAATCGGGGAAGCCGCTGGCGTCGATCACTTCAGGTAGCCGGTGTTCCTGCGAAGAGCGGTGGTAGGCGGAAATCGGCAGCAGTTGGCGATTTTCCAGGTTCCACAGGCTGGCGCTGTCGATCTGGTAGATATCGCAGGCACTGCGGGTAATCAGTTCGGCCGCTTCGCGCAACGAATTGCCGGAGCTGTAGCGCTGGCGCGTCAGCAGCAGGATCAGGTCTTGCTGGGCACGCACGCGCTCCAGGTGTTGCAGTTGTTCCTGCTGGGCGCGCTGGTTCAACTCCAGGGCAATCTGCAGGCGCGAATTCTGGGTTTCCAGGTCAAGCGCCGGCAGCAGGGGGGCGTCTTCGAACAGGCCGTCGACCACCAGCAGATAACCGCGCAGCAGGTGCCGATTGTGTTGTTTATAGGCTTCGCCCATTTCCAGCAGGCTCAGGGAGCCCTGGGCAGTGTGCAGGGTGTAGCGGATCAGGTAGTGCGGGCTTTGGCTCAGTTGCTGCTGGATCGTATCGTGCAACTGATAACGGGCTTCAGGCTCCATCAGGCTGGCGTAGGGCGAGCCGACCAGGGCGCAAAGCTCTACGGCGGGCAGGCCGAACTGGCGTTCGCAGTTGGGGTCGAGAAACAGCAGGGCCCAGCTTGCTTCATTCAGCCGCTCGAAACGCAGCATGCCGAGCCGCGAGGGCACAGGCAATTGCGTCACTACCTCGGCCACCATTCGGCTGGCGGCATCGGGATGGCTTTTCATGGAAGAAACTCGCTTCGAAAATGCTGAACGCGACGTGCTCACGCCCTCTGTGTAGCCAGCGGCAAGGTTGCATGATGCCGCCCTGGCTGACAATAGAGGATGAAGGCTTAGTGCTATAGGTGTTTATCGGCCGAAACACGGATTTCTGTAGGAAAACTGCGCGTAATTTGTGGGATTTCGTAAGGCCACACCTACACAACAAGTGGCAGAGTCTGGGGGGGAGGGTGCAGGGGAAGGTTTACCGAATACAACAGGTCGCCACCCGTGTCGCGGTACTCCACGCGAATATGCTCGGTGTGCACCGTCAGGTGTGCGAAGTTGTCCTGGCTGATCACCTTGCTTGTCCATTCGAGGTAATAGTCGCCGGCAGCGGTTTTCGCCAGCGGCTGGTCAAGGATGAACGACGAGGACTTGGCAAAGGGCAGCCAGGCGCTGTTGCAGAACGGTGACGAGACGATGGTCTGCACCTCGAAGTCCGGGTCTGCTGTGTGACGTAGGCGCGAGGTGAGTGAGCCGTGGACGTCACCCGAGATGATCAGCACATTCCTGATCTTGTGCAGGCGGATACTTTCGAGGATGCGCAGGCGCTGTTCGGGGAAGGCTTTCCAGGTGTCACTGTCATTGCCTTTACTGTCCGGGAACAGCATGACGCCGGTGACCAGCATTTTGACCCGCGCCGGGCTGTTGATCAGCCACTTGAGCAGCGCTTGCTCTTGATCGGCATCGATGATGCGTCGGTCGTCGGCCGAGAGGTTGCGTCGGGTTCGGGTGTCCATGACAAACCACTCGATGTCCCCCTGGGCAAACTGGTACCAGTAATGTGGCGGCTGGCCAGCGGGTTGCTCGCCAGTCGCCATTTCATACGCCGGGCCATGACTGGCTTGATAGATTTCGTACGCGGCCATCGCGTTGCGATACAGGCTGGTGTCGTTGCGGCTGGCGTTGGCGGGCCAGTTATCTTCTATTTCGTGGTCGTCGAGAATCATGTAGGTCGGTAAAGAAGCCATTAGCGCCTGAATATAGGGCTGAGAAAAGGCCGCACGGTACTTGGCGAGAATATCCGGGTAATCGCGGTCCGGGGCGACGACGTTCATGTCGTCCACATACACCTGGTCACCGGTCATCACCAGGCCGCTGATCGCTGGCGAGGAAGTGTCCGCCAGCCGCTTGATCGCCGCAAAGATCCGGTCGCCCTTGGCGGGCGCTATCGGGATACCCAGAGTCATGCGCAGGTAGCGGCACGAGCCGACGATGTAGCTGCGGGGTGTGCAGGCTTTGCTGGAGGCAGTGCGAAAGCGATAGGTTTCCCGGGGCCATTGCAGTTCTAACTGGTCAAGGACTTCCAGGGCTGGTCGGGTATTGCCCGTATTGAACCAGCCTGCCTGGTACTCATACTCGGTATCGTTGGCGAGGTCATGCAGCGCGATTACCGCCGACATGTCGCGAGCCGTCGTCAACTCGGCAAAAAGCCCTTTGGACCAGTTCGGATCGCCCGTGCGGCGATAACGCAGCCCGGCAAATACCCAGGCGTTGGCTACTGGGTCGCCTCGCAGAAACAGGCGGGTGTGTTGAAAGGTGGTATGGCCAACAATCGGGCCGACAGTAGGCTTGAGCATATTCGAATCCATTCGAAGTGCGGCGTGGGAAGTCGCGTCCAGCACGGTATGTGTGCTGTGCGATTGATCTTATGGCTGGAGGGCATTTAAGAATTGGCGGGGAAGTGGACCCGGGATGTGGTCCTGGTCAACTGTTGGCGTAGTCTTTGGTGTTAACGCCGGTAGGAATGCGTAGCGGTTTTGCCTAAGCGCCTTTCGAGGTTGGGCTGTTTTGCAGGCAAAAAAAGCCCCGCCAATTGGCGGGGTTGAGGTACGAGCGTGGCGCTCGGAAAACGTGGAGCACGCAGGGCCCTTCGCGAAAGAAGGGCCCTGCGGTCTTACAGCAGGATGGTGCGGATGTCGCCCAGCAGGTCGCTCAGACGCTTGGTGAAACGGGCCGCAGCGGCGCCGTTGATCACACGGTGGTCGTAGGACAGCGACAGCGGCAGCATCAGTTTCGGCTGGAAGGCTTTGCCGTCCCAGACTGGCTGGATGGTTGCCTTGGACACGCCGAGGATCGCCACTTCCGGTGCATTGACGATCGGCGTGAAGCCGGTGCCGCCAATGTGGCCGAGACTGGAGATGGTGAAGCAGGCGCCTTGCATGTCGTCGGCCGTGAGCTTCTTGTCGCGGGCTTTGGCAGCCAGCGCAGCGGCTTCGCCAGCCAGTTGCAGCAAGCTCTTCTGATCAACGTTCTTGATCACAGGAACCAGCAGGCCGTCTGGGGTATCAACCGCAAAACCGATGTTCACGTACTTCTTGCGGATGATCGCCTTGCCGCTTGGTGCCAGGGAGCTGTTGAAGTCCGGCAGTTCCTTGAGCAGGTGTGCGCAAGACTTGAGCAGCAGCGGCAGAATGGTCAGCTTGACGCCAGCCTTCTCGGCCACAGCTTTCTGGGCAATACGGAACGCTTCCAGCTCGGTGATATCCGCCGAGTCGAATTGGGTCACGTGCGGAATGTTCAGCCAGCTGCGGTGCAGGCTCGATGCGCCGATTTGCATCAGGCGGGTCATCGGCACTTCTTCGGTTTCACCGAAGCGGCTGAAGTCCACGACTGGAATCGGAGGGATACCGGCGCCGCCAGTAGCACCGGCGGCCGGGGCTTCCTTGGCCTTCTGCATCATGGCCTTGACGTAAACCTGCACGTCTTCCTTGAGCACACGACCGTGCGGGCCGCTAGGGCTCACCGAATTCAGCTCGACACCGAATTCACGGGCCAGTTGGCGTACGGCCGGACCGGCGTGAACCTTGGCACCGCTTGGCGCTGGCGCAGCAGCCGGGGCCGCAGCGGCCTCGGCTTTGGCAGCAGGCGCAGGGGCGGCAGCGGCAGGTGCCGCTTCAGCCTTGGCCGCCGGAGCTGGCGCAGCAGCAGGTGCTGGGGCTGCAGAGGCTGCGCCCTGGACTTTGAGCTTGAGGATAAAGTCGCCAGTGCCGACTTCGTCTTCGAGCTTGACCGCGATGCTTTCCACGACGCCGGCAGCCGGCGAAGGGATTTCCATGCTGGCCTTGTCGGATTCCAGGGTGATCAGCGACTGATCAGCCTCGACGGTGTCGCCGACCTTGACCAGCAGTTCGATGATCTTGGCCTTGCCCGACGAGCCGATGTCCGGGACATGAATGTCCTGCACGGTGGCGGCGGCAGGTGCAGCAGCCGGGGCCGCAGGGGCCTGGGCAGCAGCTGCAGGCTTTTCAGCCGCAGGAGTGGCAGGAGCAGCGGCAGGAGCGGCTGGCGCAGGGGCTGCATCAGCAGCACCTTCGATTTCCAGCTCCAGCAGTTCGTCGCCTTCTTTCAGGCGATCGCCCAGCTTCACTTTCAGGCTCTTGACCACGCCGGCCTTGGGAGCAGGGATTTCCATGCTCGCCTTGTCCGATTCCAGGGTCAGGATGCTCTGGTCGGCTTCGACTTTGTCGCCGACCTTCACAAACAGTTCAATTACTTCACCTTCACCGCTGCCGATGTCAGGTACGCGAATGAGTTCGCTCACGGAAAATCTCCTCAGCAGTCCAGTGGGTTGCGTTTTTCCGGGTTGATACCGAACTTGGCGATGGCTTCAGCCACAACCTTAGGTTCGATGTCACCACGGTCAGCCAGTGCTTCCAGGGCTGCCAACACCACGAAATGACGGTCAACTTCGAAGAAATGACGCAGTTTCTTGCGGCTGTCGCTGCGGCCGAAACCGTCAGTGCCCAGGACTTTGAATTCCTTGGACGGTACCCACTGACGGATCTGCTCGGCGAACAGTTTCATGTAGTCGGTAGAGGCAATCACCGGACCTTTACGGCCGTTCAGGCACTCTTCGACGTAGCTCAGCTTAGGCTTCTGGCCTGGGTGCAGACGGTTGCTGCGCTCCACGGCCAGGCCATCGCGACGCAGTTCGTTGAAGCTGGTAACGCTCCATACGTCAGCGCCGACGTTGAACTCTTCACGCAGAATCTTCGCCGCTTCACGGACTTCACGCAGGATGGTGCCGGAGCCCATCAGCTGTACGTGGTGCGCCGCTTCGCGGTTGTCTTCTTCGAGCAGGTACATGCCCTTGATGATGCCTTCTTCCACACCGGCCGGCATGGCTGGCTGCTGGTAGGACTCGTTCATCACGGTGATGTAGTAGAAAACGTCCTGCTGCTCTTCGGTCATCTTCTTCATGCCGTCCTGGATGATCACCGCCAGCTCGTAGCCGTAGGTTGGATCAAAGGTGCGGCAGTTCGGGATGGTGGCAGCCAGGATGTGGCTGTGACCGTCTTCGTGTTGCAGGCCTTCGCCGTTCAGCGTGGTCCGCCCAGCGGTACCGCCGATCAGGAAGCCACGGGTACGGCTGTCGCCGGCCGCCCAGGCCAGGTCGCCGATCCGCTGGAAGCCGAACATCGAGTAGAAGATGTAGAACGGCAGCATTGGCTGGTTGTGGTTGGAGTACGAAGTACCGGCCGCGATGAAGGAGCTCATGGCGCCTGCTTCGTTGATCCCTTCTTCAAGGATCTGGCCTTTCTTGTCTTCCTTGTAGAACATCACCTGGTCTTTATCGACTGGCTCGTAGAGCTGGCCGACGGAGGAGTAGATGCCCAACTGGCGGAACATGCCTTCCATACCGAAGGTACGGGCTTCGTCCGGGATGATCGGGACGATGCGCGAACCGATTTCCTTGTCCTTGACCAATTGCGCGAGGATCCGCACGAAGGCCATGGTGGTGGAGATTTCACGGTCGCCCGAGCCGTCCAGGATCGCCTTGAGGGTGTCCAGTGGCGGGGTCGGAATGCTCACGCTCTGGGCGCGGCGCTGTGGCACGAAACCGCCCAGTGCAGTACGACGCTCGCTCAGGTAGCGGGCTTCAGCGCTGTTTGGCTCAGGCTTGAAGAACGGCAGGTTCTCCAGCTCTTCGTCCTTGACCGGGATGTCGAAACGATCGCGGAACAGCTTCAGGCTTTCAACATCAACCTTCTTGGTGTTGTGCGCGGTGTTTTTCGCTTCGCCGGCACCGGTGCCATAACCCTTGATGGTCTTGGCCAGGATGACGGTCGGTTGTTCTTTGTGGTTGACCGCTTCGTGGTACGCCGCGTAGACCTTGTACGGGTCGTGGCCGCCACGGTTGAGCTTCCAGATCTCGTCGTCGGACAGATCGGCAACCATCGCCTTGAGTTCTGGCGTGTTGAAGAAGTGCTCACGGACGAACGCGCCGTCCTTGGCCTTGTAGTTCTGGTACTCGCCGTCGATGACTTCGTCCATGCGGCGTTGCAGGATACCGTCGACGTCCTTGGCCAGCAGTGGGTCCCAGAAACGGCCCCAGATGACTTTGGTCACGTTCCACTGGGCACCACGGAACACACCTTCGAGTTCCTGGATGATCTTGCCGTTGCCGCGAACCGGGCCGTCGAGGCGCTGCAGGTTGCAGTTGATGACGAAGATCAGGTTGTCCAGCTTCTCGCGGCCAGCCAGGGAGATCGCGCCCAGGGATTCCGGCTCGTCGCACTCGCCGTCGCCCAGGAAGCACCAGACTTTCTGCTTACCTTCCGGAATGAAGCCACGGGCTTCCAGGTACTTCATGAAACGTGCCTGGTAGATCGCCTGGATCGGACCCAGACCCATGGAAACGGTCGGGAACTGCCAGAAATCAGGCATCAGCCAAGGGTGCGGATAGGACGAGAGGCCCTGGCCGTCGACTTCCTGGCGGAAGTTGTTCATTTGTTCTTCGGTGATGCGGCCTTCCATGAACGCACGGGCGTAGACGCCTGGCGAGGTGTGACCCTGGAAGTAGATCAGGTCGCCGCCGTGTTCGTCGGTCGGGGCCTGGAAGAAATAGTTGAAGCCGATGTCGTACAGGGTAGCGCTGGAGGCGAAGCTGGAGATGTGACCGCCCAGGTCAGAATCTTTCAGGTTCGTACGCATCACCATGGCCATCGCGTTCCAGCGTACCAGCGAGCGAATGCGGCGTTCCATGAACAGGTCGCCAGGCATGCGTGCTTCGTGGGTAACGGGGATGGTGTTGCGGTATGGCGTGGTGATGGCGTAAGGCAGTTGCGAACCGCTACGGGTTGCGAGTTCGCCCATACGGGTCATCAGATAGTGAGCACGGTCTTCGCCTTCTTTGTCGAGAACCGATTCCAGGGCGTCCAGCCATTCCTGGGTTTCGACGGGATCGAGGTCTTGCATGGCTTGCTCCAGGGCGGAAAGGCTACCAGAATCGGTTGCCTGAGTTAGCGACTGGCCTTGTGGGCAGACGTTATAAATTCTTGGAATGCCGGAGGTTGATTCGGCGGCGTGTAGTTTTACTACAAATCTCCGGGCATTTCAGCCTTTCGAATGTATATACGAGTAGTAAAACTACAGAAGAACGGCTTGTGGCCTCCTGCTGTGTTGTGAGAATAATCGTTACTCTTGGTCTTTAGCCAACCAGAATAGGGTCGAGCGTGATGCTGGCTACCAAAAATATTGAGATTTCAGCTATTTCTAACCTTTGTTCGACAGTCCTTTGCGTAGTGCAATTGCTGGGTTCACTACAGACCGCCCTTTCTACGCCGATCAAGGATAGACCATGAGCCTGCCTTCGCTTGCCCAACTGCCCGCCATTCTCCAGCCGTTTGTCAGCCGTGCCGAGCAATCGTTGCGCGCGGCCGTGGCCGCCCTCGACGATGATCATGGCCTGTCCACCTGGACGCCCGAACGCTGGGCGCAATGGGCTCGCGTGACGGGCGCCAGCGACTTTGTCTCTGAACAATGTGTACGTGACCCCTTGATGTTGCTGGCGCTGGTGCAGTCCGGCGAGTTGGACCGCCCGTTCGCTGCGGGCGAGCTATGCGCGCAGATCGCCACGGCAGCGCAGGCAGCTACCACCGATGACGAACTGGCCCGGGCACTGCGCCGCCAGCGTAACCGTCACCAGGTGCGCATCATCTGGCGCGACCTGAACCGTCAGGCCGACTTGATCCAGACCTGCCGCGATCTCTCGGACATGGCCGATGCCAGCATCGACCAGGCCTATCAGTGGTTGTACCTGCGCCACTGCCAGCAGTTCGGCACGCCCACCGGGCGGCGCAGTGGCGAGCCGCAGCAGATGGTCATCCTCGGCATGGGCAAGCTCGGCGCGGTGGAACTCAACCTGTCCTCGGACATCGACCTGATCTTCGCCTACCCCGAAGGCGGCGAGACCGTCGGCGTCAAGCGTGCGCTGGATAACCAGGAATTCTTCATTCGCCTGGGCCAGCGGCTGATCAAGGCGCTGGACCCGATGACCGTCGACGGTTTTGTATTTCGCGTCGACATGCGCCTGCGTCCGTACGGCTCGTCCGGCGCGCTGGTGCTCAGCTTCAATGCCCTGGAGCAGTACTATCAGGACCAGGGCCGTGACTGGGAACGCTACGCCATGATCAAGGCGCGGGTGGTGGCCGGCGACCAGGTCGCAGGGGCGCAATTGCTCGACCTGCTGCGCCCGTTCGTCTACCGGCGCTACCTGGATTTCTCGGCGATCGAAGCGCTGCGCACCATGAAGCAGTTGATCCAGCAGGAAGTGCGGCGCAAGGGCATGGCCGACAACATCAAGCTGGGCGCCGGAGGCATCCGTGAAGTGGAATTCATCGCCCAGGCCTTCCAGCTGATTCACGGCGGCCGCGACCTGAGCCTACAGCAGCGTCCTCTATTAAAGGTGCTCAGCACGCTGGAAGGGCAGGGTTACCTGCCGCCGGCGGTGGTCGGCGAATTGCGCGAGGGTTATGAGTTTCTGCGTTACACCGAGCACGCGATCCAGGCGATTGCCGATCGCCAGACACAAATGCTCCCCGACAACGAGCAGGATCAGGCGCGCATCGCCTTTATGCTGGGTTTTGCCGACTGGCCAGCCTTCCATGCGCAGTTGATGTATTGGCGGGGCCGGGTCGACTGGCATTTCCGTCAAGTGATCGCCGATCCCGACGAAGAGGAGGGTGCGCAAAGCGAAGTGGTGGTCGGTGGTGAATGGTTGCCGCTGTGGGAAGACGCCCAGGACGAAGAAGCCGCGTGCCGTCAGTTGCAGGAGGGCGGTTTTGCCGATGCGCCGAAAGCCCTGAAGGCCTTGGCCGGCCTGCGAGGCAGTCCGCAGCTGCGGGCAATGCAGCGTCTGGGGCGCGAGCGTCTGGACGCCTTTATCCCGCGCTTGCTGGCCCAGGCCGTCGAGCACGCCAACCCGGATCTGGTGTTGGAGCGTGTGCTGCCATTGGTTGAAGCCGTGGCGCGGCGTTCGGCGTACCTGGTGTTGCTCACGGAAAACCCGGGTGCCTTGCGCCGTCTGCTGACGTTGTGCGCGGCCAGCCCGTGGATTGCCGAACAGATCACCCGCTTCCCGCTGCTGCTCGATGAGTTGCTCAACGAGGGGCGCCTGTTCAAGCCGCCCCTGGCACCGGAACTGGCGGCGGAGCTGCGCGAGCGCCTGACGCGTATTCCCGAGGATGACCTGGAACAGCAGATGGAGGCCCTGCGGCACTTCAAGCTGGCGCACCGCCTGCGGGTCGCCGCCTCGGAAATCGCCGGCAGCCTGCCCTTGATGAAGGTCAGCGACTACCTGACCTGGCTGGCCGAGGCGATCCTCGAACAGGTCCTGGCCCTGGCCTGGCGCCAGACCGCCGCCAAGTATGGTTCGCCACAGCGCCCCGACGGCACCTTGTGCGACCCAGGTTTTGTGATTGTTGGCTACGGCAAGGTCGGCGGACTGGAACTCGGCCATGGTTCGGACCTGGACCTGGTGTTTATCCACGACGGTGACCCGCAGGCGGAAACCGACGGGCCCAAGCCGATCGATGGCGCGCAATTTTTCACCCGCCTGGGCCAGCGCATCATTCATTTGCTGACCACCCAGACCAACTCCGGGCAGCTCTACGAAGTCGATATGCGCCTGCGGCCTTCCGGCGCCTCGGGGCTGTTGGTCAGTTCGTTGGGAGCGTTTGAGCGCTACCAGGAGAATGAAGCCTGGACCTGGGAGCATCAGGCACTGGTGCGCGCCCGTGTGCTGGTGGGCAGCCAGGATGTCGGCCAGGCGTTCGAGAAAGTTCGCGCCAAGGTGTTGGGGCGAGCCCGCGATTTGCCCAAGCTGCGCCAGGAAGTCAGCGAGATGCGCGCCAAGATGCGCGATAACCTGGGAACCAGGATTACCGGTGCCGGGACGGCGGCCAATGCCTTCGAAGCCACGGTGCCGTTCGACCTCAAGCAGGACGCCGGTGGTATCGTCGATATTGAATTTATGGTGCAATACGCGGCTTTGGCGTGGTCCCAGACGCATCCGCCGTTGCTGCGCTGGACAGACAACATCCGCATTCTGGAAGAGCTGGAGCACGAAGGCTTGATGCCTGCGGCCGATGCCAGCCTGATGCGTGAGGTCTACAAGGCCTATCGCGCCGCCGCTCACCGCCAGGCGTTGCAGAACGAGGCCGGGGTGGTGGCAGGCAACCAGTTTGTCGATGAGCGCCAACAGGTGTTGCGAATCTGGCGCGAGTTGGGGCTAAGCTGACACGGGGTAGTTCAAACACCTCATGCCCCTTGTGGGAGCGGGCTTGCCCGCGATGGCGTCGTCAGACATCACCGTTGATGTCGGCTATTACATCGTTATCGCGGGCAAGCCCGCTCCCACAGTGAAGGTGCTGTGATTGGTAGATCTGGAGCCACTCAAGCGACACTGCACGGGATGTGCACCAATACCCATGTGGGAGCGAGCCTGCTCGCGATAGCGGAGTGTGAGTCGACAGCAGTGTTGAAGGTAATCACCCCATCGCGAGCAAGCCCGCTCCCACAGTGTTTTTCGAAGCAGGGAGGCCAATGCCTCCCCTATTCGTTTGTGGATAACTATGAAAATTCTGATCGTTGGGCCCAGTTGGGTCGGTGACATGGTGATGGCGCAGACACTGTTCATGTGTCTGCAGCAGCGTCATCCACAGTGCGAAATCGACGTGCTGGCCCCGGAGTGGAGCCGGCCGATCCTTGAGCGCATGCCCCAAGTGCGCCGGGCCTTGAGCTTTCCGCTCGGCCACGGCGCGCTGGAGCTGGCAACGCGGCGGCGGATCGGCAAGTCCCTGGCCGGCCAGTACGACCAGGCGATCCTGCTGCCCAACTCGTTGAAGTCGGCGCTGGTGCCGTTTTTTGCCGGCATCGCCAAGCGCACCGGCTGGCGTGGCGAGTTTCGCTACGGTCTGCTCAACGATGTGCGCACGCTGGATAAAGAGCGCTACCCGCTGATGATCGAGCGTTTCATGGCGCTGGCCTATGAACCGGCAGCCGAACTGCCGACGCCTTATCCACGGCCCAGCCTGCAAATCGATCCTGTGACCCGCGAGGCGGCATTGGCCAAATTCGGCCTGACCCTCGATCGCCCGGTGCTGGCGCTGTGTCCGGGGGCCGAGTTCGGCGAGGCCAAGCGCTGGCCCTCCGAGCATTACGCCAAGGTCGCCGAGGCGAAGATTCGCGAGGGTTGGCAGGTCTGGCTGTTCGGTTCGAAGAACGATCACGCGGTCGGCGAAGAGATCCGTTCCCGGTTGATTCCCGGGCTGCGGGAGGAGGCGATGAACCTCAGTGGCGACACGTCGCTGGCCGAGGCCATCGACTTGCTGTCCTGCGCCGACTCGGTGGTCTCCAACGACTCCGGGCTGATGCACGTGGCCGCGGCGCTGAATCGTCCGCTGGTGGCGGTCTACGGTTCGACTTCGCCGGGCTTTACCCCGCCGCTGGCCGAGCACGTCGAAATCGTGCGCCTGGGCATCGAATGCAGCCCGTGTTTTGACCGCACCTGCCGCTTCGGCCATTACAACTGCCTGCGCCAGCTGATGCCGCAAGCGGTGAACGATGCCTTGCAGCGGTTGCAGGGCACTGTGGTCGAGGTTCGTTAAGTTGCGGGTACTGTTGATCAAGACCTCTTCGCTGGGCGATGTGATCCATGCGTTGCCCGCGCTGACCGACGCTGCGCGGGCGATCCCCGGCATCCAGTTCGACTGGGTGGTGGAAGAAGGCTTTGCCGAAATCCCCACCTGGCATCCGGCGGTGGGCAAGGTGATTCCCGTGGCGATCCGTCGCTGGCGCAAGAATCTCTGGCAGACCATCAAGAGCGGCGAGTTCAAGCGCTTCAAGCAAAACCTGCAGGCGACCAAGTACGACTTGGTGATCGATGCCCAGGGCCTGCTCAAAAGTGCCTTGCTGACCCGTTACGTGCGGGCACCGGTGGCTGGCCTGGACAAACACTCGGCCCGCGAGCCTCTGGCGGCGCGCTTCTACTCGCGGCGCCTGGCGGTGGCCCGTGGGCAACATGCGGTAGAGCGTTTGCGCCAGTTGTTCGCCGTGGCCCTGGGCTACGACTTACCCAAAGGCCTGGGCGACTACGGCCTGAACGTCGAGCGCCTGGTGGAGTTGCCGCGCAAGAATCCGTACGTACTGTTCCTGCACGGCACCACCTGGGACACCAAGCACTGGCCGGAAGCCTATTGGCGCGAACTGGCCGAGCGCATGGGGCACCTGGGCATGGCGGTGAAGTTGCCGTGGGGTAATCCGGCCGAGAAGGCGCGCGCCGAGCGAATCGCCCAGGGCCTGCGTAACGCCGAGGTGTTGCCCAAGCTGAACCTGGCGGGCGTCGCCAAGGTGTTGGCCGGCGCGCAAGCCTGCGTGGCGGTGGATACCGGCCTCGGGCATCTGGCCGCGGCGCTGGACGTGCCGACGGTGTCGCTGTTCGGTCCGACCAACCCGGGCCTGACGGGCGCCTATGGTCGTAGCCAGGTGCACATGGCGAGTGATTTCCCCTGTGCGCCGTGCATGCAAAAGAAATGTACCTACCAACCGACGGCTGAAGACCAGCGTCGGTTTGATCTCAAGCGCGAGTGGCCACTGTGCTTCACTCGCCTGAACCCCGAGCGTGTCGCGAGCCGACTGAGCACGTTGTTAATGGCTGAGGAGCTGCGCTGATGCAATTGGCTTTTGTACTGTACAAATATTTCCCGTTTGGCGGCTTGCAGCGTGATTTCATGCGCATTGCCCTGGAATGTCAGCAGCGCGGACACCAGATCCGCGTTTACACGCTGATTTGGGAAGGCGACGTGCCGCCGGGTTTTGAAGTGCTGGTGGCGCCGGTGAAGGCGTTCTTCAACCATCGGCGCAATGAAAAACTCAGCGCCTGGATGGCCGAGGACCTGGCCAAGCGCCCGGTGGACCGCCTGATCGGTTTCAACAAGATGCCTGGCCTGGACGTCTACTACGCCGCCGACGGTTGCTTCGAGGACAAGGCGCAGAACCTGCGCAATTCGTTGTACCGCCGCTGGGGTCGCTACCGGCATTTCGCCGAGTATGAGCGCGCGGTGTTCGCCAAGGACGCGAAAACCGAAGTGCTGATGATCTCCGAAGTCCAGCAGCCGCTGTTCATCAAGCATTACGACACCCCGCTGGAGCGCTTCCACTTGCTGCCGCCGGGCATTGCCCAGGACCGGCGCGCGCCGCCGAATGCCGGCGAAATTCGCGCGGACTTTCGCCGTGAGTTCTCCCTGGCCGACGACGAGTTGCTGCTGGTGCAGATTGGCTCCGGGTTCAAGACCAAGGGCGTTGACCGCAGTCTCAAGGCCCTGGCCGCGCTGCCGGCCGAATTGCGTAAACGCACGCGGCTGTTTGTAATTGGCCAGGATGACCCCAAAGTATTCCAGTTGCAGAGTGCCGCACTGGGCCTGGGCGATAACGTGCAGTTCCTCAAGGGCCGCAGCGATATCCCGCGGTTCCTGCTCGGTGCCGACCTGTTGATCCACCCGGCGTACAACGAAAACACCGGGACGGTACTGCTCGAAGCGCTGGTGGCCGGGTTGCCGGTGCTCGTCAGCGCGGTATGTGGTTATGCCCATTACATCGCCGAGGCCGACTGCGGCCTGGTGCTGGACGAGCCCTTCGAGCAGGCGCAACTCACGCAGTACCTGACGACCATGTTGAGCGATGATGCCGCACGTGCGGCCTGGAGCCGTAATGGCCTGGCCTTCGCTGACACGGCCGACCTTTACAGCATGCCGCAGCACGCGGCGGATGTGATTCTGGCGGAGCAACACTGATGAAGTTGATTCTGGCCGAACCGTTCAAGAGCCTGTGGGCCGGACGCGATGCGTTCAGCGCCGTCGAAGGCCTGGAGGGCGAGGTTTACCGTGAACTCGAAGCGCGCCGCACCCTGCGCACCGAAGTCGCTGGCAACGGCTACTTCGTGAAGATTCACCGGGGTATCGGCTGGGGCGAGATCTTCAAGAACCTGCTCACGGCCAAGCTGCCGGTGCTCGGCGCGGGCCAGGAATGGCGGGCGATCCAGCGCTTGCACGAGGCCAAGGTGCCGACCATGACCGCCGTGGCCTATGGCGAAAAAGGCAGCAACCCCGCTGACCAGCATTCATTCATCATCACCGAAGAGCTGGCGCCGACCGTCAGCCTCGAAGACTTCAGCATCGACTGGGCCCGGCAAGCGCCGGAGCCCCGGCTCAAGCGCGCGCTGATTGCCGAAGTGGCACGCATGACCGGCATGATGCACCGCGCCGGGGTCAATCACCGCGACTGCTATATCTGCCATTTCCTGCTGCACACCGACAAGCCGGTCACGGCTGAGGACTTCAAGCTCTCGATCATCGACCTGCATCGGGCCCAGACCCGCCCGGCGATCACCCGACGCTGGCGCAACAAGGACCTGGCCGCGCTGTACTTCTCGGCGCTGGACATCGGCCTGACTCGCCGCGACAAGCTGCGTTTCCTCAAGGGTTATTTCCTGCTGCCGTTGCGCCAGATCCTGCGCGAAGAAGCCTCGCTGCTGGCCTGGCTCGAGGGCAAGGCGAACAAACTGTACGAGCGCAAACAGCGCTATGGGGATGCGCTCTGATGACTGATTTTCTAGCCGCCGAGGACCGCGAGCGGTTCGAACGCCACGGGCTTGCCACGTTCGATGCGCTGTGGGCGCGGGAACTGGAAGCGGTGGACGAGCCCAACACCTCGGGCGGGGGCTGGAGCAGCGTGTTCCGCCTGGACCTGGACGGCCAGGGGTATTACCTCAAGCGCCAGAGCAACTACCTGACCCGGACCCTGCACCGGCCCTTCGGCGAACCGAGCTTTGCCCGGGAATTTCGCAACATCAGTCGTTACCGGCAGTTGGGGGTTCCGGCACTGGAGGCGGTGTTCTTTGGCGAGCGCAAAGTCGCCGGCGAAGTCCGCGCGATCCTGCTGACGCGGGCGCTGGATGGCTGGAACGACCTGGATGCGCTGCTGCAACAATGGCCGCAGCTCAGCGCCGGGCAACAGGCGGCGATCCTGCGCGCCTGCGGCTTGTTGGCGCGGCGGCTGCACGGCGTGCGCCAGGTGCATGGCTGCTTTTATCCCAAGCACATCTTCTTGCAGGCCGATGGCGAAGGCTATCGGGCGCAACTGATCGACCTGGAGAAAACCCGCCCGCTGCTGTTTGGCCAGCGCGACCGGGTCAAGGATCTGGAGCCGTTGTTGCGCCGAGCGCCGGTCTGGAGCACCGAGAATGTGCGCAGCTTGCTGGCGGCGTACCTGGATCAACCCGCCGACAGTGCGCTGGTGGATGCCTGGCTGCAGCGCTTGTCCGCTCGACGCAGTCATAAGGGGACGCGTTGATGCGTTTGTCTGAACTGAAAAACGCCGGACGCACCCCACAACTGCCGTTGAGCCTGGAGTTGGCCGATGCCGCGGGCCCGGCGCAGTTGCAACTGCTCAGTCTGCTGCGGGTGCTGCCCGGCCAGCGCTATGTCGGGGCCGGGGTCTGGCGCGGGCGTCCGGTGTTGGCCAAGTTGCTGGTGGGCCGCAAGGCGGCGCGGCATTTCCAGCGTGAGCTGGAGGGTGTGCGCCTGCTCGCGGCCCAAGGCCTGACCACCCCGTTGTTGCTGGCTGACGGCCTGAAAGAAGGCGAGGGCGGCTGGTTGCTGTTCGAACTGCTGGAGGGTGCGCACAGCCTGGGCGACGCCTGGCAACAGGTCGAAGCCCTGCCAGTGCTGGCGGATGAGCAAAGCGAAGTGCTGGCCGAGGCGCTGGCCGCCATTGGCCAGATGCACAGCAAGGGCCTGTGGCAATCGGACCTGCACCTGGACAATCTGCTGCGCCACGGTGGTCGGCTGTATTTGATCGACGGTGCCGGGATTCATGCCGAAACCGCGGGGCAGCCGTTGTCGCGGCAAAAGGTCCTGGAAAACCTCGGGGTGTTTTTTGCCCAGTTGCCCAAGACGCTGGAGCCGTTCACCGAAGAGTTGCTGGTGCATTACCTGCTGAGCAATGGCGAGCACGCGTTGCCGCTCGAAGCCTTGCAGAAGCAGGTACGCAAGATTCGTAGCTGGCGACTCAAGGATTACCTGATCAAGGTTGGCCGTGAGTGCTCGCTGTTCGCCGTGCAGCGCGGGGCCTTTGGGTTGCGTGCGATTCGCCGCGACGAAGAGGCCGCCATGTTGCCGGTGCTGGAGCAGGCCGATGCCTTGCTCGACCAGGGGCATCTGTACAAGACCGGCGGCGCGGCGAGTGTGGGCAAGGTTGAGGTGGGTGGTCGTACGCTGGTGGTCAAACGCTACAACATCAAGGGGTTTGCCCACTGGCTCAAGCGTTTCTGGCGTCCGAGCCGCGCCTGGCATTCCTGGCGCGAGGGCAATCGCCTGGCGTTCCTCGGCATCGCCACGCCCAAGCCGCTGGCGTTGCTGGAAAAACGGTTTTTCTGGCTGCGCAGCCGGGCCTACCTGATCACCGAGTATCTGCCGGGGCCGGACATCATTGAGCGTTTTGCGCCCTATGTGGAAAGTGGCGAGGCGCCTGAGGCTGAGTTGGTGGCGCTGGATCAACTGTTTGCCGAGTTGATCGCCGAGCGCATCAGTCATGGGGATTTCAAGGGGCATAACCTGTTCTGGGACCGGGATCGCTGGTCGTTGATTGACCTGGATTCGATGTGTCAGCACGCTTCACTCAGTAGTTTTGCGCCGGCTTATGCGCGGGATCGGGCGCGGTTCATGCGTAATTGGGGTGAGGGGTCGGCGTTGTATCGGGTGATTGATCAGCGGTTGCCCAAGCAGGTGGTGTGACTCTTTTTTTGGGGGTATATCCGTTGCTGCGGTGATGGCGGCTTAGGGTTCCGCCCTTACGTGAACTGCCCCCCGAAAGTTGGACAGGGGACGCTATTGATTTAATGCCTGGGTCCGAAATTGTACCGGGCTCAAGCCATTCAGTCTGAGGCTTATGCGGTCTTGGTTGTAGTAGGCGATGTAATCCT
>NZ_FYEC01000036.1:0-47420 GCF_900187635.1 Pseudomonas sp. Irchel 3H3 | reverse complement strand
GCTTTGGCTCTGGCTTTTGATCCTGGGCGCCCCGTTAACCACGCTGGCCGAACGCAGGCTTGAAGCCGTGGGTAACCCGGCAGGACGCCGGGTTAGCCGCCCCGCGCCATGGATGGCGCGTGGCGGCGGCCCACGGATTCAAGCCGGAGTGAGGGCACACCGAGCCCAAGCGAGGTGCCAAGTGGTGGGGCAAGAGCCTTTTGCTTACTTTTGGGCTCCTCCAAAAGTGAGCCGCTGTAAAAGCGGAACCATAGGAGGCCGTTACCGCAAAAATGGATATGTACTGGGCCTAATCCAACACCCCAGAGGCCGCCACGCAAACAAGCTCCCTCGCCACAGGCCGCTACAACGTTGTGTCGATACCTATGCCAATCGCGGGCAAGCCTTGCTCCCACAGAAGGAGGGGAGGCAAGGTGCGGATGGGCTATAGTGCCGCGGGGTTTTGCAACGGAGACGTCCCTTTGCGTATCGCTTTACTGTTTGGCGCCTGGCTGTTCAGTGCGGGCGTGCTTGCCGCGCCCAACGAACCGGCCACCCTTGATCGCAGCACCTGGCCAGAGCAACTGACCAGCCCGACCCTGTTCGATGTCGCCTCACGGGCGGAGATCCTCGCGTTCTCTCGGGCTCTGCTCGACAGTGAAGGGCTCGACGAGCCGGCCCTGAAGCAGCGCCTGGGCTTGCGCATGATCAATCTCGAGGCGATCAATGCCCTGCGCGAGCGGATGTGGGTGCGCTTGCTGGCCAACTACGGGTTCGCCGAGCAAAGCTGCGACCAGGATGCCTCCTTCTGTTTCCTGGTCGAGGATCGCGAGACATTGCGCCAGCAGGCCGCCAAGTTCGAACTCGGGCCGGACTCCTTTTATACCCGTTGGGCCGAGCCGAGCCGGGAGTTTCACCAGCGCTACCTGGACGAACAATTGCGCAAGGCCGCGTTGCTGCCCCAGACGAGCAGTGAGGTCGAGCTGTTTGGCGACTACGAGCGTAATGGCGAACCCCTGCATGACCGGCTGTTTGTCCTGAGTTTCGACAGCGGCGCCAATCGGGTGCCGGATCACACTGCCTGGCTGACCGAGTATTTGCGCAAGGCCAATCTGTCCGGGCTGTTCTTTGTCTTGGGCAGTGATATCCAGGGCCGCCTGGCGCAACAGTCGGTCGCCCAGTTGCAAAGGCTTTACGCGGGCCAGTGCGTCGGGGTCCAGGGGTGGCAGTTCCGTTCCCACAGTCACTGGCAGGACTGGCAGTACTCGGTGACACGCAGCGTCGAACTGGTGAAGAAGCGGCTGCCGGATAACTTCGTGCCGCTGTTCCGCCCACCCAATGGACAACGGCGCGCCGATGGCGCGGGGTTTTTCCAGGCCCAGGGGCTGCAGGTGGCGCTGTGGGACATCGATCCGGCCGACAGCACCCGGCAACTGACGGGGGAGCAGAGTGCACAGCGAGTCTTGACCCTGATGCTGCTATGGCGCCATGGGGTGATCAATTTCAACACCCGGCAGGATGGGGTGAAAACGGCGCTGCCTTGGCTGTTGGCGCGAACGGCGCAAAGCGGGATTGGCTGGGAGGAGTGTCGGCAGGCATTTCGTTGAAAAGGTAAAAGCCCGGAATCATTGGCTTTCGGCCGATTTTCAGGGGCAATTCGATGCAGGCGGACTTCCGACTTTAACGGTGCCGGTGCCATGCGCCAAGCGGTATTTATCGGGTAAAAAAATAAACTTCAAAAAAGCATCAAAGTGCTTTTTTCTGTCATGGGTTTTGGAGTATTACGAAGACAGACCGCCGAAACCTGCAACACAGGTGGCGTCTTCCAAGACCCCTTGTGTGCAGTTCACTTGAGTCGTGCCGTAGGCGCACGTCAAGTGGACTCGGTGGCCACTTCGAGGCGCAGAACTGTCACGGTATTGCGTCGACTGGCTCCCACAAAGGTGACCGAGTATGGATGATCACGGACGTAGTTCTTCTTCCAACCAGCCAATCCTTTATGTACTCGATACCAACGTATTGATTCACGATCCCAACGCGTTGCTGAACTTTGAAGAGCACCACGTTGCCATCCCGATGACCGTCCTTGAAGAGCTGGACAAGCTCAAGAGTGGCCATCACAGCGTTGCCGCCGAATGCCGCCAGGCCATTCGCCTGATCGACAAGACCCTGGGCGACGCATCCCCTGAAGACGTTGAACTGGGTGTGCCGATCCAGCGTGGAAAAAGCGGGCCCAAGGGGCTGCTGTCGATTCTGATGAGCAAGCGTACCGAACCGAACATCGTCCTGCCCGAGCACCTGAACGACAACATCATCATCAACCAGTTGATCGACCTGCACGCGCGCGAACCGGAGTTGCCGGTGGTGCTGGTCACCAAAGACATCAACATGCGCCTCAAGGCCCGGGCCTGCGGGATCGCGGCAGAGGACTACAGCACCGACCAACTGGTTGATGACGTGTCGTTGCTGCCCAACGGTTATCACAACATGACCGGCTCCTTCTGGGACCGCGTGAGCAAGGTCGAAACCCGTCAGGACCACGGCCGCACCTGGCACCAGGTGCAGTTGATCGACAACCTGCCGGCGGTGCACATCAACGAATTCATCATCGACGAGCAGGGATTTGTCGGCTGGATCAAGGAAATCCAGGTCGACAAGCTGCTGATCCTCGACCTGCATCAGGAACCCCTGTTGCACCAGGAAGCCTGGGGTCTGAAACCTCGCGACATCTACCAGAGCCTGGCGCTGTACGCCTTGCTGGACCCGGACATCCACCTGGTCAACCTGTCGGGCGCTGCCGGTTCCGGTAAAACCATCCTGGCCCTGGCCGCGGCTATCGAGCAGACCATGGTCAGCAAGCGCTACCGGCGCATTATCGCCACCCGCAGCGTGCAGGGGCTGGACCAGGAGATCGGCTTCCTGCCGGGTACCGAAGCGGAAAAAATGGAGCCTTGGCTTGGCGCCATCACCGATAACCTCGAAGCCTTGCACATGGATGACGAAAGCACCCATGGCAGCGTCGACTACATCCTCAGCAAAGTGCCTTTGCAGTTCAAATCCCTCAACTACATCCGTGGTCGCAGCTTCCAGCAGAGCCTGATCCTGATCGACGAATGCCAGAACCTCACGCCGCACCAGATGAAAACCATCATCACCCGTGCCGGTGCCGGTTCCAAAGTGGTGTGCCTGGGTAACCTGGCGCAGATCGATACCCCTTACCTGTCCGCGACCAGCTCCGGGCTGACGTACCTGACCGAACGCTTCAAGGACTTCCCCAACGGTGTGCACATCACCCTGCAAGGGGTGCCACGTTCGATTCTGGCCGAATACGCCGAATCCCATCTGTAACATCCTCGGCAAACACGGGCGGCCCAACAGCCGCCCGTTTTTTATGGCCCGCCGCGTCCCTGATATTCAAGCGTGCGGAAAATTGACCCGCGGGTTTACAATCGGCGCTCCTGATCAGGAGTAACCCCGTGCTGACTCATCTCGATTCCCAAGGTCGCGCCAATATGGTCGACGTCACCGAAAAAGCCGTGACGTCCCGTGAGGCCACGGCCGAAGCGCTGGTGCGCATGCTTCCCGAAACCCTGCAAATGATTGTCAGCGGCGGCCATCCCAAGGGCGATGTGTTCGCCGTGGCCCGTATTGCCGGAATCCAGGCAGCGAAAAAAACCTCCGACCTGATCCCGCTGTGCCATCCGCTGATGCTGACCGGGGTCAAGGTCGAGCTCAGTGCCGAAGGGGTCGATGCCGTGCGCATCACCGCGCGTTGCAAGTTGGCCGGGCAGACCGGGGTGGAAATGGAAGCCCTGACCGCCGCCAGCATCGCGGCGCTGACCATCTATGACATGTGCAAGGCCGTGGACCGGGGCATGGTCATCGAGAGTGTGCGCCTGCTGGAGAAACTGGGCGGCAAGAGCGGGCACTATCAGGTGGCCGGGCAATGAACCTCACCGTGAAGTTTTTTGCCCGCTACCGCGAAGCCCTGGGCGTGGATTCGGTACAGGTGGAAGGCGATTTCGCCACGGTCGACGATGTCCGGGCGCTGCTGGCGCAACGTGACGGCGCCGAGGTGCTGAGCGAGCAGAACCTGATGTGTGCGCGTAACGAAGAGCTGTGCCAACTGGATGAACCGGTGGGCGACGGCGATGAACTGGCGTTTTTTCCCACTGTGACCGGAGGCTGAGTCATGGCGATTCGCGTGCAGGCGTCGCCCTTCGATCCGGGCGCTGAAGTCAACGCGATGCATGCCGCCAATGTCGGCGTGGGTGCGGTGGTGAGTTTTGTCGGCTACGTGCGTGACTTCAACGACGGCCTCGATGTGGCCGGGATGTTCCTGGAACACTACCCGGGCATGACGCAGAAGGCGCTGGGCAAGATTGCCGAGGAGGCCGAGCAGCGTTGGCCGTTGCTCAAGCTGGAGGTGCTGCACCGCATCGGAGCGTTGCAGCCGGGCGAGCCGATCGTGTTTGTCGGCGCCGCCAGCGCCCACCGCCAGGCGGCGTTCGACGCCTGCGCCTTTGTCATGGACTACCTGAAGACCCGCGCGCCGTTCTGGAAAAAAGAACTGACCAGTGACGGCCCGCGCTGGGTGGACGGGCGTGACAGCGATCACGCGGCGGCGGATCGCTGGAAACCGTAACCTCCAACGCTTGATATCCCCCACTCGACCAATGGCCGAGATACCTCTGTACGCCTGATTGACGACTAATACATAAAAGTCCAGTATGGAATTATAAGTATAAAAAACCGCTTGAGGCTTCAAGCCTTGAGCGTGCAATTGCTTCTCTTCCTCTTGCCAAACCAACAACAACTCGCGAGAAAATCAACATGAAGAAGCTTCCCCTCATCAGTGGTCTGGCCCTCAGTCTGTTGGCGTGCAGCCCGTTGTTCGCGGCTGAGAAAACCCTGCGCCTGGGCATTGAAGCGGCATACCCGCCGTTCGCCTCGAAAACCTCCGAAGGCACGATCACCGGTTTTGACTATGAAATTGGCAATGCGCTGTGCGCGCAGATGCAGGTCAAGTGCGAGTGGGTCGAGGGTGAATTCGATGGGCTGATTCCTTCCCTCAAGGTGAAGAAAATCGACGCGGCCCTGTCGTCCATGACCATCAACGAAGACCGCAAGAAGTCGGTGGATTTCAGCCACAAGTACTACTTCACCTCGTCGCGGTTTGTGATGAAGGACGGTGCCGTGGTGGATGACCAGTACGCCAGCCTCAAGGGCAAGACCCTGGGGGTTCAGCGCGCCACCACCACTGATCGTTTTGCCACTGAAGTGCTGGAGCCCAAGGGCGTGCTGGTCAAGCGCTACAGCAACAACGAAGAAATCTACATGGACCTGGCCGCCGGTCGCCTGGACGGTATTTTCGCCGACACCATTCCGTTGAGCGATTTCCTCTCGATGCCGCGTGGCAAGGGTTATGCGTTCGTCGGGCCAGAACTCAAGGATCCGAAATACGTCGGTGAGGGCGCCGGGATTGCGGTGCGCAAGGGCAACAGCGAACTGGTCGCCGAGTTGAACAAGGCCATCGACGGCATTCGCGCCAATGGCGAATACCAGCAGATTTCCCACAAGTACTTCAAGTCGGACATCTACGGCGACTGATTAACTGCTATCGCGAGCAAGCGGAGCGCCGCCCGGCTCGCTCCCACAGGTTTGATCGGTGCATGCGGGGGTGTTTGTAGGAGCGAGCTTGCTCGCGATGGTCGTCAACGATGACGCGCCAAGCCTGATTCAACACGGCATCCTCGCGTGCTTCGCTGGCAAGCCGCCAGTGCCTGTCCGCGGTTCAGCCGTGCACGGCCTTCAATTCCTTCAGGTGCTTGTACACCGTCGCCCGCCCCATGTTCAGCACATTGGCCACATAGTTGGAGGCGCTTTTGCCCTTGAAGGCGCCTTCGGCATGCAGGGCCAGCACCAGTTCGCGCTTGTGCTCGCGGGTCAACACGCTCAGGCCCAGTTGTCGTTCCCGCAGCCAGTTGTGCAGGAAGGTGTTGATGCGCTCCTGCCAGTCATCGCGAAACAGTGAATCCGGCTGTGGGATCAGTTTGCTCGGTGACAGGAACAGGTCCAGCGCTGCCTTGGCGTTCTCGAACAGCGAAATGTTCAGGTTGATGCACAGCACGGCCATCGGATGGCCGTTGCTGTCGCGCAGGACACTGCTCAGGCTGCGGATTTTCTGGCCATCCCAATTGAGCTTCTCGTAGGGGCCGATGTTGCGTTCGCTGATGTCCTCGCTGAGCATGTCTTCGAGCGCCGCATCGCCGCCGATTTCACGCTTGGACAGGTTGTTGGCGATGTAGTCGATTTTCTGTGTGCGCAGGTCGTGCAGCACCACCTCGGCGTGGGGGAAAAACAGCGTGGCAATGGCGTCGGCGATTGCCCGGAAGTTATCCAGTGCAGGGTCTTGTAGAGGTGGGGTCATCGGTGCTGCTCCAGGCAATCGGCGCCCCGTGAGCCGGGGCGCTGGAAGTTTGCCGCAATCGGGTTCGAACGTCACCCCGGCGCCGGCTCAACCCAGGCGCGAAGGGGAGAGCATGCTGGCGCTGAGGCCAAAGTGTTGCAGTGCCGGCGGCAGCGCCTCTCCGCGGACCAGCGCCGCGCTGGCCTGGCCCATGGCGGGCGAAGTCTGGATGCCGTAACCGCCCTGGGCGGCAACCCAGAACAGCCCGGGTACTTGCGGGTCGAAGCCGCTGACCAGGTCGCCATCGCTGACAAAGCTGCGCAGGCCGGCCCAAGTACGGGTCGGGCGGCGGATGGTCAGGGTGGTGGCCTCTTCGATCTGGTAGATGCCCATGGCGATGTCCAGTTCTTCCGGCTGCACGTCATGGGGCTCTACCGGGTCGGCGTTGGCCGGCGAGCCGAGGAACATCCCGGCATCGGGTTTCATGTAGAAGGATTCGTCGAGGCTCACGAGCATCGGCCAGGCGTGGCAATCAAGGTCCTTGGGGCCTTCGAAGATAAACGCCGCGCGCCGCTTGGGAATCAGCCCCAGCGGCTGGGCGCCGGCCATTGCACCGAGATGGTCGGCCCAGGCGCCGGCGGCATTGATGATGATCGGCGCGCTGAACGTCTGGCCGGCGGTCTGCACGTGCCACAGCCCCTGGGGATCACGGCTCAGGCCCAGCACTTCGCAATCGGTGTGCAGCTGTCCCTGATTGCGGCGGATGCCCCGCAGATAACCCTGGTGCAGGGCATCGGTGTCGATGTCGGTGGCGGTCGGGTCGTAGATTGCGCCAAAGACCTTGTCCCGGCGCAGGATCGGCAGGCGTGCCAGGGCCTCGTCGGCGCTGAGCAACTGCATCTGCGGCACGGTGGCCTTGGCACTGAGGTATTGATTGCGCAGCTCATCCGGGTCGCCGGTGAAGTCCACGGTCATCTCGCCTCGAGGGGTGAGCAGCGGGTGTTCGCAGAAGCCCGCTGGCGGGGCATCGAAGAATTCCCGGCTGGCCTGGGTCAGCGCGCGTACTTGCGGGGTGCCATACGCGGCGGTGTACAGCGCCGCGGAACGCCCGGTGGAATGGTAGGCCGGGTGGGATTCGCGCTCGAGCACGATGACCCGGCCGTGGGGCGACAGCCAGAAACCGGTGGAAGCCCCGGCAATACCGCCGCCGATGATGATGAAGTCTGCCTGGGTCATGAACGTGTCCTTAAAGGCGTAAACACCTGTCCCTTGTAGGAGCGAGCTTGCTCGCGATGGCGGTCGGTCAGCCAACATTAATGTTGAAGATGATGGCCTCATCGCGAGCATGCTAGCTACTACAGGGATTTGGGTCAGTTGAGCAGGTGGTAGATGGCATTGGCCAGCGCGATGTCTTCCAGGCCCAGGCCGATGGAGCGGAAGAACACGTGGCGCTCGTACGTCGGGCGTGGTATCTGGCCGCTGAGCAGTTGCGCCAGGTCGCCGACGATCGCCGCCGGGTTCCAGTCGTGTTGTTCGCGGGCGATCAACATTTCCCCGGCAGCGTCTGGAGTGGTCCGACGGTAGTCGCAATACACCTGCATCTGGCCGAGGCTGTGCGGCGGGACTTCGTGGGCGCGCACCGCGTTGGTACTGATGGAGGTGATCAAGGCGGGCTTGCGCAAGCTCAGTGGGTCGATCACCGGGCCGGCGGAGGAGGTGCAGAGCATGATCACATCGGCCTCCTCGAGCGCCGCCGCCAGGCTGTCCTGGATCTGCAGGCGCGAGTCCATGGCCATCCACTGCGCCAGAGCCTCTGGATCACGCGTCGCCAGGCTTGGCGAATAGAGGCTGATGCTGTGCCACTCGCGCAGTTGCCGGGCGTAGTGCAGGTGCGCTTGGGCTACTGGGCCGCTGCCGATGATCACCAGGCGAGTGGCATCCGGCCGGGCCAGGGCATCCACTGCTACGGCCGTGGTGGCGGCGGTGCGCGCGGTGGTCAGTTCGCCGGCATCGCACAGCAGCAGAGGCTGGCCGGTGCGCATCGACATCAGCAGGGTCCAGGCGGTCACCAGCGCGCCGCCTTGCGCACGCACGATGTAGGGCGAGGTTTTCACCCCATAGACAGCATCTTCGGCCAACACCCCGAGGTAATTGATGAAGTCCCCGGCACCCTGGGGGAACTCCACCAGTTGCTGGGCCGGTTGCACGGCCTGGCCGGCTGCCAGGTCACGGAACAATTTGCGCAGGATCTGCGGCACGTCAACCTGCGCCAGCAGTTCGCGAGCCTGGGCTTGGTCGATCACAAAAGGGGAAGGGGGCATGCGCAGGCTCCGTGGATTTGCGTGTGAACTAATTTGTCCATTGTGGACTTATTGTTCTTGTTGGCAATATCCAGGCGTAAAAAAAGCGCAGTCCGTGATCGGCTGCGCTTGGGGTGTGGCGACCCGAACTTACGGGCGCTTACGCTCTACCGGGCGCAGCAGATGGGTCGACGGGGTTTCGCAACTGATCTTGCGGCCCAGCAGCGCCTCGATGGACGGTAGCTGGTAGGAGTCATCTTCACCGGCAAAGCTGATGGAGACGCCCTCGGCGCCTGCACGACCGGTCCGGCCAATGCGGTGCACGTAATCGTCCGGCACTTCCGGCAGGGTGAAGTTGATCACGTGGCTGATGCCGTCGATGTGAATCCCGCGGCCGGCGACATCGGTGGCCACCAGGACGCGGATCTTGCCCTCGCGAAAACCTTCCAGGGTCTTGATGCGCTTGTGCTGCGGCACGTCGCCCGACAGTTGGGCAGCGTTGACGCCGTCGCGGACCAGGCGTTCTTCGATGCGCCGCACTTCGTCCTTGCGGTTGGCGAAGACCATCACCCGCTCCCAGCCGTTGTCGGTCACCAGGTTGTAGAGCAGCTTGTACTTATCGGCACCGGCAACGGCGTAGATGTGCTGTTCGACGTTTTCGCTGGCAACGTTCTCGGCTTCGATCTCGACGATGGACGGGTCGGTGGTCCATTGCTTGGCCAGGTTCATCACGTCTTCGGTGAAGGTGGCCGAGAACAGCAGGGTTTGGCGTTCGCTTTTTGGTGGGGTCTGGCGAATGATCTGGCGCACTTGTGGGATGAAACCCATGTCGAGCATCCGGTCCGCTTCGTCCAGCACCATTACTTCGACCATGTCCAGGTGCACGTCGCCGCGCTGGTTGAAGTCCAGCAGGCGGCCTGGGGTGGCGACCAGGATGTCGCAGTGCCGGGCTTCGAGGTGCTTGAGCTGCTTGTCGAAGTCCATGCCGCCGACAAAGGTCATGACGTTGAGGCCGGTGTACTTGGTCAGGTCGGCGGCGTCCTTGGCGATCTGCACCACCAGTTCACGGGTCGGCGCGATGATCAGTGCCCGTGGCTCACCCATGTAGCGCTCTTTGGGCGGTGGGGTCTGCAGCAACTGGGTGATGATCGAGACCAGGAACGCGGCGGTCTTGCCGGTGCCGGTTTGTGCGCGGCCGATGGCGTCTTTGCCGGCCAGGGTGAAGCCCAATACCTGCGCCTGGATCGGCGTGCAGTACGGGAAGCCCAGGTCCTGGATGGCGTGCATCAGCTCCGGGGCTAGCTTGAAGTCGTGGAAGCGGGTCTTGCCTTCCTGGGGTTCGACGACGAAGTCTTCGAGTTTCCAGGCCACGACCGGCGGTTTTGGCGCGCGTTCGCGACGCGGCTTCGGGGTTTCGCTGCGCGCTTTTGGCGGGGCAACGTCGGTGGCCGGTGTGTTCACTGGCTCGTTCTGCGGTGCCGCGACAGCTGCGGTCCGACCAGGCTGATGACCGTCGGTGCGGTGGCTGGTGGTTGGGGAGGGTGCGCTGGAGCTGGGCGCGAGCTGCTCAGCCTCGCTTTTACCGAACATTTTCTTGAGTGCTTTGAGCACGGTCATCTCATCAATTGGTTAAGGAATGTACGCCGGCCAGTGTAATGCAAGAATCGGGCGCGGCGTAGTGCGTTGGTCACACTGCTACATAGATGTGGGTGGATTAGCGCAAACGCTCGGCGAGCCAGGCGCCAATATCACGAATTTCTTCGGGTAACACTTCATGCCCCATTGGGTATTCCTGCCATGTCACGGTGACACCACGGGTCTTCAAGTACTCGTAGGCGCTGCGGCCCATGACGTTTTGCACCACCTCATCGTACTGGCCGTGCAGGCACAGCACCGGAATACGTTGCTGGCTGGCGGATAGCTCGAGTTCGTCAGTGAAGGTGGGGGCATAAGTGGAGAGGGCAAGTACGCCACCCAGTGGACCCTGCCACTTGAGGAAGGTGCTGTGCAGGACCACCGCGCCACCCTGGGAAAAACCCGCGAGGAAAATCCGCGAAGGGTCTATTCCGCCCGCGCGCTGCTCTTCGATCAAATCGATGATGCGTTGCGCCGACGCTTCCAGTTGCTCGCGGTCGATTGCCCGGGCCGGACTCATGGCCAGAATGTCGTACCAGCTGGGCATCTCGTAACCACCGTTGATGGTCACTGCGCGGGTCGGCGCCTGGGGCAGGACGAAGCGCGTGGTCTGCAGGGTTTCCTGCAGGGCTTCGGCCACGGGCAGGAAGTCGTAGCGGTCGGCGCCCAGGCCGTGGAGCCAGATGACACAAGCATCTGCGGTCTTGACGGGTTCAAGAATCAAGGGATGGTTCATGGCTGCTCCATTGTTGTGCGTTCGCCCGCTTTGAGTGCGAGCTCAAAGTGCACGGCGGGTCGATCAGTTAAGAAGTTGTCGCAAGGTTGCAAGTTTTGCTCTTGACCTGCGGCTGAATCGCTTTAGCGCCCGGTGTGGTACGGGCCTTGCTATGGGAAAACCTGTACGTGCGATCCTACGCTTGGCGGTAACACTATCAGGCAACCGCCCGCCGCGGGAGAGCAAAAAATCCGGTGATGGACGTTCGCCAATGGCCGCTACGGGCTTGGCAGACAAGAAAGGGCTACAGCCCGTTCGGCCGATTGGTGAGCAGTGAGTTTTCCATGATGTGGATTTTCTCCTACTAGACTCATAGCTAAGGTCTTACGCCGCTTGACCCTAAAACAAGCCAACACGGGTCAACAGCGCCTCATAAGGGTGCGGCAGGACTCAAGCTCCGACACAACAAGAGCAAAACTGGAGGTTTGAATGAAGATGTTGAAATCCACCCTGGCAGTGATGACTGCGGCCGCAGTACTCGGTGTCAGCGGGTTCGCTCAGGCGGGTGCAACCCTGGATGCAGTGCAGAAGAAGGGTTTTGTACAGTGCGGCGTCAGTGACGGTCTGCCGGGTTTCTCGGTACCGGATTCCACCGGCAAGATCCTCGGTATTGATGCCGACTTCTGTCGCGCGGTGGCCGCCGCGGTATTCGGCGACGCAACCAAAGTGAAGTTCAGTCAGTTGAACGCCAAGGAACGCTTCACCGCGCTGCAGTCCGGTGAAATTGACATCCTGTCGCGCAACACCACCATGACCAGCTCCCGCGACGCGGGCATGGGCCTGAAGTTTCCTGGCTTCATCACCTACTACGACGGCATCGGCTTCCTGGTAAACAACAAGCTGGGCGTCAAGAGTGCCAAGGAACTGGACGGCGCGACCATCTGCATTCAAGCCGGTACCACGACCGAGCTGAACGTTTCCGATTACTTCCGCGGCAACGGCCTGAAATACACGCCGATCACTTTCGACACCTCCGACGAAAGCGCCAAGTCGCTGGAATCCGGTCGTTGCGACGTGCTGACCTCGGACAAGTCCCAGCTGTTCGCCCAGCGCAGCAAGCTGGCCGCACCGAAGGACTACGTGGTTCTGCCGGAAACCATTTCCAAGGAGCCACTGGGCCCTGTCGTGCGTAATGGCGATGACGAGTGGCTGGCCGTGATCCGCTGGACAGGCTACGCCATGCTCAACGCTGAAGAGGCCGGCATTACTTCGAAAAACGTCGAAGCCGAAGCCAAGTCCACCAAGAACCCGGATGTCGCTCGTATGCTCGGGGCGGACGGTGAATACGGTAAGGACCTGAAGCTGCCGAAAGACTGGGTCGTGCAGATCGTCAAGCAAGTCGGCAACTACGGTGAAGTGTTCGAGAAAAACCTCGGCAAGGGCACTCCGCTGGAAATCGACCGCGGGCTGAACGCTCTGTGGAACAACGGCGGCATTCAATACGCACCACCAGTGCGCTGATGGTTCTATCACCCGGTGGGCCAACCACCGGGTGATGTTCTGTACCATTATTTCTGGGGCACTCCATGCAAAATTCTATCGGCGCACCAAAGCAGAGGCTCAGCCTCAGCGATCCAAAAGTGCGTGCGTGGCTATTCCAGATCATCACCATTGTGGCGGTGGTCTCGATGGGCTGGTATCTGTTCGACAACACGCAGACCAACCTGCAACACCGGGGTATTACCTCCGGCTTCGATTTTCTTGAGCGCAGTGCCGGTTTCGGTATCGCGCAAACCCTGATCGACTACACCGAATCGGACAGTTATGCCCGGGTGTTTGTCATCGGCCTGCTCAACACCTTGTTGGTGACCTTCATTGGCGTGATCCTGGCGACGATCCTGGGGTTTATCGTCGGCGTATCACGGCTTTCGAAGAACTGGATCATTGCCAAGCTGGCGACTGTGTACGTGGAAGTCTTCCGCAACATTCCGCCGTTGCTGCAGATCCTGTTCTGGTACTTCGCGGTGTTCCTGACCATGCCGGGGCCACGCAACAGCCATAACTTCGGCGACACCTTCTTCGTCAGCAGCCGCGGCTTGAACATGCCGGCCGCGTTGACGGCGGACGGTTTCTGGCCGTTTGTCGCCAGCATCGGCGTAGCCATTGTGGCGATTGTGCTGATGAACCGCTGGGCGACCAAGCGCTTCGAGGCGACCGGTGTACCGTTTCATAAATTCTGGGTGGGCCTGGCGCTGTTCCTGCTGATCCCGGCGCTCTGTGCGGTGATCTTCGGCACACCGCTGCACTGGGAGTTGCCCAAGCTGCAAGGCTTCAACTTTGTCGGCGGCTGGGTGCTGATCCCGGAACTGCTGGCACTGACCCTGGCCCTGACCGTGTACACCGCGGCGTTTATCGCCGAGATCGTGCGTTCGGGCATCAAGTCGGTCAGCCACGGCCAGACCGAGGCGGCGCACTCCCTCGGTTTGCGCAACGGCCCGACCCTGCGCAAGGTGATCATTCCCCAGGCGTTGCGGGTGATCATTCCGCCGCTGACCAGCCAATACCTCAACCTGGCGAAGAACTCCTCGCTGGCGGCCGGTATCGGTTACCCGGAAATGGTCTCGCTGTTTGCCGGCACGGTGCTGAACCAGACCGGGCAGGCGATCGAGGTGATTGCCATCACCATGAGCGTGTACCTGGCGATCAGCATCAGCATTTCCTTGCTGATGAACTGGTACAACAAGCGCATTGCGCTGATCGAGCGGTAAGGAATAGCGCATGAGTACTCATACTTTCAAACCGGACATGCCACCGCCGAGCAGCAGCATCGGCGTGGTGGCGTGGATGCGCGCCAACATGTTCTCCAGCTGGCTCAACACCCTGCTGACGCTGTTCGCGTTCTACCTGATCTACCTGGTGGTGCCGCCGATCCTGCAGTGGGCGATCATCGACGCCAACTGGGTCGGTACCAGCCAGGCCGACTGCACCAAGGACGGCGCCTGCTGGGTGTTCATCCAGCAGCGCTTTGGCCAGTTCATGTATGGCTACTACCCGGTGGACATGCGCTGGCGCGTGGACCTGACCGTGTGGCTGGCGGTCATCGGCGTGGCACCGCTGTTCATCTCGCGCTTCCCGCGCAAAGCAGTGTATGGGCTGAGCTTCCTGGTGCTGTACCCGATCATTGCCTGGTGCCTGTTGCATGGCGGCGTTTTCGGCTTGAGCCAAGTGGCGACGAGCCAATGGGGCGGCCTGATGCTGACCCTGGTGATCGCCACGGTCGGGATTGCCGGAGCGCTGCCGCTGGGCATCATCCTGGCCCTGGGACGGCGCTCGAACATGCCGGCGATTCGGGTGGTCTGCGTGACCTTCATCGAGTTCTGGCGCGGCGTGCCATTGATCACGGTGCTGTTCATGTCCTCGGTGATGTTGCCGTTGTTCCTGCCCGAGGGCATGAACTTCGACAAGCTGCTGCGGGCGCTGATCGGGGTGATCCTGTTCCAGTCGGCCTACGTCGCCGAAGTGGTGCGTGGCGGCCTGCAAGCGATTCCCAAGGGACAGTACGAAGCGGCTGCCGCGATGGGCCTGGGGTACTGGCGCAGCATGGGCCTGGTGATCCTGCCGCAAGCCTTGAAGCTGGTGATCCCCGGTATCGTCAACACTTTCATTGCGCTGTTCAAGGACACCAGCCTGGTGATCATCATCGGCCTGTTCGACTTGCTCAACAGCGTCAAGCAAGCCGCCGCCGACCCGAAATGGTTGGGCATGGCCACTGAGGGCTACGTGTTCGCGGCCCTGGTGTTCTGGATTTTCTGTTTTGGTATGTCGCGCTATTCCATGCACCTGGAACGCAAGCTCGACACTGGCCACAAGCGTTAGGAGTTCTGTAATGAGCGAAGCAAGCAAACAGCCGGTGAGCCCTGAAGGCATTATTCAGATGCAGGGCGTGAACAAGTGGTACGGCCAGTTCCATGTGTTGAAAGACATCAACCTCAACGTCAAGCAGGGCGAGCGGATTGTCCTGTGCGGCCCTTCGGGTTCCGGCAAGTCGACCACCATTCGCTGTCTCAACCGTCTGGAAGAGCATCAGCAAGGGCGGATCGTGGTCGATGGCGTGGAGTTGACCAATGACCTCAAGCAGATTGAAACGGTGCGCCGTGAAGTCGGCATGGTGTTCCAGCACTTCAATCTGTTTCCACACCTGACGATTTTACAGAACTGCACCCTGGCGCCGATGTGGGTGCGCAAGATGCCCAAGCGCAAGGCTGAGGAGATTGCCATGCACTATCTGGAGCGCGTACGCATTCCGGAGCAGGCGCACAAGTATCCAGGGCAACTGTCGGGTGGCCAGCAGCAGCGGGTAGCGATTGCCCGGGCGCTGTGCATGAAGCCGAAGATCATGCTGTTCGACGAACCGACGTCGGCGCTCGATCCGGAGATGGTCAAGGAGGTGCTCGATACCATGATCGGTTTGGCTGAAGACGGCATGACCATGCTCTGTGTGACCCATGAGATGGGTTTTGCGCGGACGGTGGCGAATCGGGTGATCTTTATGGACAAGGGGGAGATTGTTGAGCAGGCGGCGCCGAATGACTTTTTCGACAATCCGCAGAATGAGCGGACCAAGTTGTTCTTGAGTCAGATTTTGCATTGATTGGGGTTGCTGAGTGAGATGAACCCGGACTTGTTCCGGGTTTTTTTTCGCCCCTACGGCGGGTCACTTGGAAGAGCGGAACGCCGCCCGCCCCCAAGCAACCAACGGCTTTACCCCTGACGTCCGGCCCCCCGCAACCAACATCCTCATTGCTCTACCCAGTCAAGCTGACTAACATGTCAAAAAAATTCATCCTATGATTGGATGAAAGGGCGAATTTAATGACAGACACTTCTCCATTGATCAAGCGTTCCCTGGTCGACCAGGCCTTGGAGCAACTGCGCCTGCGCATTAACACCGGCAGTTGGACGGTTGGCCAGCGCCTGCCCACCGAGCCTGAGTTGGCGGCTGAGTTGGGGATTAGTCGTAATACGGTGCGTGAGGCCATGCGGGTGCTGGCGTTTTCCGGGTTGATTGAGATTCGCCAGGGTGACGGCAGTTACCTGCGGGCGGTGGTCGATCCGTTGGATACGATGAAGGCCTTGTCCCGTTGCTCCCATGAACAGGCCCGGGAGACCCGGCATATCCTTGAGGTGGAGGCGATTGGCTTGGCGGCGTTGCGGCGGACCGATGAGGACCTGGTGGTCCTGCGCGAGGCGCTGACAATCAGTGGTACCCACTATCACGGCGACCTTGATAGCTACATCGCCTGCGACATGGTGTTTCACCGCCGCTTGGTGGATGCCGCGCACAACCCGACCCTCAGTGAGCTGTACCGCTACTTCTCCAGCATTGTCGGCGCGCAGTTGCGCGAGACTTTGAACATCGTCCCCAGACGTCAAGCCGTGTTCGACTTGCATGTCGATTTGCTCGACGCCGTCGAACAGCGCGATCCAGAGCGGGCCAAGGCCCTTTGCCGGCAGTTGATCAATGAGCCTTGAAACCGAGAATTCCATGTCCAGCCAACCGGCCAACACCCGCGATACCGTCTCCCCCAAACGCTCGGCAGAGCTTGAAGAGCTGCTGATCGATGCCGAGGCCGATGATGAGCAAGTCCAGCAGAGCCAGCCGCTGTTGCTTCGTCCCTGGCTGTTGTTGCTGGGGCTGATCCTGGTGGCGTTGAACCTGCGTCCGGCGCTGTCGAGCATGGCGCCGCTGCTCAGTGAGGTGTCGAAGAGTCTTGGCTTGTCGGCGGCCCAGGCGGGGTTGCTGACTACCTTGCCCGTGTTGTGCCTGGGGCTGTTCGCGCCCTTGGCGCCGATCCTGGCGCGGCGTTTTGGTGCTGAACGCGTGGTGCTGGGGATTCTCCTGACCCTGGCGGGCGGGATCATCCTGCGCAGTTCGTTCGGTGAGGTCGGCCTGTTTGCCGGGAGCATCCTGGCCGGCGCCAGCATTGGGGTGATCGGCGTATTGCTGCCGGGGATCGTCAAGCGCGATTTTGCCAAGCACGCCGGCACCATGACGGGCGTCTACACCATGGCCTTGTGCCTGGGCGCCGCCATGGCGGCCGGGGCGTCAGTGCCTTTGAGCGAGCATTTTGGGCAGGACTGGACCGTGGGCCTGGGGTTCTGGGTGATTCCGGCACTGCTTGCTGCGGTTTTCTGGCTGCCGCAGGTGGGGCAAAAACACGGCGCCCACAATGTCGCGTATCGGGTACGCGGGCTGCTGCGTGACCCGCTGGCCTGGCAAGTGACCTTCTACATGGGCCTGCAGTCGTCGCTGGCCTATATCGTCTTTGGCTGGTTGCCGTCGATCCTGATCGGCCGTGGCCTGACGCCGACCCAGGCCGGGTTGGTGCTGTCGGGTTCGGTGATTGTGCAATTGGCCAGCTCCCTGGCCGCTCCCTGGTTGGCTACGCGGGGCAAGGACCAGCGCCTGGCGATCGTGGTGGTGATGCTGATGACCCTGGGTGGGCTGTTCGGTTGCCTGTACGCGCCGATTGACGGCTTGTGGGGCTGGGCGATCCTGCTGGGCCTGGGGCAGGGCGCAACCTTCGCCCTGGCGCTGACCCTGATTGTATTGCGCTCGCGTGATGCCCATGTGGCAGCCAACCTGTCGAGCATGGCCCAGGGGTTCGGCTACACCCTGGCGTCCATGGGCCCGTTTGCGGTCGGCCTGGTGCACGACTGGACCGGAGGCTGGACCGCGTTGGGCTGGATTTTCGGGGTGATTGGCCTGGGCGCGATCATCGCCGGGCTGGGGGCCGGGCGCGCCCGGTACGTGCAGGTCGAAAGCGAACGGGTGTGACTGCGTCGCACTGGCGGTATTTGTGCTGCGAATGGCGGTAGTGTTGCCAAGGTTTGCAGACTATCGTGCAGGTATCTTTCGCAGCCATTTTTTGACCATGCAGGGAGCCTGCCCATGAGTGACGCCAATCGCGCCGTGATCACTGAGTTCTATCAAGCCTTTCAGCGCCTGGATGCCGAAGCCATGAGCGCCTGCTATAGCGAGGATGTGCTGTTCAGTGATCCGGCTTTTGGCGAGCTGCGCGGGCGCGATGCCGCTGACATGTGGCGGATGCTCACCACCCGGGCCAAGGACTTTTCCCTGACCTTCGACAGCGTGCAAGCCGATGAGCGCAGCGGCAGCGCGCATTGGGTTGCCCGCTACCTGTTCAGCCAGACCGGCAACACCGTGGTCAACGACATCCAGGCGCGCTTCGTCCTGCGTGACGGCAAGATCTGCGAGCACCACGACACCTTTGATCTGTGGCGCTGGTCGCGTCAGGCCCTCGGTGTCAAAGGCCTGCTCCTGGGCTGGACGCCGCTGGTGGGCAATGCCGTGCGCAAACAGGCGCTCAAAGGCTTGAGGGCGTTCCAGGCCAGTCGCTGATAAGATCTGCAGCTGTTTTCCTTCAAGCCCTGAACGTCACGTGAACAGCCCCAGCCAATCCCCCGTTATACCCGTCGACCCCGTGGTGCCTGCCAGCAAGCCCTGGTTCGTCTACCTCGTTCGTGCGGCCAATGGCGCGTTGTATTGCGGCATCAGCGACGACCCGCAAAAGCGCTTCGCCAAGCACCAGAGCGGCAAGGGCGCGCGGTTTTTTCTCTCGAGCCCGGCGATGGCGCTGGTCTATACCGAGGCCTGCCGCGACAAGAGCGAAGCGTTGCGCCAGGAACGCCTGATCAAGAAGCTGCGCAAGAGCGCCAAGGAATGCCTGGTGGCGACTTATCACCCTGAGTGATCAGTTGTCATCAGGCAGATGGGTAGGCTGCTATTCGATTGCGCGCTAAGCTGCTGGCTTCTTACATCAGCGGCGGATTGTGTATGTCAGAGTTGATTCTTCACCATTACCCGACTTCTCCTTTCGCAGAAAAGGCGCGGCTGTTGCTGGGCTTCAAAGGGTTGTCCTGGCGCTCGGTGAACATCTCGCCGATGATGCCCAAGCCCGACCTCACGGCCTTGACTGGTGGCTACCGTCGTACGCCGGTGCTGCAGATCGGTGCCGATATCTATTGCGACACCGCGCTGATTGCCCGCCGACTGGAGCAGCAAAAAGCCCTGCCGGCGTTCTTCCCCGAAGGGCAGGAAATGGTCAGCGCCACGGTCGCCGCCTGGGCCGACTCGGTGGTGTTCCAGCATGCGGTCAGCCTGGTGTTCCAGCCCGAATCGATAGCGGTACGTTTTGCCAGGTTATCACCGGAGGCGGTGAAGGCCTTTGTCGCCGACCGCGCCGGACTGTTCAGTGGTGGTAGCGCCACCCGGTTGTCGGCGGACCAGGCCCGTCATCAATGGCCGACGATCATGGCGCGCCTTGAGCAGCAACTGCAGCGTGATGGCGACTACCTGTTCGGCGAGCCTTCGATTGCCGACTTCGCCTTGGCCCATCCGCTGTGGTTCTTGAAGGGCACGCCCGTCACTGCGCCCCTGGTGGATGCCTATCCGACAGTCTCGGCCTGGCTGACCCGGGTACTGGGTTTCGGTCATGGTGCATTCAGTGAGATGAGCGCAGAAGAAGCCTTGCAGGTGGCGCGGGACTCAACCCCGGCGGCCCTGCCGGATGAACCGTTCAACGAACCGAATGGTTTTACCGCAGGCCAGCAGGTGGTGATCGCGGCAACCGACTACGGGGTTGATCCGGTGGCCGGCGAGTTGCTGTTTGCCGGCAGTGAAGAGCTGATCCTGCGCCGCGAAGACCCGCGTGGTGGGGTGGTGCATGTGCACTTTCCGCGGTTTGGTTTTCGTATCGAGGCTTGCTAGCAGCGGTCAAGATCGCAGCCTGAGGTGAGCTGCTGCGATCTTTTGACCTGATCTATTTCAAGGCAGCCAGAATCGCCTCGGGCTCATAGCCGCGAATCAGCGTGCCGTTCACGTCCAGCACCGGGATGCCGCGACCGCCCAGGGCCTCATAGACCTTGCGCGCCTCGGCATCCTTCTCGATGTCGTATTCCTTGAACGGTATGCCCTTCTGATCAAGGAAGCGCCGGGTCAGTTTGCAGTAGCCGCACCAGTCGGTGGCGTAGAGCACCACCCGGGCGTTGGCCCGGACCTGCTCGGCGACCACCTGCGAAGGGTTGAACAGCCGTTCGATCTTGCCCCAGTTCTGATAGACCACCAGCACCAGCACAATCAGCAGGACCTTCTTCAGTGCGCCTGCGAGCATCAGTTGCGACGCTTGAGCTGGTCGGTGAGGGAGGTCGGCAGGCCCTTGATGACCAGGGTGCCGGCTTCTTCGTCGTACTCGATCTTCGAACCCAGCAGGTGCGCTTCAAAACTGATGGACAGGCCCTCGGCGCGGCCGGTGAAACGGCGGAACTGGTTGAGGGTGCGTTTGTCGGCGGGGATTTCCGGCGACAGGCCATAGTCCTTGTTGCGGATATGATCGTAGAAGGCTTTTGGGCGTTCTTCGTCGATCAGTTCCGACAGCTCCTCCAGGCCCATGGGTTCACCCAGCTTGGCCTGGCTGCTGGCGTAGTCGACCAGGGTCTTGGTCTTCTCGCGGGCGGAGTCTTCCGGCAGGTCTTCGCTTTCGACGAAGTCGCTGAAGGCCTTGAGCAGGGTGCGGGTTTCACCCGGGCCGTCGACACCTTCCTGGCAGCCGATGAAGTCGCGGAAGTACTCCGAGACCTTTTTCCCGTTCTTGCCTTTGATGAACGAAATGTACTGCTTGGACTGCTTGTTGTTCTGCCACTCGGAGATGTTGATCCGTGCGGCCAGGTGCAACTGGCCCAGGTCCAGGTGCCGGGACGGGGTCACGTCGAGCTGGTCGGTCACGGCCACGCCTTCACTGTGGTGCAGCAGGGCAATGGCCAGGTAGTCGGTCATGCCTTGCTGGTAGTGGGCGAACAGGACGTGACCGCCGGTCGACAGGTTGGACTCCTCCATCAACTTTTGCAGGTGCTCCACGGCAATTCGGCTGAACGCGGTGAAGTCCTTGCCGCCGTCGAGGTACTCCTTCAGCCAGCCGCTGAACGGATGTGCACCGGACTCGGCGTGGAACAAGCCCCAGGCTTTGCCTTGCTTGGCGTTGTAGCTCTCGTTGAGGTCGGCGAGCATGTTCTCGATGGCGGCGGATTCGGCCAGTTCCGAGTCGCGGGCGTGCAGGACTGCGGGTGTGCCGTCGGGTTTTTTGTCGATCAGGTGGACGATGCAATGACGGATCGGCATGGGCTTCTCGGCTGTATGAATGGAGGAGGGCGTGCTCCCCCGAAAAAGTGCCCAGTGTACCGCACCTGTTGGTTTTGGCGGTGCTCGACGGGGTTGGGAGGCGGGTCATGCCGGGCTTATGCGCTTTTTTGCGGATTTAGAGCAATAAAGCTGACCAAATGGGTAGGTAGAGGCGGATATTTCCCCGTCTCTGTGCTAGTTTTGCCCGGTCTTACGCGAAGTCACTGCGTTAAGCGTGCATTCAGCATTTGTCAGGTCGAACCAAACCCTGATTTCGGTATCTATAACCCCGACCCGTCGGTGTTGTAGCCGAGGGTGCCAGATCCAGAAGATCGGGCTCGATGGCTGACACTGCACTCTGCAATCCATATGAATTTGATAGGGAAGGAACACTACATGGCTCTTACTAAAGACCAACTGATCGCCGATATCGCTGAAGCTATCGACGCGCCTAAAACCACCGCGCGTAACGCACTGGACCAACTGGGCCAAATCGTTGCTGATCAACTGGAAAACGGCGGTGAAATCACCCTGCCAGGTATCGGTAAGCTGAAAGTGACCGAGCGTCCTGCCCGTACCGGCCGCAACCCTTCGACTGGCGCTGCCATCGAAATCGCTGCCAAGAAAGTTATCAAGCTGGTTGTGGCTAAAGGCCTGACCGACGCTGTTAACAAGTAAGACGCATAAAAAAGAGCCGCGCCCCGGAGCAATCCGGGCGCGGCTTTTTTGTGCCTGGCGTTATGTGCCAGGCGAGACTCAGCTTTTGCGAACCCAGCGCTCGCGCCAGACTTGTTGCTCGGATTTGGTCTGGAAGGTCCAGGCGACAAAGCGGCTTTGCTTTTGTCCCTGAGACATCTCCACTACCTGGCTCTCCAGCACGCCGGCCTTTTTCAGCGCGGTCTGGATGACTGGCAGGTTTGACGCTTTCGAGACCAGGGTACTGAACCACAGCACCTTGTGTTGAAAGTGCGCGCTTTCGGCGATCAGTTGCGTCACGAACCGCGCTTCACCACCTTCACACCACAACTCGGCGGACTGTCCGCCAAAGTTCAGTACCGGCAGTTTGCGTTTCGGGTCGGCACGGCCCAGGGCGCGCCATTTACGTTCGCTGCCCTTGGTCGCCTCGTCCATGGAGGCATGGAACGGCGGGTTGCACATGGTCAGGTCAAAACGTTCGCCCGGCTCCAGCAAGCCCAGCAGGATGTGCTTGGGATTGCTTTGCTGACGCAGCTGGATGGCTTTGTTGAGGCCGTTGGATTGCACGATGGCTTTGGCGGCGGCCACGGCGGTCGGATCGATTTCCGAGCCGAGGAAGTGCCAGCGGTAGTCGCTGTAGCCGATCAATGGATAAACGCAGTTGGCGCCCATGCCGATGTCGAGCACCTTGACCGGTGCGCCGCGAGGGATCTCACCGTCGTTGACGCTGGCCAGCAGGTCGGCAAGAAAGTGCACGTAATCGGCACGTCCCGGCACCGGTGGGCAGAGATAGTCGGCCGGGATGTCCCAATGGGCGATGCCATAGAACGACTTGAGCAATGCCCGGTTGAACACCCGCACCGCATCCGGGCTGGCGAAGTCGATGCTCTCTTTGCCATAGGGGTTGATGATCACGAACTGCGCCAGTTCTGGCGTGGTCTTGATCAGCGCCGGGAAGTCGTAACGGCCCTGGTGGCGGTTGCGCGGGTGCAGGCTGGCCTTTTCGCGGGGCTCCACGGCTTTGGCCGGGGTCGCGGAATCAGGCTTCTTGCGCGCAGGGCGGGGTGTGCGGGGGGTGGTCATGGGCGTAGTCGATTCGGGTGTGGCTGAAAGAGACGGGCATTGTCCCACATCCAGGCGCTGTGAATGCAATTGTGAAGATCAGCACGAATCCCTGTGGGAGCGGGCTTGCCCGCGATGGCGATCTGTCAGTCACATCAATGTTGAATGTGAGGGCCTCATCGCGGGCAAGCCCGCTCCCACAGGGTGTTGTGGTGTTTGTGGGGAAGGGGCGGGCACAAAAAAGGGAGGCCGTTGCGGGCCTCCCTTTTTTATAGCGGTATGCCGTTACAGGCTGGCAATCCGAGCGTGTTGCTCGGCCAGCTTGCCCAGAGCCTGTTCGGCTTCGGCCAGTTTGGCGCGTTCTTTCTCGATGACTTCGGCCGGGGCCTTGTCGACGAAACCGGCGTTGGACAGCTTGCCGCCGACACGCTGCACTTCACCTTGCAGGCGCTGGATTTCCTTGTCCAGACGGGCGAGTTCCGCACCCTTGTCGATCAGGCCGGCCATCGGCACCAGCACTTCCATCTCGCCAACCAGCGCGGTGGCCGACAATGGCGCTTCTTCGCCGGCTGCCAGCACGGTGATGGATTCCAGCTTGGCCAGCTTTTTCAGCAGGACTTCGTTCTCGCTGAGGCGACGCTGGTCTTCGGCGCTGACGTTCTTCAGGAAGATCGGCAGGGGTTTGCCCGGGCCGATGTTCATCTCGCCGCGAATGTTGCGCGTGCCCAGCATCAGGCCCTTGAGCCATTCGATGTCGTCTTCGGCCGCCTGGTCGATGCGTGCTTCATTGGCCACTGGCCAAGGTTGCAGCATGATGGTCTTGCCGTCGATGCCGGCCAGCGGCGCGATGCGCTGCCAGATTTCTTCGGTGATGAACGGCATGAACGGGTGCGCCAGGCGCAGCGCTACTTCCAGCACGCGCACCAGGGTGCGACGGGTTCCGCGCTGGCGTTCGATCGGGCCGTTTTCGTCCCACAGCACTGGCTTGGACAGTTCCAGGTACCAGTCGCAATACTGGTTCCAGATGAACTCGTACAGGGCCTGTGCAGCCAGGTCGAAGCGGAACTGCTCGAGTTGGCGGGTCACTTCGGCTTCGGTGCGTTGCAACTGGGAGATGATCCAGCGATCGGCCAGCGACAGCTCGTAGGCTTCGCCGTTCTGGCCGCAGTCCTCGCCCTTGTCCAGCACGTAGCGCGCAGCGTTCCAGATCTTGTTGCAGAAGTTGCGATAGCCTTCGACGCGGCCCATATCGAACTTGATGTCGCGACCGGTGGACGCCAGCGAGCAGAAGGTGAAGCGCAGGGCGTCGGTGCCGTAGCTGGCGATGCCGTCGGCGAACTCGTCGCGGGTCTGCTTCTCGATCTTTTTCGCCAGTTTTGGCTGCATCAGGCCGCTGGTGCGTTTTTGCACCAGGGTTTCCAGGTCGATGCCGTCGATGATGTCCAGCGGGTCAAGGACGTTGCCCTTGGACTTGGACATCTTCTGGCCCTGGCCGTCGCGCACCAAGCCATGTACGTACACGGTCTTGAACGGTACCTGCGGCGTGCCATCCTCGTTTTTCACCAGGTGCATGGTGAGCATGATCATCCGGGCAACCCAGAAGAAAATGATGTCGAAGCCAGTCACCAGTACGTCGGTGGAGTGGAACTTCTTGAGGAACTCGGTCTGTTGCGGCCAGCCGAGGGTGGAGAAGGTCCACAGGCCCGAGCTGAACCAGGTGTCGAGGACGTCGTTGTCCTGCTGCAGGGCAACATCAGGCCCCAGGTTGTGCTTGGCGCGCACTTCGGCTTCGTCGCGACCGACGTAGACCTTGCCCGACTCGTCGTACCAAGCCGGAATCCGGTGGCCCCACCACAGCTGACGGCTGATGCACCAGTCCTGGATGTCGCGCATCCACGAAAAGTACATGTTTTCGTACTGTTTCGGTACGAACTGGATGCGGCCGTCTTCCACGGCGGCAATCGCAGGCTCGGCCAGTGGCTTGGTGGAAACGTACCACTGGTCGGTCAGCCACGGTTCGATGATGGTGCCGGAGCGGTCGCCCTTGGGCACTTTCAGGGCGTGATCGTCAACGCTGACCAGCAGGCCGGCGGCGTCGAACGCTGCGACGATCTGCTTGCGCGCTTCAAAACGGTCGAGGCCGGCGTATTCGGCCGGGATCTTGCCGTCGATGCTGTCGTTGAGCGTACCGTCGAGGTTGAACACCTGGCAGGCAGGCAGCACCGCGGCGTTCTTGTCGAAGATGTTGAGCAGCGGCAGGTTGTGGCGCTTGCCGACTTCGTAGTCGTTGAAATCGTGGGCCGGGGTGATTTTCACGCAGCCGGTGCCGAACTCAGGATCACAGTAATCGTCAGCAATGATCGGGATGCGGCGGCCAACCAGCGGCAGCTCGACGAATTGGCCGATCAGGGCCTTGTAGCGTTCATCGTTCGGGTTCACGGCCACGGCGGAGTCGCCGAGCATGGTTTCCGGGCGAGTGGTCGCGACGATCAGGTAATCGTTGCCTTCAGCGGTCTTGGCGCCGTCGGCCAGCGGGTACTTGAGGTTCCACAGGAAACCTTTCTCGTCGTGGTTTTCCACTTCGAGGTCGGAAATCGCCGTGTGCAGCTTGGTGTCCCAGTTGACCAGGCGCTTGCCGCGGTAGATCAGACCGTCTTCGTGCAGGCGCACGAACGCTTCCTTGACCGCTTCCGAGAGGCCGTCGTCCATGGTGAAGCGCTCGCGGCTCCAATCCACCGACGAGCCGAGGCGGCGGATCTGCCGGCTGATGTTGCCGCCGGACTCATCTTTCCATTCCCAGATCTTTTCCAGGAATTGCTCACGGCCCAGGTCGTGGCGGCTCTGGCCCTTGGCTTCGAGCTGACGCTCCACCAGCATCTGGGTGGCGATACCGGCGTGGTCGGTACCCGGTTGCCACAGGGTGTTGCGACCCTGCATGCGGCGGAAACGGATCAGGGCGTCCATGATCGCGTTATTGAAACCGTGACCCATGTGCAGGCTGCCGGTGACGTTCGGCGGCGGGATCATGATGGTGTAGGAATCGCCCGCGCCTTGCGGGGCGAAGTAGTTCTCGGACTCCCAGGTGTTGTACCAGGAAGTTTCAATGGCGTGCGGCTGGTAGGTCTTATCCATGCGCGGCGGGACCCTATTGGCATTTATTCAGGAAAAGCCGGCAAGTATAGCGGGGATGTCGCCTGGGGCGTAGAGCGAGCTGATGGCAGGAGGGAGAAATCTGCTGTTTTTTCCAGGAGCGGCGGTCGCGGTGCTCCAGGCTCGTGTGGGAATTGCATTGGGCTGATGGGGGAGGGGCAGGTGGGGAGCTAATTAGCGCGATAGTTTCCTTGGCATATAAGGAATTTGCCTACAAGTTTGCTTGTTTGAGTAAGTGCTGTGTGTGCGTAGTATTCAAGGAGGTGTGTGCAAGTTGAATGTGTTGCACGCTGCCTGCAGGGAAATATAGTGTTTTAAATAATGGCATGGAGCATGTATGTATATTAAACAAGTTGCGTTGTTGATTCCTCTCCTGATGTCGGCGAATGCCTGGGCAGGAACCGTGGAATATTGCCCGAAAGTTGCGGATATCAAGGAGGTCGGTACCACCGCCAGTTATGTCGCAGCTACCGTCAGCGGCCAGGGTCAATGGAATGGCACTTCACAGACTGGGCGCGGCCCGGTCGGTGGGTTCGATGAGGCTATATTCAAGGCCCATGGCGATGCAGTCGAAGGTGTGGTGATCGGTGAAATCCTGCACTGCGGGTACAGCCTGCGTGACGGTGGTAAGTTGGACATGCGCTTCAAGCGCGAAGGCACTGTTGTCAGTATTCAGGCGGGGGGAGCCTGGGAACCGTGGTATAGCCAGTATTATTGCGAAGATAAAGCCGAGGGCGCCTGCACCTTCAAGGAATTACCTCGTCCAGGTAAGGGCTAGTTGATGTTGTGCACTATTCAGTTAAGTATTAGTTGCTGAATGTAATGTCATTGAATAGTGGGTTGGTATTTGAAGTGTAAGGTCGCCAATTTCACTGGCGACCTATCCCTCGTACAAGGGGGTACTCAAAAGCACGCGGTCAGTTGTCGTACTGGCTCAATAAGCGTTCCATTCGTGCATCGAGGCGACGCTTGATTTCCGTCTCGATGTGCGGGGCAAAGTCATCGATCACGTCTTGCATGATCAACTGCGCGGCCGCGCGTAACTCACCATCCAGATGCAGCATGACGTCGGCAGCTTGCTGAGCGGTGGTCGTGGCGGCTGGTGCTGGTGCTGGAGTTGGAGCAGGAGCAGGAGCAGGTTGTTCGACGGCTTCGGCCAGTGGTTTGCCGCTGACTTGGTCGAACAGCAAGGGAATCTGGCCTTCATCACTCGCGGTCTCGACGGTGTCGGTCAGCAGTGGTGGTTGCAGGTTGTCATCGCCGAGCAACTGGCGGATCGACTCGAGGTCATCCAGCAGGTGAGCGGCCTTTTGCAGTGGTTTTGGCGTGTCCATCTTGTACTCAGAGTCGCTGTAGACGGTGATCTTGCAGAGGATAGCCCTGTTCGCGGTAGAAGCGGAAACTCTCCCGCGCGGCCTGACGAATAGCGGGATCTTCGACTACTACTTCTGCCACTCGGGCAAACCGTTGGGCAAATGGTGGGACCTTGAGGTCGAGGTTGACCAGCAGGTCCTGGTGCTCGCCCGGATCATCGCCCAGGCCCAGCACAATCAAGCCGTCCGGTTCGCTCTCGGCTGGGCCGTGGGGAACGAAGCTTTCGCCCTTGAACGCCCACAGGCGAGCATCCAGGTCGTCGCGTTGGGCGGCGTCGCTGCAGTGCAGGTAGATGCGGTGCCCCATGCGCCAGGCCTTTTCGCTGAGCTTGCAGGCGAAGTCCAGCCGCGCCTGGGGATCGGCGCTGGGCAGGATGTAAAAGTCGACTTTGGTCATTGCGGTTCCTGAGCCTGAAGCGGCGCCCCCGAGGGTGACGCCGCTTCAGGTCATCGGTTTCAGGCCTTGGCGCGATCCAGCAGGTATTGGGTCAGCAATGGTACCGGGCGGCCAGTGGCGCCCTTGTCCTTGCCACCGCTGGTCCAGGCGGTACCCGCGATGTCCAGGTGCGCCCAGTTGAGGTTCTTGGTGAAGCGCGACAGGAAGCACGCTGCCGTGATGGTGCCGGCTTTCGGCCCGCCAATGTTGGCGATGTCGGCGAACGGGCTGTCCAGTTGTTCCTGGTACTCATCGAACAGCGGCAGTTGCCAGGCACGGTCGTCGGCAGTCTTGCCGGCGCTCAGCAGTTGTTCGATCAGTTCGTCGTTGTTGCCCAGCAGGCCGGAGGTGTGGGAGCCCAGGGCGACGATGCAGGCGCCGGTCAGGGTGGCGATATCGATCACTGCCTGTGGCTTGAAGCGCTCGGCGTAGGTCAGGGCGTCACACAGCACCAGGCGGCCTTCGGCGTCGGTGTTGAGGATTTCCACGGTCTGGCCGCTCATGGTGGTGACGATATCGCCTGGGCGGGCAGCGCCGCCGCTCGGCATGTTCTCGGCACAGGCCAGGATGCACACCAGGTTGATCGGCAGCTTCAGCTCGAGCACGGCACGCAGGGTACCAAACACGCTGGCGGCGCCGCCCATGTCGTACTTCATTTCATCCATGCCGGCGCCCGGCTTGAGGCTGATACCGCCGGTGTCGAAGGTGATGCCCTTGCCCACCAGGGCGTACGGCTTCTCGGACTTCTTGCCGCCGTTGTATTGCATGACGATCAGGCGTGGCGGCTGGTCGCTGCCCTGACCCACGGCGTAGAACGAGCCCATGCCCAGTTCCTTGATCTTTTTCTCGTCCAGCACTTCGACTTTCAGGCTCTTGAACTCTTTACCCAGTGCCTTGGCTTGCTCGCCCAGGAAGGTTGGGTGACAGATGTTCGGCGGCAGGTTGCCCAGGTCGCGGGTGAACGCCATGCCGTTGGCAATCGCGCTGGCGTGAGTCACGGCGCGTTGTACTTCGGCCTGTGCAGCCTTGATGGTCAACAGGGTGATTTTCTTTAGGGCGCGTGGTTCGGCCTTCTGGCTCTTGAACTGGTCGAAGCTGTATTCGCCGTCCAGCAGGGTTTCGGCCAGCAGGCGGGTCTTGCCATAGCTGTCACGACCCTTGACCACCACTTCGTCCAGCGCGAGTGCGGCATCGCTGCCACCCAGGCCCTTGAGGGTGTTGAGGATGCCGGCGACGATTTTGCGCAATGGACGATCGCCCAATTCTGCGTCCTTGCCCACACCTACCAGCAGCACACGTTCGGCCTTGAGGTTCGGCAGGCTGTGCAGCAACAGGCTCTGGCCAACTTTGCCGGTCAGGTCGCCACGCTTGAGGATGGCGCTGATGGCGCCGCCGCTGAGCTCATCGACCTGCTTGGCAACGTTGCCGAGTGTCCGGCCTTCGCCGACTGCGATGACCAGCGTGGCGGTTTTCAAGGTTTCTGGGCTAACGCTTTTTACAACCAGTTCCATGTCCGGGTCCCTGAATAAATGGTCAAAGTGCAGCGTGCCGCAGCCTGTGCGCACACGTTTGCCTTCTATATAGAAAGGTGCGGGTAAGGCCCGCGACAAAGGCCGCAGTTTGAACCTCGCTGACTGCGCCTGACAACCCTTGCGCAAGTGATCTTTAATGCATTGCATGCCGGCGTGAGCGTGCGCAGTGACAGGCGCGGTCAATCACAGGATAATGCCGCATCTTTTGCGGTGGCTCATGGTTTCACGAGCCGTCCGACCTGTTTGCTTGTTTGGCCGCCTTAGCCTGACAACCCTGGAGTGTCTGGTTTGATTGTCTTCCGTTATCTTTCCCGTGAAGTCCTGGTGACCCTGAGCGCCGTCAGTGCCGTGCTGCTGGTCATCATCATGAGTGGGCGCTTCATCAAGTACCTCGCCCAAGCCGCTGCCGGCCTGCTGGATCCGGGTTCCCTGTTCCTGATCATGGGCTTCCGCCTGCCGGGCTTCTTGCAGTTGATCCTGCCACTGGGGTTGTTCCTGGGGATTCTGCTGGCTTATGGCCGGCTGTATCTCGAGAGCGAAATGACCGTGCTGTCGGCCACCGGCATGAGCCAGCAACGCCTGTTCGCCTACACCTTGTTCCCGGCCACGCTGGTCGCATTGCTGGTGGCCTGGTTGAGCCTGGGCCTGGCCCCGCAAGGTGCCAACCAGTTCCAGTTGCTGCTGAACAAGCAGGATGCCCTGACCGAGTTCGATACCCTGGAGCCAGGACGCTTCCAGTCGTTGCGCGACGGCACGCGGGTGACCTATACCGAAAAACTCTCGGACGATCGCGTCAACCTGGCAGGCGTGTTCATCTCGCAGAAGAACGAAGCCTCAGGCAACAAGGATCGCGGCATCTCTGTACTGGTGGCCGAGAAGGGCCGTCAGGAGATCAAGCCGGACGGCAACCGCTACCTGATTCTGGACAACGGCTATCGTTATGACGGCAATCCGGGGCAGGCCAATTACCGGATCATCAAGTACGACACCTATGGCGTACTGTTGCCCAAGCCTGACGTCAGCGACGAAGTAACCGACCGCGACGCCATCAGTACCGCCAACCTGCTGGGCAGCGATGACGTGCGCTCCCATGCCGAATTGCAATGGCGCCTGTCCCTGCCGTTGCTGGTGTTCATCGTGACCCTGATGGCCGTGCCACTGTCGCGGGTCAATCCGCGTCAGGGCCGGTTCCTCAAGCTGTTGCCGGCGATCCTGCTGTACATGGCCTACCTGACCATCCTGATCGCTGCCCGCGGCGCATTGGAGAAGGGCAAGTTGCCGCCGGCGCTGGGGTTGTGGTGGGTCCACGGGATTTTCCTGGTCATAGGCCTGGGGTTGCTCTACTGGGAGCCGTTGCGCTTGAAGATGGCGAGTCGCCGCTATGCGTTGGAGGTGACCCGTGGTTAAGCTCGATCGCTACATTGGTAGCAGTGTATTCATGGCGATCCTGGCCGTGCTGGGGATCATCCTCGGCCTGGCGACCCTGTTCGCCTTCATTGATGAAATGGGCGATGCCAGCGATACCTACACGGTGATGGACGTTCTGGGCTACGTGCTCCTGACCGCGCCGCGCCGGCTGTACGACATGTTGCCCATGGCTGCCCTGATCGGTTGCCTGATCGGCCTTGGCAGCCTGGCCAGTAACAGCGAATTGACCATCATGCGTGCGGCCGGCGTATCCATTGGGCGGATCGTCTGGGCAGTGATGAAGCCGATGCTGTTCCTGATGGTGGCCGGCGTGTTGATCGGCGAGTATGTGGCGCCCGCCACGGAAAACATCGCCCAGGCCAACCGTTCGCTGGCCCAGGGCAGTGGCGATTCGCAAAGCGCCAAGCACGGTTTGTGGCACCGCCAGGGGGACGAGTTCATTCACGTCAACTCGGTGCAGCCCAATGGCCGCCTGTATGGCGTGACCCGTTATCGTTTCGATAATGACCACCACCTGCTGTCCGCAAGCTTCGCTAAACGCGCCGAGTTCGACACCGATCACTGGCAGTTGAGTGACGTCACCACCACCCTGTTCCACGGCAAGAGCACTGAAGTGGTGAGCGCTGCGGTCGAGCGTTGGGATGTGGCCCTCAGCCCGCAACTGCTGAGCACCGTGGTGATGGCCCCGGAATCGCTGTCGATCAGCGGCCTGTGGGGTTATATCCATTACCTGGCTGACCAGGGCCTGAACAACGGCCGCTACTGGCTGGCATTTTGGGTCAAGGTGTTGCAGCCGCTGGTCACCGCAGCCCTGGTGCTGATGGCGATCTCCTTCATCTTTGGTCCACTGCGTTCGGTAACCCTCGGTCAGCGGGTCTTCACCGGTGTGCTGGTGGGCTTCACCTTCCGCATCGTCCAGGATTTGCTCGGTCCGTCGAGCCTGGTGTTCGGTTTCTCGCCGCTGTTTGCGGTGTTGATCCCAGCTGCGGTGTGTGCGCTGGCAGGCCTCTGGCTGATGCGTCGAGCCGGCTGATCAGCGGTATTTGAACCGAAGTTTGTCTGCAAAAACGCCCCGTTCGCCAGAGCGGGGCGTTTTTGCAAGTGATGCCTTCACCTGCAAACGTGACGCTTGCCTGGTGTTTCAGGTACAATTCCCGGCTATTTTTCGGCGGGCTATGCCTGCAGCCTTTTTGAGTGTTGATCCGTGAGTGATTTGAGTCATATCCGCAATTTCTCCATCATCGCCCACATTGACCATGGCAAGTCGACGCTGGCCGATCGCTTCATCCAGATGTGCGGCGGCCTGGCCGAGCGTGAAATGGAAGCCCAGGTTCTGGACTCCATGGACCTTGAGCGCGAACGCGGGATCACCATCAAGGCCCACAGCGTTACCTTGTATTACACCGCCAAAGACGGCATCAAGTACCAGCTGAACTTCATCGACACCCCCGGCCACGTTGACTTCACCTATGAAGTCAGCCGCTCGTTGGCGGCCTGTGAAGGTGCGTTGCTGGTGGTCGATGCTGGCCAGGGCGTGGAAGCGCAGTCGGTTGCCAACTGCTACACGGCGATCGAGCAGGGCCTGGAAGTCATGCCGGTGCTGAACAAGATCGACCTGCCACAGGCCGATCCGGACCGGGTGAAAGAAGAAATCGAAAAAATCATCGGCATCGACGCCACCGATGCCGTCGAGTGCAGTGCCAAGACTGGCCTGGGCGTCGATGAGGTGCTCGAGCGCCTGGTCAAGACCATTCCCGCGCCTACCGGCAACATCGAAGATCCGCTGCAAGCGTTGATCATCGACTCCTGGTTCGACAACTATCTGGGCGTTGTTTCCCTGGTTCGCGTACGCCACGGCCGCGTGAAGAAGGGCGACAAGATCCTGGTCAAATCCACCGGCAAGATCCACCTGGTGGACAGCGTCGGTGTGTTCAACCCGAAACACACTGCCACCGTCGACCTGAAAGCCGGTGAAGTAGGCTTCATCATCGCCGGTATCAAGGACATTCACGGTGCGCCAGTGGGCGATACCCTGACCTTGAGTTCGACCCCTGACGTCGACGTGCTGCCAGGCTTCAAGCGCATCCAGCCGCAGGTGTACGCCGGTCTGTTCCCGGTCAGCTCCGACGACTTCGAAGACTTCCGTGAAGCCCTGCAAAAGCTCACCCTCAACGACTCGTCCCTGCAGTACACCCCGGAAAGCTCCGACGCCCTGGGCTTCGGCTTCCGTTGCGGGTTCCTTGGCATGCTGCACATGGAAATCATCCAGGAGCGCCTGGAGCGCGAGTACGACCTGGACCTGATCACCACGGCGCCAACGGTAATTTTCGAGCTGTTGCTGAAAACCGGTGAAACGATTTACGTCGATAACCCGTCCAAGCTCCCAGACCTGTCTTCGATCGAAGACATGCGTGAGCCGATCGTGCGGGCCAATATTCTTGTGCCGCAGGAGCACCTGGGCAACGTCATTACCCTGTGTATCGAAAAACGTGGCGTGCAGCACGACATGTTGTTCCTGGGTACCCAGGTCCAGGTGACCTACGATTTGCCGATGAACGAAGTGGTCCTGGACTTCTTCGATCGCCTGAAGTCCACCAGTCGCGGCTATGCTTCGCTGGATTACCACTTCGATCGCTACCAGTCGGCTAATCTGGTCAAGCTGGACGTGCTGATCAACGGCGACAAGGTCGATGCCCTGGCGCTGATCGTGCATAAGGACAACGCGCACTACAAAGGTCGCCAGTTGACCGAGAAGATGAAGGAACTGATTCCGCGCCAGATGTTCGACGTTGCGATCCAGGCCGCCATTGGCGGGCAGATCATCGCGCGGACCTCCGTCAAGGCACTCAGAAAGAACGTATTGGCCAAATGCTACGGTGGTGACGTTAGCCGTAAGCGCAAGCTGTTGGAAAAGCAGAAGGCCGGTAAAAAACGCATGAAGCAGGTCGGTAACGTGGAAATTCCACAAGAAGCCTTCCTTGCTGTGCTCAGGTTGGATAGTTAGGTCCTATGTCACTAAATTTCCCGCTGTTGCTGGTCATCGCTGTCTTCGTCTGCGGTTTGCTGGCGTTGCTCGATCTGGTGTTTCTGGCGCCGCGTCGGCGTGCTGCCATTGCCTCGTATCAGGGCACTGTCAGCCAACCCGACATGGTCGTCGTGGAGAAACTGAACAAAGAACCGTTGCTGGTGGAATACGGCAAATCGTTCTTTCCGGTGCTGTTCATCGTACTGGTGCTGCGTTCGTTTCTGGTGGAGCCGTTCCAGATTCCGTCTGGTTCGATGAAACCGACCCTGGACGTCGGCGACTTCATTCTGGTGAACAAGTTTTCCTACGGGATCCGCTTGCCAGTACTCGACAAGAAAGTCATCGAGGTGGGTGATCCGCAGCGCGGCGATGTGATGGTGTTCCGCTACCCAAGCGACCCGAACGTCAACTACATCAAGCGTGTGGTTGGCCTGCCGGGCGACCAGATTCGCTACACCGCCGACAAGCGCCTGTTCGTCAACGGTGAGTCGATTGCCGAGCAACTGGTGGGCACTGAGCCGGGCACTTTGGGCAGCGCCGAGCTGTACAAGGAAAAACTCGGTGTCGCCGAGCACATGATCCGCAAGGAAATGAGCCGCTACCGGGCCACTCCGGACCGTCAATGGACGGTGCCCGCGGGGCACTATTTCATGATGGGCGACAACCGCGACAACTCCAACGACAGTCGCTACTGGGATGACCCAAGCATTCCCAAGAACCTGCTGGGCATGGTTCCCGACCAGAACATCGTCGGCAAGGCCTTTGCGGTCTGGATGAGCTGGCCTGAACCGAAACTCAGCCACCTGCCGAATTTCTCGCGGGTTGGCCTGATCAAGTAATCCCACACGGCGCTGTTGAACACAGCGCCGAATGCTTTTCTGGAACCTGCAGAAGGTTGCCGCACTGCATTGAAGCCAACGATATTCAGGAAGTAATTTTTGAACACAGCGTTATTTGTCCCAGGCCTTCGCAGCGATGCTGCGGGGGAAGTCGACCACGAACTCAGCGTGGGTAAACCGTGAGCGTCTCCTTAAGCCGTCTCGAGCGTCAGCTCGGCTACACCTTCAAGGATCAGGAGCTGATGGTCCTGGCCCTGACTCACCGCAGCTTTGCCGGGCGCAACAACGAACGCCTGGAATTCCTCGGTGATGCCATCCTCAACTTCGTGGCCGGTGAAGCGCTGTTCGACCGCTTTCCGCTGGCCCGCGAAGGCCAGCTGTCGCGCTTGCGCGCGCGCCTGGTCAAAGGCGAGACACTGGCAGTGCTGGCCCGTGGCTTTGATCTGGGTGACTACCTGCGCCTGGGCTCCGGTGAGTTGAAGAGCGGCGGTTTCCGGCGCGAGTCGATCCTGGCCGATGCCCTGGAAGCGCTGATCGGCGCGATCTACCTGGATGCCGGCATGGACATGGCGCGCGAACGCGTGCTGGCCTGGCTGGCTTCCGAGTTCGAGAGCCTGACGCTGGTCGATACCAATAAAGATCCAAAGACCCGCCTGCAGGAATTCCTGCAGTCGCGTGCCTGTGAGCTGCCGCGTTACGAAGTGGTGGATATCCAGGGTGAGCCCCATTGCCGAACGTTCTTCGTCGAATGTGAAATCACCTTATTGAATGAAAAAAGCCGAGGTCAGGGTGTGAGTCGTCGTATTGCCGAACAGGTAGCGGCCGCCGCAGCACTGATAGCCCTGGGCGTGGAGAATGGCCATGACTGATTCAACTGCAACTCGCTGTGGCTATGTCGCCATCGTCGGCCGCCCGAACGTGGGCAAATCCACGTTGCTGAACCACATCCTGGGTCAGAAGCTGGCAATTACCTCGCGTAAACCGCAGACCACCCGCCACAACATGCTCGGGATCAAGACCGAGGGCGCGGTGCAAGCGATCTACGTCGACACCCCCGGCATGCACAAGGGTGGCGAGAAGGCCCTGAACCGCTACATGAACAAGACCGCCTCGGCGGCGTTGAAAGACGTCGACGTGGTGATCTTCGTGGTCGATCGCACCAAGTGGACCGACGAAGACCAGATGGTCCTCGAGCGTGTGCAGTACGTGACCGGTCCTTTGATCGTGGCGCTGAACAAGACCGACCGCATCGAAGACAAAGCCGAGCTGATGCCGCACCTGACCTGGCTGCAAGAGCAGCTGCCGAACGCGCAGATCATGCCGATCTCGGCCCAGCATGGGCATAACCTCGAAGCGCTGGAGCGGGTGATCGCCGGTTACCTGCCGGAAAACGATCACTTCTTCCCGGAAGATCAGATCACCGACCGCAGCAGCCGCTTCCTCGCCGCTGAGCTGGTGCGCGAGAAGATCATGCGCCAGATGGGTGCGGAGCTGCCGTACCAGATCACCGTGGAAATCGAAGAGTTCAAGCAGCAGGGCAAGACCCTGCACATCCACGCCCTGATCCTCGTCGAGCGTGACGGTCAGAAGAAGATCATCATTGGCGACAAGGGCGAGCGGATCAAACGTATCGGCACCGAGGCGCGCAAGGATATGGAGCTGCTGTTCGACTCCAAGATCATGCTCAACCTGTGGGTGAAGGTCAAAGGTGGCTGGTCCGACGACGAGCGCGCCCTGCGTTCGCTGGGTTACGGCGACCTGTAAACCCGGTTAGCGCTGTACCGTAGAACCCTGTGGGAGCGGGCTTGCCCGCGATGAGGATGGAACATTCAGCAGCGATGTTGACTGTAAGTCCGCCATCGCGGGCAAGCCCGCTCCCACATTTGGTTTGTGTTGATTTCAAAACAGCACTCCTTCAGTGAGACGCCCATGTCCTCTCCGCCACCCAGCCAACTCGCCTACGTCCTGCATTCGCGCGCCTACCGCGAGAACAGTGCATTGGTCGACTTCCTCACGCCGCAAGGGCGGCTGCGGGCGGTGTTGCGCAGCGCGCGGGGCAAGGCCGGGACTCTGGCGCGGCCATTCGTGCCGCTGGAAGTGGAGTTTCGTGGGCGCGGCGAGCTGAAAAACGTCGGGCGCATGGAAAGTGCCGGCGTCTCGACCTGGCTCAGCGGCGAGGCGCTGTTCAGTGGCCTGTACCTCAATGAGTTGCTGATCCGCCTGTTGCCTGCCGAAGATCCCCATCCCGCGGTGTTCGAGCACTATGCCGCGACCTTGCTGGCCCTCGCTGAAGGTCGCGCGCTGGAACCATTGTTGCGCTCCTTCGAATGGCGCTTGCTCGATGACCTGGGCTATGGCTTTGCACTGACCCAGGATGTCCACGCCGAGCCGATTGCCGCCGATGGTCTGTACCGCCTGCAGGTGGATGCCGGGTTGGAGCGGGTGTACCTGTTGCAGCCGGGGCTGTTCAATGGCTGTGAACTGTTGGCCATGGCCGAAGCGGACTGGAGCGCCCCCGGTGCGCTGTCGGCTGCCAAGCGCCTGATGCGCCAGGCGCTGGCCGTTCACCTGGGCGGTCGTCCCCTGGTCAGTCGCGAGCTGTTTCGCAAGCCCTGATCACCCCGTATGCTGTGCACCGAACTTTCTCTTCTTCTGGAGCGCTTTCCGTGACCACCAGCACCCGCATTCTTCTTGGCGTGAACATCGACCACGTAGCCACCCTGCGTCAGGCCCGGGGCACCCGATACCCTGACCCCGTCAAGGCTGCGCTCGACGCTGAAGAGGCGGGCGCCGATGGCATCACGGTGCATTTGCGCGAAGATCGCCGGCATATCCAGGAGCGCGACGTACTGATTCTCAAGGACGTGCTGCAGACCCGGATGAATTTCGAGATGGGCGTGACTGAGGAAATGATGGCGTTCGCCGAACGCATTCGCCCGGCGCACATCTGCCTGGTTCCGGAAACCCGTCAGGAGCTGACCACCGAAGGCGGTCTGGATGTTGCGGGGCAGGAGGCACGGATCAAGGCCGCAGTAGAGCGCTTGGCCAAAATCGGCTGTGAAGTGTCGTTATTTATCGATGCCGATGAGCGGCAGATCGAGGCTTCCAAGCGCGTGGGTGCCCCGGCCATCGAATTGCACACCGGCCGTTATGCCGATGCCCAGACTCCTACCGAAGTCGCCGAAGAGCTGCAGCGCGTGGCCGACGGCGTGGCCTGCGGCCTGGCTCAGGGGCTGATCGTCAATGCCGGTCATGGCCTGCATTACCACAACGTCGAAGCCGTTGCGGCGATCAAGGGCATCAACGAACTGAACATCGGCCACGCACTGGTCGCGCATGCCTTGTTTGTCGGCTTCAAGTCGGCGGTGTCGGAGATGAAGGCACTGATCCTGGCGGCTGCGGCGAAGGCCTAAGCAACCATACAAAACCAGCGTGGGAGCCAGCAGGCTGGCTCCCATCTTTGGTTCAAGGCGTTTGTCAGAGCGGGGCTGGCTCTTGGGCCGGTTTTGATTTGTCGATGCCGGGTACATGCAAGTTACCCTCGGCCACCTGGTCGCCTTCCAGTTGTGGCTGCGTGACCCAGGTCAGGATGTCGTAGTAACGACGGATGTTCGCCACGAAGTGCACAGGCTCGCCACCACGGGCGTAGCCGTAGCGGGTCTTGCTGTACCACTGTTTCTGCGACAGGCGGGGCAGGATCTTCTTCACATCCAGCCACTTGTCCGGATTCAGTCCTTCCTTGGCCGCCAGCTTGCGGGCGTCATCCAGGTGACCGCTGCCGACGTTGTAGGCGGCGAGGGCGAACCAGGTGCGATCCGGCTCCTGGATCGAACTGTCCAGTTGGTCCTTCATGTACGCCAGGTACTTGGCGCCGCCCATGATGCTCTGGCGGGCGTCCAGGCGGTTGGACACACCCATGGCCTGGGCGGTGTTCTGGGTCAGCATCATCAACCCGCGCACACCGGTCTTGGAGGTAACTGTCGGCTGCCACAGTGACTCTTGATAGCCAATCGCCGCCAGCAGGCGCCAATCGACTTTTTCTTTCTTGGCGTAGGTCTTGAAGTGCGGTTCGTATTTGGGCAGGCGCTGCTGCAGGTGCTGGGCAAAGGTGTAGGCGCCGACATAGCCGAGTACGTCGACGTGCCCGTAGTAGCGGTCCTTGAGGCGTTGCAGGGTTCCGTTCTTCTCGACCTTGTCGAGGAAGTCATTGATCTCGTTGAGCAGGCTGTTGTCTTCACCGGCGGCCACCGCCCAGCTCTGGTTGCTGGCGTCACCGAGGTCGAAGGCCACCCGGACGTTGGGGAAGTACACCTGGTTCATGGCGACTTCATTGGAGTCGACCAGGGTCAGGTCAATCTGCCCTTCGTCGACCATGCGCAGCAGGTCGACCACCTCTACCGCGTCAGACTCTTCGTATTCGATACGCGGATTTTTCTGTTTCAGGACGGCCAATTGCTCGGCATGGGTGCTGCCCTTGAGCACCATGATCTTCTTGCCCACCAGGTCCGCCGCGTTGGTTGGGCGCGACTGGCCATTGCGGTAGATGATTTGCGGGGTGACTTCCAGGTAGGAGTGGGAGAACCGGACCTGCGCCTTGCGTTTCTCGCTGCTGACCAGACCGGCAGCAGCCAGCACGGGGCCGTTGGGCTTGCCCACCTGTTCAAAGAGGTCGTCGAGGTTGTCCGCGGTTTCGATCTTCAGTTCCACCCCCAGATCGTCGGCAAAGCGCTTCACCAGCTCGTATTCGAAGCCGGTTTCACCGTTGCGATCCTGGAAGTAGGTGGCTGGGCTGTTACGCGTGACCACGCGCAGCACGCCATCCTCCTTTACGCGCTCCAGGGTGTTGGGTTTATCAACACAGCCGCTGAGCACCAGGAAGAGTCCGGTGGCGAGAAGCCATTTGGCCACTCGCGGACGCAATACCATTGGGGAAAACATCTGCGCAGTATACGCAAAGGACCACGGCCGCCATATCTCGACAGTGAAGGGCTTGTCTGCTAGATGTTTGAAAATTGGCGCCAAGCCCTTAGGAATAGGCGTTTGGTGGCGTTTATCCGGCGCAAAATAACCGCCGGCACTTACCTTGATGAGCATTGGTTATAGGCCTGCCAGCCCTGGCCGACGTTCGGGTGATACCGGGTGTAGCGTTTCGGGTGCTGTCGCGGGCGGTTTAGGCTAGAATGCACGGCCTCAAAGCACACCCCCTTCCGAGGCTGTCCCGAAGATGTTGATCCTGCGCGGCGCTCCTGCCCTTTCTGCCTTTCGCCACAGCAAACTCCTTGAGCAACTGAGCCAGAAGGTTCCAGCTGTTACTGGCCTGTATGCTGAATTCGCTCACTTCGCCGAAGTCACCGGCGTCCTGACCGGCGACGAACAGCAGGTGCTTGCGCGCCTTCTGAAGTACGGTCCTAGCGTTCCGGTACAAGAGCCGACCGGTCGTCTGTTCCTGGTGTTGCCGCGGTTTGGCACCATTTCGCCCTGGTCGAGCAAGGCCAGCGACATTGCCCGTAACTGCGGCCTGGCGAAAATCCAGCGCCTGGAGCGCGGTATCGCGTTCTATGTCGCCGGTGAGTTCACCGACGCCCAGGCCCAGCTGATTGCCGACGGCCTGCACGACCGCATGACCCAGATCGTCCTGGAGAACCTTGAACAGGCTGCCGGTCTGTTCAGTCACTCCGAGCCTAAGCCGCTGACGGCAATCGACGTCCTGGGTGGCGGTCGCGCCGCGCTGGAAACCGCCAACGTCGAGCTGGGCCTGGCCCTGGCCGAAGACGAGATCGACTACCTGGTCAACGCCTTCATCGGCCTCAAGCGCAACCCGCACGACATCGAACTGATGATGTTCGCCCAGGCGAACTCCGAGCACTGTCGCCACAAGATCTTCAACGCCAGTTGGGATATTGACGGTGAAAGCCAGGAAAAAAGCCTGTTCGGCATGATCAAGAACACCTACGTGATGCACAGCGAAGGTGTCCTGTCGGCCTACAAGGACAACGCCTCGGTGATCGTCGGCTCCGTTGCCGGACGTTTTTTCCCGGACCCTGAAACCCGCCAGTACGGTGCGGTGCAGGAGCCGGTGCACATCCTGATGAAAGTCGAGACGCACAACCACCCGACGGCGATTGCCCCGTTCCCGGGCGCGTCCACCGGCTCCGGTGGCGAGATCCGCGACGAAGGCGCAACCGGTCGCGGCGCCAAGCCGAAGGCTGGCCTGACCGGCTTCACCGTATCCAACCTGCAGATCCCGGGCTTCGAACAGCCGTGGGAAGTGCCGTACGGCAAGCCTGAGCGCATCGTCACCGCCCTCGACATCATGATCGAAGGCCCATTGGGCGGCGCGGCGTTCAACAACGAATTCGGTCGTCCGGCACTGACCGGTTACTTCCGTACCTTCGAACAATCCATCACCACGCCGCACGGTGATGAAGTGCGCGGGTACCACAAGCCGATCATGTTGGCCGGCGGCATGGGCAACATTCGTGAAGAGCACGTGCAAAAAGGCGAGATCCTCGTCGGCTCCAAGCTGATCGTGCTGGGTGGCCCGGCGATGCTGATCGGCCTGGGCGGCGGCGCCGCTTCCTCGATGGCCACCGGCACCAGTTCGGCAGACCTGGACTTCGCTTCGGTACAACGCGAAAACCCGGAAATGGAACGCCGTTGCCAGGAAGTCATCGACCGTTGCTGGCAGTTGGGTGAACACAACCCGATCAGCTTCATCCACGACGTGGGTGCGGGCGGCCTGTCCAACGCCTTCCCGGAGCTGGTCAACGACGGCGACCGCGGTGGCCGTTTCGAATTGCGCAATATTCCAAACGACGAGCCGGGCATGGCCCCGCACGAAATCTGGAGCAACGAATCCCAGGAGCGTTACGTCCTGGCAGTCGGCCCGGCCGACTTCGAGCGCTTCAAGGCTATCTGCGAACGTGAGCGCTGCCCGTTTGCCGTGGTCGGCGAAGCCACTGCCGAACCACAGCTGACCGTGACTGACAGCCACTTCGGCAACAGCCCGGTGGACATGCCACTGGAAGTGCTGCTGGGCAAGGCTCCGCGCATGCACCGTTCGGTGGTTCGGGAAAACGAACTGGGTGACGATTTCGATCCGTCGACCCTGAACATCGCCGACTGTGTCGAGCGCGTCCTGCATCACCCGGCCGTGGCCAGCAAGAGCTTCCTGATCACCATTGGCGACCGCACCATCACCGGGCTCGTGGCCCGTGACCAAATGGTTGGCCCATGGCAGGTACCCGTGGCTGACGTGGCCGTGACCGCCACCAGCTTCGACGTCTACACCGGTGAAGCCATGGCGATGGGCGAGCGTACTCCGCTGGCCCTGCTGGACGCTCCGGCGTCGGGCCGCATGGCCATCGGCGAAACCCTGACCAACATCGCCGCTTCGCGCATCGCCAAGCTCTCCGACATCAAGTTGTCGGCGAACTGGATGTCGGCTGCCGGTCACCCGGGCGAAGACGCGCGTCTGTACGACACCGTGAAAGCGGTCGGTATGGAGCTGTGCCCTGAGTTGGGCATCACCATTCCAGTGGGCAAGGACTCGATGTCCATGGCCACTCGCTGGAACGACGAGGGCGTCGACAAGACCGTGACCTCGCCGATGTCGCTGATCGTCACCGGCTTTGCCCCAGTGACCGACATCCGTCAGACCCTGACCCCGCAACTGCGCATGGACAAGGGCACCACCGACCTGATCCTGATCGACCTGGGTCGTGGCCAGAACCGCATGGGCGCCTCGATCCTGGCCCAGGTGCACGGCAAGCTCGGCAGCCAGGCTCCGGACGTCGACGACGCCGAAGACCTGAAAGCCTTCTTCGCGGTGATCCAGGGCCTCAACGCCGACGGTCACTTGCTGGCTTACCACGACCGTTCCGACGGTGGCCTGTTGACCAGCACCGTGGAAATGGCGTTTGCCGGCCACTGCGGCCTGAGCCTCAACCTCGACGGTTTGGCGGAAACCTCGGCCGACATCGCCGCGATCCTGTTCAACGAAGAGCTGGGCGCGGTGATCCAGGTACGCCAGGACGCTACCCCGGACATCCTCGCGCAGTTCAGCGCTGCGGGCCTGGGCGACTGCGTGTCGGTGATCGGCCAGCCAATGAACAACGGCGAGATCAACATCACCTTCAACGGTGACACCGTGTTCGAAGGCCAGCGTCGACTGCTGCAACGCCAGTGGGCCGAGACCAGCTACCAGATCCAGCGCCTGCGTGACAACGCCGACTGCGCCGAACAAGAGTTCGACGTGCTGCTGGAGGAAGACAACCCGGGCCTGAGCGTCAAGCTCAGCTTCGACGTCAACCAGGACATCGCCGCGCCTTACATCAAGAAAGGCATTCGCCCACAAGTTGCCGTACTGCGTGAGCAGGGCGTCAACGGCCAGGTGGAAATGGCGGCAGCGTTCGATCGTGCCGGTTTCAGCGCGATCGACGTGCACATGAGCGACATTCTGGCCGGCCGCGTCGACCTGAACGAGTTCAAGGGCCTGGTGGCTTGCGGTGGTTTCTCCTACGGCGACGTCCTGGGTGCCGGTGAAGGCTGGGCCAAGTCGGCCCTGTTCAACAGCCGCGCCCGCGATGCGTTCCAGAGCTTCTTCGAGCGTAACGACAGCTTCACCCTCGGGGTGTGCAACGGTTGCCAGATGATGTCCAACCTGCACGAGCTGATCCCGGGCAGCGAATTCTGGCCGCACTTCGTGCGTAACCGTTCCGAGCAGTTCGAAGCCCGTGTGGCCATGGTCCAGGTCCAGGAGTCGAACTCGATCTTCCTGCAAGGCATGGCCGGTTCGCGCATGCCGATCGCCATTGCCCACGGCGAAGGTCATGCCGAGTTCTCCAGCGAAGAGGCGTTGCTGGAAGCGGATCTGTCGGGTTGCGTGGCGATGCGTTTCGTCGACAACCACGGCAAGGTTACCGAGAGCTACCCGGCCAACCCGAACGGTTCGCCGCGTGGGATCACCGGTTTGACCAGTCGTGACGGTCGCGTGACCATCATGATGCCGCACCCGGAGCGGGTATTCCGCGCTGTGCAGAACTCGTGGCGCTCGGAAGAGTGGAACGAAGATGCACCGTGGATGCGCATGTTCCGTAATGCTCGCGTGTGGGTGAACTAGCAGCTGTGTACAAGCTCAGCTTTTTTGTTCCGGCCAGTCACGTCGAGGTGGTCAAGAGTGCGGTGTTCGCTGCCGGTGGCGGGCGGATCGGCGCTTATGACCAGTGTTCGTGGCAGGTGCTTGGCCTGGGTCAGTTTCGCCCGTTGGACGGCAGCCAGCCGTTCCTCGGGCAGACTGGTCAGGTGGAGCAGGTCGAGGAATGGAAGGTTGAGCTGGTAGTGGCTGATGAGTTGATTCGTTCGGTGGTGATGGCCCTGAAGCAGAGCCATCCCTATGAGACGCCGGCTTATGAGGTGTGGCGGTTGGAGGCGTTCTAAACTTCCCGCCGCTCAAACAAAAAACCCGCTGAAAGCGATTTCAGCGGGTTTTTTGTTGCCCGGCAGGAGATGCCGTAGGCGACGATCTTTTGATCTTGGCTTTGTGGGCATATAGGCCCTTCAGGGCCGGATTTCGATCATCGTGCCATCGGGCACCAGGCCCCAGACTTCGCGCATGTCGACGTTACGCATGGCGACGCAGCCGTCGGTCCAGTCCAGGGTGTGGAACAGGTCTTCGGGGTTTTCTTCGGTGTCCGGGGTGCCGTGAATCATGATCATGCCGCCTGGGGCCACGCCCTCGCGGCGTGAGCGCGCAGCGTCGCTGATATTCGGGTAGGAGATGTGCATGGCCAGGTTGAAGCGCTCGCTGACTTTGCGCCAGTCCAGCCAGTACAGGCCTTCGGGGGTGCGTCGGTCGCCTTCCATGAGCTTTTGGCCCTTGGGGTTGCGGCCCAATGAGATGCGGTAGGTCTTGATGGGCTTACCGTCATTGATCAGTTGCAACTGACGGGCGGATTTGAGCACCAGGACTTTTTCGACGATTTTGCCGTCCAGGGTTTCCACGCTGGAAGCCTGGGAAACGACAGCGAACGACAGGCAGAGGAACGCGAGCAACCAGCGCATTAAAACGATATCCCTGAGAGTACGGCGTACTTTTTGTTGTTTAAGTGATCGCAGGCTGAGCAAGCGGAGGAATGGACTCGCTGCGCACCGGGTAATCCCCCCGCAAGCGGTCAGCGAAGTAGCATTCTAGGGTACGGCCCACCGTGCGGAAAGCCAGCTCTGACCAAGGGATGTCCGCTTCCTCGAAAAGCCGCACTTCCAGGCTTTCTTCGCCTGCGGCAAAGTCCAGGTCGACCAGTTCGGCGCGAAAGAATACGTGGACCTGGCTGATGTGCGGTACATCGATCAGCGTGTAGATGTTCAGGTTGCGCACCCGTGCGCAGGCTTCCTCGGCAGTTTCGCGCACGGCCGCCTGTTCGACGGTCTCGCCGTTCTCCATGAAACCGGCCGGCAGGGTCCAGTAACCCCGGCGTGGTTCTATGGCGCGACGGCACAGCAGCACCTGGGTGCCCCAGGTTGGCAGGCAGCCGGCGACGATGTTGGGGTTCTGGTAGTGAATGGTCTGACAGCTGTCGCAGACAAACCGCAGGCGCGAATCGCCTTCGGGGATACGTTGCGTTACTGGGTTACCGCACTGGCTGCAGAATTTCATGCTGGGTCTTCCGAATAGGCCGCGCCTATCTTGGCGTGCCACAGTGTCTGTCGGCAAGTTGTCGTTTAGCGACATGCTGCAGCCCGGGGGTTGGGCGGCCTGTAGGTTTGGTGCATGATGCAAGGTAGCCAACAGATCGAGAGCACTCATGCTGGACGAGCTACTGCACCGGGTAAGCAATCACACGCCACGTACGCTGGAAACCGACCGACGTTTCCCTGAAGCTGCAGTGCTCGTGCCCATCACCCGCAGTGACGAACCGGAACTGGTTCTGACCCTGCGCGCCAGCGGGCTCTCGACCCATGGCGGTGAAGTGGCCTTCCCTGGCGGGCGGCGCGATCCCGAAGACCCGGACCTGGTGTTCACCGCCCTGCGCGAAGCCGAAGAGGAAATCGGCCTGCCGCCGGGGTTGGTGGAAGTGATTGGGCCCCTGAGTCCGCTGATCTCGCTGCACGGAATCAAGGTCACGCCCTATGTGGCGGTGATTCCGGACTTCGTCGAGTACCGCGCCAACGATGCGGAAATTGCCGCAGTGTTCAGTGTGCCGCTGGAGTTCTTTCGCACTGACCCACGTGAACACACGCACCGCATCGATTATCAGGGGCGCAGTTGGTATGTGCCGAGTTACCGTTATGGCGAATACAAGATCTGGGGCCTGACCGCGATCATGATTGTCGAGTTGATCAATCTGCTCTATGACGCGAAGATCAGCCTGCATCAACCTCCCAAGAGCTTTATCAATACCTGACGCCATCCGGCATTTACCCGCGGCTGCCTGAGCCATGAGGATAACAACGATGAAATACCGCCTGGGCGACGCCCGTGTCGAGACCCACCCGCAGAGCTGGGTTGCACCGAACGCCGTGCTGATTGGCAAGGTCAAGTTGGAAGAGGGCGCCAGTGTCTGGTTCAACGCGGTCTTGCGCGGGGACAATGAGCTGATCCTGATCGGCAAGAACAGCAATGTGCAGGACGGTACCGTGATGCACACCGACATGGGCTACCCGCTGACCCTCGGTACCGGGGTTACCATCGGCCACAACGCCATGCTCCACGGCTGCACGGTGGGCGACAACAGCCTGATCGGGATTAACGCGGTGATCCTCAATGGGGCGAAGATCGGCAAGAACTGCATCATCGGCGCCAACTCGCTGATCGGCGAAAACAAGCAGATCCCTGATGGTTCTCTGGTCATGGGCTCGCCTGGCAAAGTGGTGCGCGAGCTGACCGAGCCGCAGATAAAGATGCTCCAAGCCTCTGCCGCACACTATGTGCATCGCTCCCAGCGGTATGCCGTGGACTTGGTCGAGCAGGAACCATGACTACCCCTGAAAGACCCGTGATGTCGCCCTGCGTGAATATTTGCGCGCTGGACGAGCAGGACATCTGCACCGGTTGCCAGCGTACTGTCGGCGAAATTACCCGCTGGAGCCGGATGGACAACGACGAGCGCCGCCAGGTGCTGGGGTTGTGCCATGAACGCGCCAAGGCCAGCGGGCTGGTGTGGATGCTGGGCAAAACCCCGGCGCCCTGAGCGACCCTTTTCGGTAGGAGCAAGGCTTGTCCGCGATGGACTACGCGTTTAGACCCATCGCGGCATAGGTATCTACACAACGTTGTAGCGGCCTGTGGCGAGGGAGCTTGCTCGCGTGGCGGCCTCTGGGGTGTTGGATTAGACCGGGTACATATCCATTTCTTCGGTAACGGCCTCCTATGGTTCCGCTTTTACAGCGGCTCACTTTTGGAGGAGCCCAAAAGTAAGCAAAACGCTCTTACCCCACCACTCGGTGCCTCGCTTAGGCTCGGCATGCCCGTACTCCGACATTGATTTGGGGGGCCGCCGCAATGGGCCCTCCCTGGCCCAGTGCGGCTAAACCGGCGTCCTGCCGGTTTACCCCCCAAATCAATATCGAAGTACGGCCAGCGTGGTTAACGGGGCGCCCAGGATCAAAAACAAAGCGAGGCGGCCTTAAAGCCGACCTGATCACT
>NZ_FYEC01000024.1:0-74811 GCF_900187635.1 Pseudomonas sp. Irchel 3H3 | reverse complement strand
TCCTCAACAACTTCAACCACTTGCGCTTCCGATCACTCGGTAGCGGGAGGCGAATTCTACAGCGTTACACGCTGCTGTCAACACCTCTTTTTCAACTCCTTTCGTGCTTCGATGAACTGAAGCAACCTGCTGCCGAAAACTGCGTAACTCATTGTTTACCAAGGAGTTTTCCGTTTCGACTGCGCCGGAAGTGGGGCGAATTATAGACACCTGAGATCTGCCGTCAACCGCTATTTTCATATTTCTGTCACAAAGGTCAAAAAACCCCTGAAAACGCAAAGGCCGCCCCGTTGGGGCGGCCTTTTCGCATTAGCTTGCGAGTTACAAGCTAGGAAACGCGAACTGCGAGGCTTCATGGCTTGCACGCTGTGGCCAGCGCTGGGTAATGGCTTTGCGGCGCGTGTAGAAACGCACACCGTCCGGGCCATAGGCATGCAGGTCGCCGAACAGCGAGCGTTTCCAGCCACCAAAGCTGTGATACGCCACCGGCACCGGCAGCGGCACGTTGACGCCGACCATGCCCACTTCGATCTCGTCACAGAACAGGCGAGCCGCTTCCCCATCGCGGGTGAAGATGCAGGTGCCGTTGCCGTACTCGTGGTCGTTAATCAGTTGCATCGCCTCTTCCAGGCTGTTGACCCGGACCACACACAACACCGGGCCGAAGATCTCTTCTTTATAGATGCGCATCTGCGGTGTGACGTTATCGAACAGGCAGCCACCCAGGAAGAAACCTTCCTCATGCCCCGCCACGCTCAGGCCGCGACCATCGACCACCAGCTTGGCGCCAGCCGCCACGCCGTCATCGACATAGCCGCTGACTTTGTCCCGCGCCTGGCCCGTCACCAGTGGGCCCATGTCCAGGCCGCAGGAAGTGCCCGCACCGATTTTCAGTGCCTTGATCTGGGGCACCAGTTTGGCCACCAGGGCATCGGCCACTTGATCACCCACGCACACGGCCACCGAGATCGCCATGCAACGCTCGCCGCACGAACCATACGCCGCCCCCATCAGCGCGCTGACCGCGTTGTCCAGGTCCGCATCCGGCATCAGTACCGCATGGTTCTTCGCCCCGCCCAGCGCCTGCACACGTTTGCCGCGCTTGGTGCCTTCGGCATAGATGTACTCGGCAATCGGGGTCGACCCGACGAAACTCAAGGCTTTGACTTCCGGCGCTTCGATCAGCGCATCCACCGCCGACTTGTCGCCGTGCACCACGTTCATCACGCCTTTTGGCAAACCGGCTTCGAGCAACAACTGGGCAATCAGCAGGGTGGAACTCGGATCGCGCTCGGACGGCTTGAGGATGAAGCAGTTGCCGCAGACGATCGCCAGCGGGTACATCCACAGCGGCACCATGGCCGGGAAGTTGAACGGTGTGATACCGGCAACCACGCCCAGGGGCTGGAAGTCCGACCAGGCATCAATGTTCGGGCCGACGTTACGGCTGTACTCGCCCTTGAGGATTTCCGGTGCGGCACAGGCGAACTCGACGTTCTCGATCCCGCGCTTCAGTTCACCGGCGGCGTCTTCCAGAGTCTTGCCGTGCTCTTCGCTGATCAGTTGCGAGATACGCGCTTCGTTCTGCTCCAGCAGTTGCTTGAAGCGGAACATCACCTGGGCGCGCTTGGCCGCAGGTGTGTTGCGCCAGGCCGGGAACGCGGCCTTGGCGGCGTCGATGGCCTGCTGGATGGTTTCGCGGCTGGCCAACGGCACTTTATGGATCGCTTGACCGGTGGACGGGTTGAACACGTCGGCGGTGCGACCGTTGTCGGTCACCAGTTCACCATTGATCAAATGCGGGATGAGGCTCATGCGGGGCTCCTGAATTCTGTTCACCGGCGTCCGCCGAGGGACGCCTTCTATATATAGATAACGTTGGCACGTAGCCCAAAGGCGATGGCGTCTATCGATCCGCCATCGCGAGCAAGCTCGGCTCCTACTGTTTTGGGGGCAATCAGTCGATCTTGTTCAGCACTTCGCCGACCGCATCGAACAGGCGATCGAGGTCTTTTGGCTGGCTGTTGAACGTTGGGCCGAACTGCAGCGTGTCGCCACCGAAGCGCACGTAGAACCCAGCCTTCCACAGGGCCATGCCAGCCTCGAACGGACGCACGATGGCGTCACCGTCGCGCGGGGCAATCTGGATTGCACCGGCCAGGCCGTAGTTACGGATGTCGATGATGTTCTTCGAGCCCTTGAGGCCGTGCAGCGCATTCTCGAAATGCGGTGCGACTTCAGCCACGCTCTGCACCAGGTTTTCCTTCTGCAGCAGGTCGAGTGCCGCCAGGCCTGCGGCGCACGCCACAGGGTGGGCCGAATAGGTATAGCCGTGGGGGAATTCCACCGCGTATTCCGGAGTCGCCTGGTTCATGAAGGTCTGGTAGATCTCCGAGCTGGCAATCACCGCGCCCATTGGAATCGCACCGTTGGTGACCTGCTTGGCGATGCACATCAGGTCCGGGGTCACGCCAAAGCTGTCGGCACCGAACATCGAACCGGTACGGCCAAAGCCGGTGATTACTTCATCGAACACCAGCAGGATATTGTGCTGGTCGCAGATTTCCCGCAGGCGCTTGAGGTAGCCCTCTGGCGGCACCAGTACGCCAGCGGAACCGGCCATTGGCTCGACGAACACCGCCGCGATGTTCGAGGCGTCATGCAGTTCGATCAACTTGAGCAGTTCATCGGCCAGGGCGATACCGCCTTCCTTGGGCATGCCACGGGAATAAGCGTTGCTGGCCAGCAAGGTGTGCGGCAGGTGATCGACATCCATCATCGCCTGGCCAAACAGCTTACGGTTACCGTTGACGCCACCCAGGCTGGTCCCGGCGATATTCACCCCGTGGTAACCACGGGCACGTCCGATCATTTTGGTCTTGGTCGCCTGGCCTTTCAGGCGCCAGTAGGCACGCACCATTTTCACCGCGGTGTCGGCACACTCGGAACCCGAGTCGGTGAAGAACACGTGGTTCAGGTTACCCGGGGTCAAGTCGGTGATTTTTTCGGCCAGTTGGAAGGACAGCGGATGCCCATACTGGAAGCCCGGCGAGTAGTCGAGAGTGCCCAATTGCTTGGCCACCGCTTCCTGGATTTCCTTGCGGGTGTGCCCGGCGCCGCAGGTCCACAGGCCCGACAGCGAGTCATAGACCCTACGGCCCTTATCATCGATCAGCCAGCTACCTTCAGCCCCCACGATCAGGCGCGGGTCACGCTGGAAATTGCGGTTGGCGGTGTACGGCATCCAGTGGGCATCGAGCTTGAGCTGGCTGGCCAGGGACGTCGGGGCGTTTTCAGGCAGGTTCATCGGCAAAACCTCGCAATGCAATAAGCGGCGTAGGGATTAAAAGCGTTGTTGCAGCTAAGTTGCCACGGCGATAAAGTCGGTGAAATCCAACTTTTCTAACCTTCAGTCAGGCCGTTACTAAACTATGAGCAGCCGCCGCCCCGATCCGCTGGCACAAGTCAGCGACTTTGATATCCGCCTGTTGCGGATCTTTCGCAGCGTGGTCGAGTGTGGTGGCTTCTCGGCGGCGGAAAGCGTGCTGGGGATCGGTCGTTCGGCCATCAGCCAACAAATGAGCGATCTGGAGCAACGCCTCGGCCTGCGCCTGTGCCAGCGCGGCCGGGCCGGGTTTTCCCTGACCGAAGAAGGTCGCGAGGTCTACCAGTCGGCCTTGCAGCTATTAAGTGCCCTGGAAAGTTTTCGCACCGAGGTCAATGGCCTGCACCAACACCTGCGCGGCGAGTTGACCATCGGCCTGACCGATAACCTGGTCACCCTGCCCCACATGCGCATCACCCACGCCCTGGCTCAGTTGAAGGAGCGCGGGCCGGATGTGCAGATCCAGATCCGCATGATCGCGCCCAATGAAGTCGAACAGGGTGTGCTCGACGGCCGCCTGCACGTCGGCGTTGTACCCCAGGCCAGTGCCTTGTCGGGCCTGGAGTACCAACCGCTGTACAGCGAACGGTCGCTGCTCTACTGCGCAGTCGGCCACCCGCTGTTCTACGTCGACGATAAACAACTGGACGACGCACGCCTCAACAGCCAGGACGCGATTGCCCCGACGTTCCGCCTGCCCGCCGAAATCCAGGCGCACTACCAGGCGCTCAATTGCACCGCCAGCGCCTCCGATCGCGAAGGCATGGCGTTCCTGATCCTGACCGGGCGCTACATCGGCTACCTGCCCGATCACTACGCCAGCCTGTGGGTCCAGCAAGGTCGCCTGCGGACACTCAAGCCAGGCTCACGCTTTTATGACCTGAGCCTGGCATCGGTCACGCGCAAGGGCCGGCGCCCGCATTTGGTGCTGGAAAGCTTTCTTGAAAGCCTGGCAGCGACGCGTTGAGCCCCTGCAAACCAGGCATTTACCTCGCCAAGGCTTGTCGGATGCCCGCGGGTGCGTTATCAACGCACTGGCGCCCCCACTGACCTGCCCGGAAACGTCCATGACCTTTGAAGTCCCAGCCCACAGCGGTAAACCTGCCAGCCGTATTCGTCAGAAAAACGAGGAGACCATCCTCAAGGCCGCCGAAGTGGAATTCGCCCGGCACGGCTTCAAAGGCACCAGCATGAACACCATTGCGCAGAATGCCGGCCTGCCCAAGGCCAACCTGCACTACTACTTCACCAACAAGCTCGGCCTGTACATCGGGGTGCTGAGCAACATCATCGAGTTGTGGGACAGCACCTTCAACACCCTCACCGCCGAGGACGATCCGGCCGAGGCGCTGACCCGCTACATCCGCGCCAAGATGGAGTTCTCCCGCCGCCACCCCCAGGCTTCGCGGGTGTTCGCCATGGAAGTGATCAGCGGCGGCGAGTGCCTGAGCGAGTACTTCAATCAGGACTACCGCGCGTGGTTCCAGGGGCGCGCCAGCGTGTTCCAGGCCTGGATCGACGCCGGCAAGATGGACCCCGTCGACCCGGTGCACCTGATCTTCCTGCTGTGGGGCAGCACCCAGCACTACGCCGACTTCGCCACCCAGATCTGTCGCGTCACCGGTCGCAGCAAGCTGACCCGCCAGGACATGGAAGACGCCGGCAACAATCTGACCCGCATCATCCTCAAGGGCTGCGGCCTCACTCCCGCTATCTAAGACAGTCACCATGCCTTTTACCCTTGCCGGCCTTTGCGACTATCGCGAAGAGATTCGCAAAAGCCGCTTCATCGCCCTCGCGGCACCGATCACCAGTAGCTCCGAGGCGCAGCTCTTCCTTGAACAGCACAGCGACCTGAATGCGTCACACAACTGCTGGGCCTGGAAGTTCGCCGACCAATACCGCAGCAGCGATGACGGCGAACCCGGCGGCACCGCAGGTCGGCCGATACTGGCGGCGATCGAAGCCCAGGACTGCGACCAGGTGGCGGTACTGGTGATTCGTTGGTACGGCGGCATCCAGCTGGGCACTGGCGGCCTGGCCCGGGCCTACGGCGGCAGCGCCAACAAATGCCTGCAGGGCGCGGCAAAAATCGAATTGATCAGCCGCGTGCCGATCGCTTGCGACTGTGCGTTCAGTGAACTGGCGCTGGTCAAGTTACGGGTCGCCGAGTCCGGTGGCCTGGTGGTGGAGGAACAGTTCACTGGCAATGGCGTGCACCTGCAGTTGGCCGTGGCCGAACAACAGATCGACACCTTGCAGGCGCAACTGGCGGGCCTGAGCCGCGGGCGGATTTTGCTGCAGCGCTGAACGCTGGTTATTTTATGTACAGCCCGACTGCAATGCTTTGGGGCATAACCGGCAGGCTGACACTTGCCCACAAGCGCTGTGCACCCGACTGTGGATAACCTGAGTACATAGCGCTGTAACCCTTCTGTCACGTGGCTTTGCGGGCATTGATCAGTTTTCATCCAATTGCCTGTTCTACAGGTCATTTACACTGCAAAACAATTGCTTAGAGCGCTTTAGCAGCTTTAGAACAAAGGCCCATGGTGCTTATGCCCGGTTCTTTGGCTTGCGCACAAATACTGTGGAGCAACCTGTGGATAACCCGTTCATGACTGGCGCAGTGGCATAGCTGGCATAGGTCGCAGGTTGATGATCATTTTTTAACCAATTATTTTCCGGACGTTACTGCACCACGACCTCCAGGAGCGCCCCGAAGTGGTGCCTGCTCCGCCAGCCGCACCCGCTCGATGTTTTCCACAGAACCCGGCTCACCGTGCCCTTCAGGACTTTCCTGACTCAATGGCCAGGAAATTGCTTTGCCACAGGCATCTCGTTCAACGACCCGAGCCTGTGATGCCAAACCCCGTCCTGATCCCCGCTCCAACGCCACGCCTGCAACTGCACGGCATCAGCAAGCGATACCCCGGCTGCCTGGCCAACGATGGCATCGACCTGTGCATTCAACCCGGCGAAATCCACGCCCTGCTCGGTGAAAACGGCGCTGGCAAAAGTACCCTGATGAAGATCATCTACGGGGTCACCCACGCCGACTCGGGGGACATGCACTGGCAAGGCCAGCGCGTCAGCCTGCGCAATCCGGCCCAGGCCCGCAGCCTGGGCATCGGCATGGTGTTCCAGCATTTTTCCCTGTTCGAAACCCTCACGGTGGCGCAGAACATCGCCTTGGCCATGGGCGCGGCAGCCGGGGCGCCACAGGCCCTGGCGCCGAAAATCCGCGAAGTGGCGCAGCGCTACGGCCTGGTACTGGAGCCGCAACGCCTGGTCCACAGCCTGTCGATTGGCGAGCGCCAGCGGGTCGAGATCGTGCGCTGCCTGATGCAGGACATTCGTTTGTTGATCCTCGACGAGCCGACCTCGGTGCTGACCCCGCAGGAGGCCGATGAACTGTTCGTCACCCTGCGCCGCCTGGCCAGCGAGGGCTGTAGCATTCTATTCATCAGCCACAAACTCGCAGAAGTGCGCGCCCTTTGCCACAGCGCCACCGTCCTGCGCGGCGGCCGCGTGGCCGGGCATTGCCGGCCCGCGGAATGTTCCGATCAGCAACTGGCGCAGCTAATGGTCGGTGACGCCGCGCAGTGGCTCGCCGACTACCCCAAGGCCAGTGGCGGCGCGCCGCTCCTCAAGGTCAGCGGTCTGTCGTGGGCCAACCCGGACCCGTTCGGCTGCTCGCTGCACGACATTGACCTGCAGGTGCGCAGCGGTGAGGTGGTCGGCATTGCCGGGGTGGCTGGCAATGGTCAGGACGAGTTGCTGGCCCTGCTCAGCGGCGAGCAGCGCCTGCCGCGCCAGGACGCCTCGCGCATCGCTTTCGCGGGCCAAGCGGTGGCCGACTTGCCGCCCGATGCGCGGCGGCGGCTGGGCTTGGCTTTTGTCCCGGCCGAACGCCTCGGGCATGCGGCGGTGCCGGAGTTGAGCCTGGCCGACAACGCCCTGCTCACGGCCTTCCAACAGGGCCTGGTGAGCCATGGGCTGATCCAGCGCGCCAAGGTCGTGGCGCTGGCCGAGACCATCATCCAGCGCTTCGCGGTCAAGGCCGCGGGTGCCCAGGCTGCGGCCCGCAGTCTGTCCGGCGGCAACCTGCAGAAATTCATCCTCGGTCGCGAGATCCTCCAGCAGCCGCGCCTGTTGGTCGCCGCTCACCCGACCTGGGGGGTGGATGTCGGCGCGGCGGCGACCATTCACCGCGCGCTGATTGCCCTGCGCGATGCCGGGGCGGCGATCCTGGTGATCTCCGAAGACCTCGACGAGCTGCTGCACATCAGCGACCGCCTGGCCGCCCTGTGTGGCGGGCGCTTGTCGGCGCAACAAGCAACGGCGGGCACCACCCTGAGCGAAGTCGGCGCCTGGATGGCCGGCCAATTCGACACCCCTCACTCACTCGCACCTGTGCTGGCTTGACGGAGTTTCCCCCATGCTGCTTTCCCTAGAACCCCGTGGCCAGCATTCGCGCCTGATGCTCTGGTGCTCGCCCTTGCTGGCCGCCGCCCTGACCCTGGGTTGCGGTTCGCTGCTGTTCATCGCCTTGGGTCATGACCCACTGCTGACCTTGCACACCCTGCTGATCGCGCCGATCAGCGACGGTTATGGCGTCAGCGAACTGCTGGTCAAGGCCTTGCCCATCCTGCTCTGCGCGCTGGGCCTGGCGGTGGCGTATCAAGCGCGCATCTGGAACATCGGCGCCGAAGGCCAATTGCTGCTCGGCGCCTTGGCGGGCAGCGCCGTGGCGGTGCACCTCATCGACTGGCAAAGCCGCTGGGCGCTGGTATTGGTCCTGAGTACCGGGACCCTCGCTGGCGCGCTATGGGCGGGGCTCACCGCCTGGCTGCGCACGCGCTTCAACGCCAACGAAATCCTCACCAGCATCATGCTCAATTACATCGCCCTGAACCTGTTGCTGTTCTGCGTGCACGGACCCTTGAAGGACCCGGCGGGCTTCAACTTTCCCGAGTCGGCAATGTTCGGCGAGGCCAGTCGCTTGCCGTTGCTCACCGCAGATGGCCGGGTGCACGCCGGGGTGTATTTCGCCCTGCTGGCATTGGTGGCGGTGTGGGTGCTGCTGCAGAAAAGTTTTATCGGGTTTCAGATCAAGGTGCTCGGCCTGGACAAACGCGCAGCAGCCTTCGTCGGCTTTCGCCACAAGCGCCTGGTCTGGTTGGCGCTGCTGATCAGCGGAGGGCTGGCCGGGTTGGCCGGGGTCTGCGAAGTCAGCGGCCCGATCGGCCAACTGGTGCCGCAAGTGTCGCCGGGCTATGGCTATGCCGCGATCACGGTGGCCTTTCTCGGTCGGCTCAACCCCATCGGCATCCTGTTTGCCAGCCTGCTGATGGCGCTGCTGTACCTCGGCGGCGAGAGCGCGCAGATGAGCATGAACCTGCCACCAGCCATCACCCAGCTGTTCCAGGGGATGATGCTGTTTTTCCTCCTGGCCTGTGATGTGTTGATCCTCTATCGACCCCGGCTGAACCTGCGCTGGATGCGGCGTGACCCGGTGACCCACGTGCAAGCAGGAGCGCTGTGATGGATATCGATCTGCTGGGCAATATTTTCTACGCCATGGTCCGCTGCGGCACACCGCTGTTGCTGGTGGCGCTGGGTGAACTGATCTGTGAAAAAACCGGGGTCCTCAATCTCGGCCAGGAAGGCATGATGCTGTTTGGCGCGGTGATCGGCTTCATCGTCGCCCTGAACAGTGGCCAGCTGTGGCTCGGCGTGCTGCTGGCGATGGCCGCCGGCATGCTGCTGTCGGCGCTGTTTGCCTTGGTGGCACTGGTGTTCAATGCCAACCAGGTGGCCACGGGGTTGGCCCTGACGATCTTTGGCGTCGGCCTGTCGACATTCGTCGGCGCGGCGTGGGTCGGCAAACCCCTGGCCGGGTTCGAACCGGTAGCCATTGCCTGGCTCAGCGAGATCCCACTGATCGGGCGCATGCTGTTTGCCCAGGACCTGCTGGTGTACCTGTCGTTTGCCCTGTTTGCCGTGGTGGCCTGGGTGCTGCTCAAAAGCCGGGTGGGACTGATCATCCAGGCCGTCGGCGAGAACCCCGACGCCGCCAGCGCCATGGGCATCCCGGTGCTGTGGGTGCGGACCCTGGCGGTGTTGTTCGGCGGCGCCATGGCCGGGTTGGCCGGGGCTTATCTGTCGCTGGCCTACACGCCGATGTGGGCGGAAAACATGAGCGCCGGACGCGGCTGGATCGCCCTGGCGCTGGTGGTATTCGCCAGTTGGCGCGTCTGGCGCCTGTTGCTGGGGGCCTACCTGTTCGGGCTGGCGAGCATCGTCCATCTGGTCGCCCAGGGCCTGGGACTGGCCATCCCCTCCAGCTTGCTGGCGATGCTGCCCTATGTGGCGACCATCCTGGTGCTGGTGCTGCTGTCACGCGACGCCGTGCGCACACGCCTGTATGCGCCGATGTCGCTGGGGCAGCCGTGGCAGGCCGGGCATTAGTGCTCAGGCCACAGGAGCCTGCGTAAGCGGGCCGGCTGGCGATGTCTGCCTGACGGGCAAGACCTGGGCAATGCCCCACGCCAGTTCAAACACCAGGAACAGCACCAGCAACCCGGTTGCGCCCTGCAGCAAGGCATAGGCCTGCCAGGTGGCAAACAGAAACCGTCCGGCCGCGTCATAGCGGCCGTACACCGCCTGCGGATCGCGGATCCGCAGCACCGACCAAACGCAGACAATCGACCCCAGCAGATTGGCCATCAGCATGTGCGCCGGCGCAAAGGCCGGTAATTCACCGGGCAAGTCGAGCGCCTGACTCAAGCCGGAGAGCAGGCCGTGCAACGCGGTAAAACTCCAGGGCGTGACAAACGCCGCCATTACGATCAGGTCATACCAGGCACTGCTGCGCACCAGTCGGCGATACTGTTCCGGGGTCCACATGGCGAATACTCCGTTTATACAGGGAGCACCCAGGCTAAACCCTGGAGTATGCTCAAGGGTCAAGCCCCCCCCAGGAGTCGCGAACATGCGCATCGGTGAATTAGCCCAGGCCAGTGCCGTCAGCCGCGATACCCTGCGCTTCTATGAGCAGCGTGGGCTGATCGCCGCCCAGCGTAGCGCCAACGGGTACCGCGAATACCCGGCCGACATGGTGCAACTGGTGCTCTACATCAAGACTGCCCAACGCCTGGGTTTCACCCTGAATGAAATCGGCAGCAGCGTCGCCGCGCTCTGGCAGGCCAAGGATCCGGAACAAGCGGTCGCCCGCTTGCTCCAGGAGAAGCTGGCATTGATCGAAACCCGCATCGCCGAACTCGGTGAATTGCGCAGTGAATTGCAACAACGGCTTGGACAACACTGTCCACTGAACCCATGACCCTCTTTTTCCAGGAAGCCACTCATGTCTACGGCAAAAACCGCGCTGATCATCGGCGCCTCCCGCGGCTTGGGCCTCGGGCTGGTGAAAACCCTGTTGGCCGACGGCTGGCAGGTCACCGCCACCGTCCGTAATCCACAGAACGCCCAGGCGCTGCAAGCCCTGGGCAAGGTGCAGATCGAACAACTGGACATGGACGACCAGGCCGCCGTGCTCGCCCTCAGCCAGCAACTCAAGGGCCAGGTATTTGACCTGCTGTTCGTCAACGCCGGGGTCAAGGGCCCGGAGGTGCAGACACCCGGCGGCGCGACCCTGGCCGAGGTCGGCCAGTTGTTCTTCACCAATGCCGTGGCACCGATCAACCTGGCCCAGCGTTTTGTCGAACAACTGCGTCCAGGCAGCGGGGTGCTGGCGTTCATGAGTTCGGTGCTCGGCAGCGTGACCATGCCGGACGCACCGGAGCTGGCCCTGTACAAGGCCAGCAAGGCCGCGCTGAACTCGATGACCAACAGCTTCGTCAGCCAGTTGGGCGAACAGCGCCCCACCGTGCTGTCCCTACATCCTGGCTGGGTGAAAACCGACATGGGCGGTGAAGGCGCCGACCTCGATGTCGAGACCAGCACCCGTGGCCTGGTGGACCAGGTCAATGCCTATGCCGGCCGGGGCGGGCATCACTTCATCAACTACAAGGGCGAAACCATTCCCTGGTAAGGCCATGAAGATCGCCGCCTATCGCGTGGCAACTGCCGCCGGCGGCGATCTTTTGCTACCGCGGCACAACCTGAGTAAACTCGGCACCTCGTCTCCGCGACGAACCTGGATCAGCAGACAGGGCAACACTGAGCTGGCGAACCTGAACCCAACTTTCAGAGGAGCCGGCAAATGCCTGCGACCCGTACCTGGTTAAAAAACCCTCTCGCCATCTTCACGGCCAACGAGCTCGACGCCCGTGGCGGCCTGGTGCTGCAAGACGGCGTTATCGTCGAAGTGCTCAAGCAAGGACAGCAACCGGCGACACCCTGTGGACACGTCTTCGACGCCCGCGAGCATGTGATCCTGCCGGGGCTGATCAACACTCACCATCACTTCTATCAGACCCTGACCCGCGCCTGGGCCCCGGTGGTCAACCAGCCGTTGTTCCCTTGGCTGAAAACCCTGTACCCGGTCTGGGCACGCCTGACCCCGGAAAAACTCGCGCTGGCCACCAAGGTCGCCCTGGCTGAATTGCTGCTGTCGGGTTGCACCACGGCCGCCGACCACCACTACCTGTTCCCCGACGGCCTGGAAAATGCCATTGACGTGCAGGTCGAGAGCGTCCGTGAACTGGGCATGCGCGCCATGCTCACCCGGGGTTCGATGAGCCTTGGTGAAAAAGACGGTGGCCTGCCGCCACAGCAGACGGTGCAGGAAGGCGAAGTGATCCTCGCCGATAGCCAGCGGCTGATCGCCGAATACCACGAGCGCGGTGCCGGCGCACAGATCCAGATCGCCCTGGCGCCCTGCTCGCCGTTCTCGGTGACGCCGGAGATCATGTCCGCCAGCGCTGCCCTGGCCAACCGACTGGACGTGCGCCTGCACACCCACCTGGCCGAAACCCTCGACGAGGAAGACTTCTGCCTGCAGCGCTTCGGCCTGCGTACCGTGGACTACCTGGACAGCGTCGGCTGGCTTGGCCCGCGCACCTGGCTGGCCCACGGCATTCACTTCAACCCCGATGAAATCGCCCGCCTCGGCGCGGCCGGCACCGGCATCTGCCATTGCCCAAGCTCGAACATGCGCCTGGCCTCGGGCATCTGCCCGACCCTGGACCTGATCGCCGCCGGCGCGCCGGTGGGTCTTGGGGTCGACGGTTCGGCGTCCAACGATGCCTCGAACATGATCCTCGAAACCCGCCAGGCGCTGTACATCCAACGCCTGCGCTACGGCGCCGAAAAAATCACCCCAGAGGGCGTGCTGGGCTGGGCCACCCAGGGCTCGGCAAAACTGTTGGGACGCAGCGACATTGGCGAGCTGGCCGTGGGCAAACAGGCCGACCTGGCCTTGTTCAAACTCGATGAGCTGCGCTTCTCCGGCAGCCATGACCCCATCTCGGCGTTGCTGCTGTGCGGTGCCGATCGGGCGGATCGGGTAATGGTCGGTGGCAAGTGGCGGGTGATCGACGGCCAGGTTGAAGGATTGGACCTGAAGGGTTTGATTGCCGACCACAGCCAGGCGGCTCGGCAGTTGATCAGCGGGGTCTGACCTGAGCGCTGCGCTGGCGCGCCAGCGCAGCCGCTAGAGCCCCAACAACGACAACATAATGAAGGTCGCAAACAGTACAAAGTGAGTCATCCCTTCGATGGCGTTGGTTTCGCCATCGTTGAGGTTGATCGCACTGACGATCAGGGTGATGAACACCATCACGGTCTGCACTGGCGTCATGGCCATCTGAAACGGCTGGCCGGTGTACAGCGCCATGGCTTCCATCACCGGCACCGTCAGAATCACCGTCGACAACGACGCCCCCAACGCAATGTTGACCACCGACTGCATGCGGTTGGCCAAGGCCGCGCGCAAGGCCGTAAGGATCTCCGGCGCCGCGGAAATCGCCGCCACCACGATCGCCGTCAACACCGGCGGAGCGCCCGTCCCCTCCAGGCCCAGGTCAAGCGTCTTGGACATCACCTCGGCCAACGCGCCGATCACCACCACGCCAAATACCAGGGTACCAATGGACAGCCCGAGACTGATCGCCGTTTACTCCTGTTCGGGCTCCTTCCTGCGGCGTTTTTGCGGGTAGCTGTAGCTGAAAAAATAACTGTGGGGACCGACCTGCATACGCAGGAACAGGGTGTAGAGCACCACCATCGCGCCGATGGTGAAGGCCGAGTAGATCTTCCAGTCAGCTTTGGGAATGAACTCCGGCACCACCATGGACACGCCCATCGCCGTGAGAATCATCACGCTGTAGGTGCGCGCCGAGTCATCGTTGTAGGACTGCTCGCCATGCTTGATCCCGCCCATCAACGCGGACAGGCCGAGGATGCCATTGATGTCGAGCATCACCGCCGAGTAGATGGTGTCGCGCACCAGGGTCGGCGAGGCCTCGTTGCTCATCATGATCGCCAGGATCACCACCTCCACCAGCACCGCCGCCAGCGTCAGGATCATGGTGCCGTAGGGATCACCGACTTTTTCCGCCAGCAGTTCGGCGTGATGGGCGACACGCATCGAGGCCATCACGATAAAGGCTATCAGCGCCATGCCGCCGGCCAGCGCGATCACCTGCCCGCTGTGCAGCAACCAGTGTTCCAGGGGAAAGGCGGCGAATGCTGCCAGCAGCGCCAGCAGGAGAACCTTTTCTTGCTTGAGGAAGGTGAGCATTACGGTCCCGTGTACCGAAGCCAGCAAAGCCTTGGCGATGAGTGACTGACTGCAACGTCACGCCCATGTTCCGTTGAACCTTAGCGCACCGTTGCATGGCAGTTGGTGCGCGGGGCGCACTTTTTTGGCCTTCCCGACGCCTGCACGATGATTAACCCGTAGGAGCAAGGCTTGCCCGCGATGGGTTGGACGGCATTAGTTGTCCTGTTGGTCAGTAATTTGCATTGACCTGGCCAACCCCAAAACACCCTGGAGCTCCATCCATGCACAAACGTCCGTTGCACACGCTGCTTTGCGCCGTCGTCACCGCCCTTGGTCTGGGCGCCAGCCTGACCGCCAGTGCGGCCGATCCGCTGAAAGTCGGCTTCGTCTACATCGGCCCGATCGGCGATCACGGCTGGACCTATCAGCATGAGCAGGGGCGCAAGGCGCTGGTGGAGAAATTCGGCGAACAGATCAGCACCCGCTACGTGGAGAACGTCGCCGAAGGTGCGGACGCCGAGCGGGTGATCCGCAACATGGCCAAGGAGCAATACGACCTGATCTTCACCACCTCCTTCGGCTACATGAACCCGACCCTGAAAGTCGCCCGGCAATTTCCCCAGGTGACGTTCGAACACGCCACCGGCTACAAGCAGGACAAGAACCTCGGCACCTACCTGGCCCGTACTTATGAGGGACGCTACGTCGGCGGTTTTCTCGCAGCGAAGATGACCAAGAGCAAAAAGATCGGCTACGTCGCCTCCTTCCCGATCCCCGAGGTCATTCGCGACATCAACGCCATCCAACTGGCCCTGAACAAATACAACCCCGGCACCGAGATCAAAGTGGTGTGGGTCAATTCCTGGTTCGATCCGGGCAAGGAAGCCGACGCCGCCAACGCCCTGATCGACCAGGGCGTCGACGTGGTGTTCCAGCACACCGACAGCCCGGCGCCGATCCAGGCCGCCGAACGGCGCGGTGTGTATGCCGTGGGCTACGCCTCGGACATGGCCCACTTCGGCCCCAAAGCGGTGCTCACCTCGATCGTCAACGACTGGGGCCCGCACTACATCCAGGCCACGCAAAGCGTCATCGATCACAGCTGGAAGTCCCAGGATTACTGGGGTGGACTGAAAGAGGGCACCGTTCAACTGCCGATCAGCGACCTGGTGCCCGCAGCAGTGAAAAGCGAAGCCGAGCAGATCATCGCCGACATCAAGAGCGGCGCGTTCCATCCGTTCACCGGTCCGATCAAAGACCAGGCCGGCAGCGAAAAAATCCCGGCGGGCGCAAGCGCGAGCAATGCCGAACTGGCGTCGATGAACTACTACGTCGAAGGCATGCAGGCCGAGATGCCGAAGTAACCCCTCGCCCCCTGTGGGAGCAAGCGTGCTGCCACAGGTCCCGGGCTGAACCGCTTGGTCAGGTTTTACTCAATGTTTGCACGGGCATCTGTAGAATGCGCGCCATAAGCACCTGATGAGAACCGCACATGTACGATTGGCTGAACGCCCTGCCCAAGGCTGAACTGCACCTGCACCTGGAGGGCTCGCTGGAGCCCGAGTTGCTGTTCGCCCTGGCCGAACGCAACAAGATCGTCCTGCCCTGGGACGACGTCGAGACCCTGCGCAAGGCCTATGCCTTCAACAACCTGCAAGAGTTCCTCGACCTGTATTACCAGGGCGCCGATGTGCTGCGCACCTCGCAGGACTTCTACGACCTGACCTGGGCCTACCTGTTGCGCTGCAAGGCGCAGAACGTGATTCACACCGAACCCTTCTTCGACCCGCAGACCCACACCGACCGCGGCGTGCCCTTCGAAGTGGTACTGAACGGGATCGCCAGCGCGCTGAAAGACGGCGAGCAGCAACTGGGCATCACCAGCGGCCTGATCCTCAGCTTCCTGCGCCACCTGAGCGAAGAAGAAGCCGAGAAAACCCTGACCCAGGCGCTGCCATTCCGTGACGCGTTTGTCGCTGTCGGCCTCGACAGTTCCGAGATGGGCCACCCGCCGAGCAAGTTCCAGCGAGTGTTCGACCGTGCCCGTCACGAAGGTTTCCTGACCGTCGCCCACGCCGGTGAAGAAGGCCCGCCGGAGTACATCTGGGAAGCCATCGACCTGCTGAAGATCCAGCGCATCGACCATGGCGTGCGAGCTATCGAAGACGAGCGCCTGATGCAGCGGATTATCGATGAGCAGATTCCGTTGACCGTCTGCCCACTGTCCAACACCAAGCTGTGCGTGTTTGACCACATGTCCCAGCACAACATTCTCGACATGCTCGAGCGTGGGGTGAAGGTCACAGTGAACTCCGATGACCCGGCGTACTTTGGCGGTTATGTGACCGAGAACTTCCACGCGTTGTACACCGACCTGGGCATGACCCAGGATCAGGCTAAACGCCTGGCGCAGAACAGCCTGGATGCCCGCCTGGTAAAACCCTGAATACAAAGGATCGCAGCCTGCGCGGCTGCGATCTTTTCAGACGGCCTCGGTCAACTCCTCCAGAGTCTTGCCCCGCGTCTCCATCCCGAACAACCAGACCACCACCGCAGCAATCGCGAAGCACATCGCGCCTAACGCAAAGACTCCGCCCTGCCCGGTGATCGGGAACACCAACCCTGTCACCAACGGTCCCAGCAACGATCCCACGCGGCCAATCGCCGAGGCAAATCCGGACCCCGTGGCCCGCGCTGAAGTCGGGTACAGCTCCGGGGTATAGGTGTAGAGCACCGCCCACATGCCGAACAGGAAGAACTGCATCAACAGCCCCGAGCCGATCAGCAGGCTGACGTTGCCGCCAAACACCGCGCTTTGCCCATACAAAAACGCCATCACCCCACCGCCCAGCAACGTGATGACGCACACCGGCTTGCGCCCCCAGCGCTCCACCAACCAGGCCGCCATGAGGAACCCGGGAATCCCGCCGAGGGAAATCAGCACCGTGTAATACACCGACTGGGTCACGGCAAACCCGGATTGTTGCAGCAGCGCGCTGAGCCAGGACGTCAGGCCGTAGAAACCGAGCAGGGCAAAGAACCAGACACTCCAGATCATCATGGTGCGCTGGCGATACAGCGGCGACCAGATTTGCCGCAAGGCGCTAAAGAAGTTGCCGGGACGGTGCTCGGCCCTGGGCAGGCGAATCGGCGTCGGCAGATCGGCGCGTCCCAGGGAGGCCCGGACCTTGTCCTCGATTCGCAGCAGGACCTTGTCGGCGGCAGCATGGTGCCCAGCCTGCTCCAGCCAGCGCGGTGATTCGGGAATGAAGAAACGGATCGCCAGCACGAACACCGCCGGTACCGCCAGCACCAGGAAGATGTCGCGCCAGCCGATCACGGGCAACAGGAAATACGACAACACCCCCGCCGCGACAAACCCCAGCGGCCAGAAGCCATCCATCAAGGCGATGTAACGCCCACGCCGCTGGGCCGGAATCAGCTCGGACAACATCGACTGGGCAATCGGAAACTCCATGCCCATGCCAATCCCCAGCAGGATACGAAACAAGGTCAGGGTCTCGACGGTTTGCGCCGTGGAACACAGGTAGCTGGCGATCCCCCATAGCACGATGCTCCACTGGAACACCGGCTTGCGCCCGAAACGGTCCGCCAGCATGCCGGACAACGATGCCCCCAGGACCATGCCGAAGAAGCTCGAACTGGCCAGTAACCCGGCTTGCGCCGTGCTCAGGCCGAACTCGGCTTTGATCGAGCCCAGGAGGAAAGTCATCATGGCCAGGTCCATGGAGTCGAAGAAAAACGCCAGGGCAATGATGATGAAAATGACTCGGTGATACCCACTGATGGGTAACCGTTCCAGACGTTCTGCCGCACTGTAGCCTTGTGTATCCATGCCACGTCCCCCGATCCGATAATCCGCGGATCGAGTGTGCGCGAACGCCGGGGTGGAAGATTGCTGGATACGACCTGGCAACAGCCCTGAGCGACGTCTGAACCGGCGGCTGCAGACGTCGATCGCAACGGCGATTAAAGGGCCATTTCCAGCTCAGGCACTTTGCCGAACAGTTCCAGCTCCCGGACACCGGTCGGGGACACCTGCAAGGCCCGTGAATCGCCGGACACACTCAGCCAGCCGGACTGGATGAACAACTGCAACAACGCGGCCCCCAATGTGCCCCCCAGGTGCGGTCGACGCTCGCTCCAGTCGGGGCAGGCACAGGCCACTTGCGAGTTGCTATGGGCCAATGCCTGGACGAATACCCCATGGCTGGCCAGTTGAATGGCGCCCTTGTGGGTCACCATGATGCGTTTGTCCAATTGCTCGATCCATCCCGCATCCAGCAGGCGCTGAAACAGATCAGCCGCCAGGGTACCGCCCAAGTGCTCCTCGCAGAGGCGGGCCCGCAGCAGCGACGACGGGGCTGCCTGGATCTTGGCCAGCGCGCTGGTACGCTTGAATACCTGGGCAATGTTGCCCGGCGAACTGGCGAGGGTGGCACTGGCCAATGCCTCGACCGCCGCCCCGACTTCGGGCGCGGCCAGTCGGTAGAACCGCTTGCGTCCACGCTCCTCGATCTTCAACAGTCCACCGCTGAACAAACGCCCGAGATGGGCGTTGGCCGAGGACGGCGACAAACCGGCCAGCAATGCCAGTTCCTCCGATTGCCGGGCAATCCCATCCATCAAGGCCCACATCATCGCGCTACGCTTCGGGTCAGCCAGTAGTGTGGCGATCTGACTGATGCAAGGTGCATGTTCCATGTATTCACTCCCTGTTGAATCATTTGTCTACTGCTCGGGGGACATCTTGATCAGTAATAGAATGCCGGCCAAGGCGTGATAACCGCCAAAAACCGGGCTAAAAAATCAGTTAACGCGACAAACTTCTTCGAAATCCTCAAGCCATCCCAGTGATTTTCTGCTGCGCAAACCGGGGGATCGAGCAAGGCTGCCTGGGTTCGCGACCCCAGGCGGGCGCTAGTATAAGCGTGATGAACGACGGTTCCTGCCCCGGGGAAACCGCCAAAGCTGATAGCTGCTGAGTGAAATTTCGCTATGTGAGTGCGATTAATGGCTCACGACAAATCTTGTCGAAAATTGACCACTCAAATGCTCACACCGACGCTTGAGCATTTCCCTTAGCAGGTTCACCGGCTTACTCAATTGGGCGCGATGAGCGCACAACAAATTCAGCGGTGCACGTTCTCCCTGCAGCTCCGGTAGCAACACCGTCAAGCGTCCGGCCAGCACATCGGCGGCCACGTCCAGCCAGGACTTGTAGGCAATCCCGGCCCCCGCCACCGCCCACAGGCGCACCACATCGGCGTCATCACTGAAACGATCGCCGCTGACCGTCAGGCTCACGTCCCGTTTGCCATCGTGAAAGCTCCAGTGGTCGTGTACCCGGCTGCCCAGCATGTACAGCAGGCAATTATGCTGGGCCAGTTGCTCCAACTGGCGCGGTACGCCGCACCTCGCCAGGTATTGCGGGGCGGCACACAACACCCGGCGATTGTCCGGGGCAATGGGCAGCGCCACCAGGCTGGAGTCTTCCGGCTCGCCATAACGCAGGGCGATGTCCACTGGCTGGCGGAACAGGTCGGCGATCCGGTCGCCCAGCAGCAGGCGTACCGTGAGCAGAGGATGCTCACGCTGGAACTCGTCCAGCCACGGCAACAACAGATTGCGTCCAAAGTCCGAGGGGGCCGACAGTTGCAGGACCCCGCTGACCTGGTCCTGGCCGCGCGCCAGCAAACGCCGCCCTTCATCCAACTGGCCCAACGCCGCACGGGCATACACCAGGAACCCTTCGCCTTCTGCCGTCAGGCGCAGGCTGCGGGTGGAGCGCGCCAACAGCCGCGCACCCAGTTGCTGCTCGATCCGCTTCAACGCCGCGCTGGCCACCGCCGGCGACATGTCCATACCCCGCGCCGCCGCCGACAGGCTGCCCAGGTCAGCCGCCCGTACAAACAGCAGCAAGTCATCGAAACGCAGCATCGGCGCCCTCGCATTATCAAAAAACTATTGAAAGAGACTGTGCTTTTAGCTGGTTTTATCTTGCAGATAAATAGCCAATCATCTGCTGCATCCCAAGACCACCGAGCCCACCGCCCATGAAAGCCATTGCCTACTACCACAGCCTGCCCATCAGCGACCCGAACGCCCTGCAGGACATCGAGCTGCCGGCACCCGTCGCCGGTCCCCGTGACTTGCTGGTGGAAGTCAAAGCCATTTCCGTCAACCCAGTGGACACCAAGGTCCGCCAGAACGTCGCACCTGAAGGTGGCGCCGCCAAAGTCCTGGGCTGGGATGTAGCCGGCGTGGTCAAGGCAGTCGGCACTGACGTGAGCCTGTTCAAGCCCGGTGACAAGGTCTACTACGCCGGCTCCATTGCCCGCGCCGGGGGCAACAGCGAGTTGCACGTGGTCGACGAACGGATTGTCGGGCACATGCCCAAGTCCCTGGGTTTTGCCGAAGCTGCGGCGCTGCCGCTGACGGCGATTACCGCCTGGGAACTGCTGTTCGAACGCCTGCAGGTGCGCGAGGGCAACACGGCCGAAGGACAAAGCCTGCTGATCGTCGGGGCTGCCGGTGGCGTGGGTTCGATCCTTACCCAACTCGCCAGCCGACTCACGGCCCTGAAGGTGATTGGCACCGCCTCACGCCCACAAACCCACGCCTGGGTAGAAAGCCTGGGCGCTGACCTGGTCATCGATCACCGCCTGCCGCTGAGCGAGGAACTCAAGCGCGTCGGCCAGCCCCAGGTCACGCATGTGGCGAGCCTGACCCAGACTGACCAGCACTTCGCCCAACTGGTGGAGGCCCTGGCTCCCCAAGGCAAGCTCGCGCTGATCGACGACCCCAAGGCGCTGGACATCACCCAGCTCAAGCGCAAGAGCCTGTCGCTGCACTGGGAGTTCATGTACACCCGGTCGCTGTTCGAGACCGCCGACATGCTGGAGCAGCATAAGCTGCTCAACCGGGTCGCCGCGTTGATCGACGACGGCACCTTGCAGACCACCGTCGGCGAGCACTTCGGCACCATCAATGCGACCAACCTGCGCCGGGGCCATGAGTTGCTGGAGAGCGGCACGGCCAAGGGCAAGATTGTCCTCGAAGGTTTCTGAATGTGAAGGACTGGGCCCCGCGCGCGCGAGAATTTGCGCGCGCGGCGCCGTCAGTCAGAGAGTTGATCCGTGTCACAATTTTGCGTGAGTTCGAGACTACAATCGACAGCTCACGCAATGCTCTCTTTTACGCACGGAGGTCAGCAATGAAGATCCTGATAAAAGAACTGGCAAAATCCCGCTGGCAAGTACGCCTGGACAATCAGACCGTGAACTTCCGCTCCGAAGCCGAAGCCCGGGCTTTTACCTCGACCCTCGAGGCCCGCTTGCACGCCCCCCATTACCTCCCTGAACCCCAGCAACGAGCGGCCGGCTGACTCAAGCCTGGGCCTGCGCCGCCCGGACGACTTGCAGGCGACGGGTGAGCATCGCGACGCTCACCACCAGTATCCCGCACAGGCTGATGACCATCGCCATCGGCATGGCCGTGCCGTCGTGCAACACCCCCACCAACGCCGCTGCCCCGGCGGCGACACTGAACTGCAGGCAGCCGAGCATGGCCGAGGCACTGCCGGCGCGCGCGCCCTGCCCGTTCATGGCGCAGGCCGCGGCGTTGGGAATGATGCAGCCAAGGCTGGCAATACAAATGAACAGCGGAATCAGCAAGGGCCAGAGCTGCTCGGTGTGCAGCGTGCTGACCGCCAGCAGGGTCAGGCCCGCCGCCAGATAGACCCACACCGCGCGCGCCAGCAGGAACGCCGGCCCACGCTTGGACAGTAAGCGTGCATTGAGTTGCGCCACCAGGATGAAACCCGCCGCGTTGAGGCCGAACAGCCAGCCGAAATGCTCCGGCGGTACGCCGTACAGCTTGATGAACACGAAGGGTGAGCCGGCGATGTAGGCAAACATCCCGGCGATCGCAACGCCCCCGGTCAGTGCGTGCCCAAGGAAGACCTTGTCTGCGAGCAACCGACCGTACTGGCGCAGCGCGCCGGACAATGGCTGGCGTGGTTGGTTGGCCGGCAGACTTTCCGGCAGGCCCATTGCCACCGCCAGGGCTGACAGGGCACTGAACGCGGTCAAGGCGATGAAGATCGACTGCCAGCCATGCAGGTTGACCAGCAGCCCCCCGAGCATCGGCGCGAGGATCGGGGCCAGGCCCATCACCAGCATCAATTGCGAAAAGACTTTCGCCGAGCCCACCGCATCACACTTGTCACTGACCACCGCACGGGAAATCACCATCCCGGCGCAACCGCCGAGGGCCTGCACGAAACGTGCGGCGATCAACCAATCCAGGCTCGGCGCGAAGGCACACGCCAGCGAAGCCAGGGTGAACAGGGTCACGCCCACCAGCAGCGGAATACGTCGGCCGAAACGATCGGCCACCGGCCCATAGGCCAACTGTCCCAGCGACAAGCCGAGGAAGTACGCGGCCAGGGTCATCTGCACGTGTTTTTCGTCGGTGCCGAACGCGGCGGCCATGGCCGGAAAGGCGGGCAGGTAGAAATCGATGGCCAGCGGCCCAAAAGCGCTCAAGGCGCCAAGAATCAGAATGGTACGGAAATTCATCAGGCGTCCAGCTCACATCAGTCGGCAGCCCGACAGTCTAGCCGCGCTTGGACGCCTTGAACATTCCGATAGGTCGCTAACTAATATTTTTCATCCTGCCAGTTTGACCGCGTACCCTTCCTCGCTGATCGCACTGATCACCTGCTCGGCCGACAAGCCGCTTTCCACACCCACTTCCTTCGCCGCCAGGTCGACCCGCACACTGGCCGCCGGATCCTTGGCCTGCAGGGCCTGGGTAATCGTGCGGACACAGTGACCGCACGACATACCTTGAACGTTGAATACTTGCATGGGGCATCTCCTTTGATGGGGTTGGCAGCAGTCTTGAGCTTGCCACCGTGGCAAGGTCAAGTTCCGCGATGAACGGCCGGGCTGGCATTGCACCGCATGGTCGGTCAAGCTTGGCCATCCATGACATACAAGCAGGAGACTCAGCCATGCGCTGGCACGCTTTCAGCCTACTGGGCATGCTCAGTCTTTGCGCCGCCGCCTCGCCGGCCAGTGCGCAAGACTACGGGGTACTGATCATTTCGCGCGAGCGCCTGGAAGTCGCGACCTCGTGCGAAATCGGTGTGTACATCCAGGACCAGCTGTCCGCGCGGCTGTTCCAGGAGCAAAGCACCTCGTTCAACCTGCCGCCCGGGACCTTCTCCCTGCGCCTGAAACTGCTGCCTGGCCAAGTGCCCGGCTGCAACCCCGGGATGCTCGCGCCCGGTTCGCAGAACATCACCCTGCGCGCCGGAGATATCCACAAGTACCGCGTCGCCATGAACGCCCAGGGCATGTACCTGAAGCCGGCGACATTGGGTTATTGACTCCCGCTACCCGCCGACCTGTGGGGTGTGGCGTTTTGCACATGGCGCTTGACCTTGCCAGCATGGCAAGGTTGAACCTGTAGGTCATTTCTACAGGGAGTAAGACCGATGTCCGATTCCACCACCTTCGATCTGCCGATTGCCGGCATGACCTGCGCCAGTTGCGCCGGGCGTGTCGAGCGGGCGCTCAGTAAAGTCGTGGGCGCCACCTCTGTCAGCGTCAACCTGGCGACCGAACAGGCGCGTGTCCAGGCCCCGCGCGACAGCTTGCCGGCCTTGATGCAGGCCGTGCAGCAAGCCGGCTACAGCGTTCCCGCCCAGAGCCTGGAACTGAGCATCGGCGGCATGACGTGCGCCTCGTGTGTCGGTCGCGTCGAGCGCGCGTTGAACAAGGTGGCCGGGGTCAAGAGCGTCAGCGTCAACCTGGCCAGCGAGCGGGCACACCTGGAGTTGCTCGGCCAGATCGACCCGCAGGTGCTGATCAATGCGGTGACCAAGGCCGGTTACAGCGCCAGCGTCTGGCAAGCCGAGCAACGCTCCAATGACGACCAGCAACAACGCCTGCAGCGTGAACGCTGGAGCGTCCTGCTGGCCGTGCTCCTGGCGTTGCCACTGGTGCTGCCGATGCTGGTGCAACCCTTCGGCCTGCACTGGATGCTCCCGGCCTGGGTGCAGTTCATCCTGGCCACTCCGGTGCAGTTCATCTTCGGTGCGCGTTTTTATGTCGCCGCCTGGAAAGCCGTGCGCGCCGGTGCCGGCAACATGGACTTGCTGGTCGCCCTGGGCACCAGCGCCGGGTATGGCTTGAGCATCTACCTGTGGGCGACCGCCAGCGCGGGCACCGAACCGCACCTGTACTTCGAGGCCTCAGCCGTAGTGATCGCCCTGGTCCTGCTCGGCAAGTACCTGGAAAGCCGCGCCAAACGCCAGACCGCCAGCGCCATTCGGGCCCTTGAAGCCTTGCGTCCGGAGCGGGCAATTCAGGTGATCGACGGCCGCGAGCAGGACGTTGCCATCAGTGCCTTGCGCCTCGGTGACCTGGTGCTGGTCAAGCCCGGCGAACGGTTCCCGGTGGACGGTGAGGTGGTCGAGGGCCAGAGCCACGCCGACGAAGCCCTGATCAGCGGTGAAAGCCTGCCGGTGCCCAAGCAGCCCGGCGACAGCGTCACCGGCGGCGCCATCAACGGCGAAGGCCGCCTGCTGGTACGGACCCTGGCCCTCGGGGCGGAAACCGTGCTGGCGCGGATCATCCGCCTGGTCGAAGACGCCCAAGCTGGCAAGGCGCCCATTCAAAAGCTGGTGGACAAGGTCAGCCAGGTGTTCGTGCCGGTGGTGCTGCTGCTGGCCCTGGCCACCCTGATCGGTTGGTGGTTGTACGGTGCACCTCTGGAAACCGCAGTCATCAACGCAGTGGCCGTGCTGGTGATCGCCTGTCCTTGTGCACTGGGCCTGGCCACACCTACCGCGATCATGGCCGGTACCGGCGTCGCTGCCCGCCACGGCATTCTGATCAAGGACGCCGAAGCCCTGGAGCGCGCCCACGAAGTCAGTGTGGTGGTATTCGACAAGACCGGCACGCTGACCTCCGGCACCCCGCGCATCGCCCACTTCAGCGCCGTCGACGGCAACGAAGCGACGCTGTTGCAACAAGCCGGCGCCCTGCAGCGCGGCAGTGAACACCCGCTGGCCAAGGCCGTGCTGGACGCCTGCGCCGAACGTGAGCTGGCCGTGGCCGACGTCACTGCCAGCCAGTCCCTGACCGGTCGCGGCATTGCCGGCACTCTGGACGGCCGGCAATTGGCCTTGGGCAATCGCCGCATGCTCGAGGAAAGCGGCTTGAACGCCGGGGCCCTGGCAGACTCGGCCACGGCCTGGGAAGCAGAAGGCCGGACCCTGTCCTGGCTGATCGAACAAAGCCCCGAGTTGCGGGTACTGGGCCTGTTCGCCTTTGGCGACACCCTCAAGCCCGGCGCCCTGCAAGCCATTGAGGAACTGAACAGCCAGCACATCGGCAGCCACCTGCTGACGGGCGACAACCGGGGTAGCGCCAAGGTGGTCGCCCAAGCCCTGGGCATCAGCAACGTGCACGCCGAAGTGCTCCCCGCGGAAAAAGCCTCGACCGTCACCGAACTGAAGAAAACCGGGGTGGTGGCGATGGTCGGCGACGGCATCAACGACGCTCCGGCACTGGCGGCGGCAGACATCGGCATAGCCATGGGCGGCGGCACCGACGTGGCCATGCACGCGGCCGGCATCACCCTGATGCGCGGCGACCCTCGGCTGGTGCCGGCAGCGCTGGAGATCAGCCGCAAGACCTATGCGAAGATCCGCCAGAACCTGTTCTGGGCCTTCGTCTATAACCTGATCGGGATCCCGCTGGCCGCATTCGGCTTGCTCAACCCGGTCATGGCCGGTGCGGCGATGGCCCTGTCCAGCGTCAGCGTGGTCAGCAACGCCCTGCTGCTCAAGACCTGGAAGCCGAAAAAACTGGAGGATCTGGAATGAACATTGGCCAAGCCGCCCGGCAAAGTGGCCTGAGCGCCAAGATGATTCGTTACTACGAGTCGATCGGCCTGCTCAAGCCGGCGCACCGCACCGACAGTGGCTACCGTCTGTATGGCGAGCAGGACCTGCACAGCCTGGCCTTCATCAAGCGCTCCCGTGACCTGGGCTTCTCGCTGGAGGAAGTCGGCAAGCTGTTGGCCCTGTGGCAGGATCGCCAACGGGCCAGCGCCGACGTCAAGGCCCTGGCCCGCCAGCACATCGACGAACTGAACCAGAAAATCCTTGAGCTGGGCCAGTTGCGCGACACCCTGCAGGACCTGGTGGAGCACTGCCAGGGCGATCACCGCCCGGACTGTCCGATCCTCAAGGAACTGGCGTCGGGCTGCTGCGCCAAACCCGCTCATAGCTGACCCTGTAGGCACCCACAAAAAACCCGGCCGAGGCCGGGTTTTTGCTGCACGCGGTTACTGCATCCAGGGCGGAGGCGGCTCTTCGGCTTTGCTCGGTGGCGCGTCGTCTGCGGCGCGGATCGCCTGGCGGCGCTCCTCGTCCAGGCGGGCGGCCTCGATCTCACGCATGATGCCGCCGACGTCCGCCAGCTCTTCCGGCTCGTCGAACTCGCCGGTCAGGATACTGGCCGGGTGCAAGGTCCCGGCTTCGTACAGGGCCCACATCTCCTTGGCGTAGCGGGTGCGCTTGAGCTCCGGGGCAAAGCGCCCGAAGTACGAGGCCATGTTGCCCACATCCCGCTCGAGCATGCTGAAGGCGTGGTTGTTGCCCGCCGCATCCACCGCTTGCGGCAGGTCGATGATCACCGGACCGTCCGGCGTCAGCAGCACGTTGAACTCCGACAGGTCACCGTGCACCAGACCGGTACACAACATCAGCACGATCTGGGAAATCAGGAAGGCGTGATATTCACGCGCCTGATCGGCATCCAGTACCACGTCGTTCAGGCGCGGAGCGGCATCGCCGAACTCGTCGGCCACCAGCTCCATCAGCAGCACGCCTTCCAGGAAGTCGAACGGCTTGGGCACCCGTACCCCGGCACCGGCCAGGCGGAACAACGCCGCCACTTCGGCGTTCTGCCAGGCATCCTCGGTTTCTTTTTTACCGAACTTGGAGCCCTTGGCCATGGCCCGGGCCTGTCGGCTGTTGCGCACCTTGCGGCCTTCCTGGTATTCGGCGGCCTGGCGGAAACTGCGTTTATTCGCCTCCTTGTAAACCTTGGCGCAACGTAATTCGTTGCCGCAGCGCACCACATAAACAGCTGCTTCTTTACCACTCATGAGTGGGCGCAGCACCTCGTCGACCAGACCGTCCTCGATCAGGGGTTCAATGCGTTTTGGAGTCTTCATCAGCTTTTATTGTGGGTCCTTTATTACCAAACACGCGAAAGTCATTCGTTATACGGCAATCCACTCACGGCGGGGAGGGGTTGCCGACCTATGAACCCTGTGGATGCACTCAATGTGCCAGATTTATCCACTCAATCCTGAGGACCGGGGCAGATCATAGCCCAGACTCTGACTCAGGTTAGCAGCCGGATTAGCAGGCATTTGCGACAGAGTGCGCAATCCAAAAGCCAGCACCATGTAGGTTTTTTTCCAATAAAACCTCAATTTCCCCCTCCAGCGGCCGAAGTCATCCATGACAAAAGGATTTGTCTGACAATCGGCCAATAAGAACAATTCTGGAGCGCGGATGAACATCAAACAAAAACTGACCTGGGCATTTGCAATCGTTGCCTGCTTGCCCGTGGTCCTGGTTGCCACACTGGTGGTGATGAACCTGCGCAGTGATGCCAAGGACAGCTTTGTCGACAGCAGCGGTCGCGAGATCCGCCAGGTCAGCAACGCCATGCAAATGTTCTTCGACGGCATCAGCCAGAACGTCGACTACCTGGCCTCGCTGCCGCTGATCAAGAACACCGACGCCAGCCTCAAGACCTACATGGCCGCCAACGCGGCGGACATCCCGCAGGGCGAGATGGACAAGCAAGTGTTCGCCCTCCTGCAGAACCTGGGCAACAGTCACCCGGCCTACGCCTATGCCATCGTCGGTACCAGCGCCGGCGGCTACGTGTCCTGGCCCGATGACGCCCAACTGACCAACTACGACCCGCGCCAGCGTCCCTGGTACAAGGCCGCCCAGGCCAACCCGGGCAAACCGCTGCGCACCGCGGCCTATTACTGGACCGATAACAACACCACCTACGTCAGCACCGTGCGCACCCTCGATAACCAGTTGGGGCCTAACGGTGGCGTGGTCAGTATCGACGTGACGCTGACCCAGCTCACCGAACTGGTCAAACAGATCAAGCTCGGCGAAACCGGCTACCTGATGCTGATGGAAAACAACGGCACCGTGCTGGTCGACCCGCAACGGCCCGAACACAACTTCAAGCCGTTGAACTCCCTGGGCGAGGGTTACGCGCAGCTGGCCAAGGCCGGCAAGGGCCTGGTGGAAGTCGAACTGAACGGCGAGCGCTACATGGCCAACGTCTGGCCGTCGGAGCAACTGGGCTGGACGTTCATCGGCCTGATCAAGCAAGCCGACGTCATGAGCGAGGCCACCCAGTTGACCTGGCTGATCGCAATCATCGCCGCAGTCCTGGCGGCGATCTTCGCCGTGGTCGGGGCCAGTTTCGCCAGCCTGATCGTACGGCCGATCCGCAGTGTCGCCAGTGGCCTGGAAGGCATCGCGCAAGGCGAAGGCGACCTGACCCAGAACCTGCAGGTCCGTGGCAGCGACGAAACCGCGCAACTGGCCAGTTGGTTCAACCAGTTCCTGGCAGCGATTCGCAGCCTGATCCAGCACATCGGCGGCGCCGCGACCAAGATCCTCGCCAACTCCCACAACGCCACCCAAGTGTCCGGCGAGATGGCCGAAGCCGCCGGGCGCCAGCGCGAAGCGGTGGACATGGTGTCCACGGCGTTCCATGAAATGGTCGCCACCGCCAACGAAGTCGCCCGCTCGTGCAGCCAGGCCGCCGATTCCGCGGACAACGGTCAACGCCAGGCCCACGAAGGCCAGCAACAGATCGACGCCGCCGTGAGCAGCGTCGACCGTTTGAGCCAGGAAATCGAGCAGTCGGCGTTATCGATGCAACAGCTGGAACGCGACAGCAATGACATCCAGTCGATTCTCGGCACCATTCGCTCCATCGCCGAGCAGACCAACCTGCTGGCCCTGAACGCGGCCATCGAAGCGGCACGCGCCGGTGAACAGGGTCGCGGCTTTGCCGTGGTGGCCGACGAAGTCCGCGCCCTGGCCAAACGCACCGCCGACTCCACGGCGGAAATCGACGGCTTGTTGGGCAACCTGGCCAAACGCACCAGCCAGGTGACCCAGCAAATGCACGCCAGCCTGCAAGTCTCGCAGCAGTCGGTGAGCCGCATTGGCGAGGCACGCAACAGCTTCGGGCAGATCCGCGAATCGGTGGACGTGATCCGCGACATGAACACCCAGATCGCCACCGCCGCCGAGGAACAACACCAGGTCGCCGAAGACATCAACCGGCACATCAGCCAGATCCATGGCGATGCGCAACTGGTGGCGGAACTGGCGAACTCGGCACGCCTGGACTCCCAGAGCCTGGCCGGGTTGTCCAATGAGCTGGATGGCTTGGTGCGACGGTTCCGCACCTGATCAAAGGGCTGGGGGTGCCTAACGCTCGATAATTGCCGTCACTCCCTGCCCCCCGGCGGCGCAGATCGAGATCAGTCCGCGCCCCTGCCCCGCCACGTCCAGCAACTTGGCCAGGTTGGCGACGATGCGCCCACCCGTCGCGGCAAACGGGTGGCCGGCGGCCAGGGAGCTGCCTTTGACGTTGAGGCGGCTGCGGTCGATCGAGCCCAATGCCCCGTCGAGTCCCAGGCGGCTCTTGCAGTAGTCCTCGTTTTCCCAGGCCTTCAAGGTGCACAGCACTTGCGCGGCGAAGGCTTCGTGGATTTCGTAGTAGTCGAAGTCCTGCAGAGTCAGGCCGTTGCGCGCCAGCAGACGCGGTACGGCGTACACAGGGGCCATCAACAGCCCCTCTGCGCCGTTGACGAAGTCCACCGCCGCCGCTTCGCCATCGCGCAAATACGCCAGGACTGGCAGGCCACGCTCTTGCGCCCAGGCTTCACTGCCCAGCAGCACCAGGGAGGCGCCATCGGTCAGTGGCGTCGAGTTACCCGCCGTGAGTGTGCCCTTGCCAGTCTTGTCGAAAGCCGGTTTGAGCGCCGCCAGTTTTTCCAGGGTCAGGTCCGCACGCAGGTTGTTGTCACGGGTCAGGCCGAGGAAAGGTGTCATCAGGTCGTTGTGCCAACCTTCGGCATAGGCGGCGGCCATTTTCTGATGACTTTCCAGCGCCAGTTGATCCTGTTCGGCCCGGGGAATATTCCAGGTTTGCGCCATCAACTCGCAGTGCTGGCCCATGGACAAGCCGGTGCGCGGTTCACCGTTGCGCGGCAGCTCGGGCAGCAAATGCCGGGGACGCAACTGCAGGAAGGTCTTGAGTTTATCGGCAGTGGTCTTGGCGCGATTGGCTTGCAGCAGAATCTTGCGCAAGCCTTCGTTGACCCCGATCGGCGCGTCCGACGTAGTGTCGACGCCGCCGGCAATACCGCAATCGATCTGCCCCAGGGCTATCTTGTTCGCCACCAGCAACGCCGCTTCCAGCCCCGTGCCGCAGGCCTGCTGAATGTCGTAGGCCGGGGTGGTCGGCGACAGCCGTGAGCCGAGTACGCACTCGCGGGTCAGGTTGAAGTCCCGGGAATGCTTGAGCACCGCCCCCGCCGCCACTTCGCCCAGGCGCAGGCCGTGCAGGTTGTAGCGCTCGATCAGACCCTCGAGCGCGGCCGTCAGCATCGCCTGGTTGCTGGCGGTGGCGTAGGGGCCATTGGAGCGGGCGAAGGGGATGCGATTTGCGCCTATGATCGCGACGCGGCGCAGCTGAGTCATGAAAAGCTCCTATTCTGTGAAAGCCATGACCCACAAGCGTAGGCCTTATCTCGCGGATCGAACGACTGATGACGATTCGTGGTCCACACTTTGAACCCCAACCGCTGGAGCGCGTTCCATGTCAGACCGCTATATCGACTTCGCCAACTCGTCCCTCGGCCACCGCGTGGTCGGCGCCCTTGGCCTGCCGTCGCCGGTCCGCCTGGAACGCTGGGAAGCCGGTCGGCTGCGGCCGGTGGACGGCGCACTGCTGATCGGCGGCGGCCCGCTGGCCAGTAAGGTCCAGGCCTTCGCCAACAAACTGACTGAGCAGATCTACAGCTACGGCGCCGAACCGCTGGTGGCCCAGGCATGGATTCCCGGGCATGGGCCCAAGCTCAAGGCCGTGCTGTTCGATGCCAGCGACCTGCTGCAAACCGGCCAGCTCAAGCAGTTGCGCGAGTTCTTCCAGCCACTGCTGAAAAACCTCGACCACAGCGCCCACGTGGTGATCCTCGGGCGTGCGCCGGAAAGCCTCAGCGACCCCTTCGCCGCCAGTGCGCAACGGGCCCTGGAAGGTTTCAGCCGCTCCCTCGCCAAAGAGTTGCGCAGCGGCGGCACCTTGCAATTGCTCTATGTCGGCAGCGGTGCCGAAGAACAACTCGAAGGCGCGTTGCGGTTTTTCCTCTCGCCAAAAAGTGCCTACGTCAGCGGCCAGGTAGTGCGGCTCAACGCCTGCGCCAGCCAAGTCCAGGACTGGACCCGGCCACTGGCGGGACGCCGGGCCCTGGTCACCGGTGCCGCACGCGGCATCGGCGCGGCGATTGCCGAAACCCTGGCCCGCGATGGCGCCGAGGTCGTGCTGCTCGACGTGCCCCCAGCCAAGAGCGATCTCGAAGCCCTCGCCGCCCGCCTGGGAGGCAACAGCATCACCCTGGACATCTGTGCCGAAGATGCCGCTGCACGCCTGATCGAACAGTTGCCCCAGGGCATCGACATCGTGGTGCACAACGCAGGCATCACCCGCGACAAGACCCTGGCCAACATGACCCCGGAATTCTGGGATGCGGTGCTGGCCGTCAACCTCAATGCCCCGCAAGTGCTGACCCAGGCCCTGCTCGACAGCGGCACTTTGCAGGACCACGGCCGGGTGATCCTGCTGGCCTCGATCAGTGGCATCGCCGGTAACCGTGGCCAAACCAACTACGCCGCCAGTAAAGCCGGGCTGATCGGCCTGGCCCAGGCATGGGCGCCGCTGCTCGGCGAGCGCGGGATCAGCATCAATGCCGTGGCGCCGGGGTTCATCGAAACCCAGATGACCGCACACATTCCCTTCGCCCTGCGCGAAGCCGGGCGGCGCATGAGTTCCCTGGGCCAGGGTGGCCTGCCCCAGGACGTCGCCGAAGCCGTGGCCTGGCTGGCCCAGCCCGGCAGTGGCGCGGTCAGCGGGCAAGCGCTGCGGGTTTGTGGCCAAAGTGTCCTGGGAGCCTGAGCATGACGACGAACTGGCAGGTTGTAGCGGGCGCACCGAAGTTGGCCGAGCTGTATTGGCGGGCCGCGACGCGACGCAAGATCACCGGCAGCGTCCTGCCCGATGACGGTCTGCGCGCCTGGCTCAACGTCGACCCCCAGGCAGTGGCGGCCTACCGCAAGGTCTGTGGATTTACCGAGAACGGCTTGCTGCCGCCGACCTATCCCCATGTGCTGGCGTTCGGTCTGCAATTGCAGTTGCTCACCGCCCAGGTCTTCCCCTTCCCGCTATTGGGACTGGTCCACCTGGCCAACCGCATTCGCCTGCTGCGACCGCTGGGCGGGCTCAGTCGAGTCCGGGCCAGCGTCCACGTGCAGAACCTGCAACCCCACGCCAAGGGCGCGACGTTCGACCTGATCACCCGCCTGGACGATGCCCTGGGACCGCTGTGGGAAGCCGAAAGCCGGATGCTGTGCAAAGGCGTGAAGCTTGCGGGCGAGTTGCCGGAACCGATCGCGCAGGACACCCAGGATATCGACGAGGTCAGCCGCTGGTGGGCACCGGCCGAAATTGGCCGGCAGTACGCCAAGGTCTCGGGAGACTACAACCCGATTCACCTGAGCGCACTGAGTGCCCGGCTCTTCGGCTTTCCCCAGGCGATCGCCCACGGGCTGTGGATCAAGGCGCGCACCCTGGCGGCGCTCAGTGGGCATCTGCCCAGCTCGAACCTGGAGATCGCGGTGCAGTTCAACAAACCGGTGCGCCTGCCCAGCGAGGTGATCCTGCTGGCCAGCGCGGCGGGCTCAAGTGGCGACTTGCAACTGAACGGCCACGGCGCGCTGCAGCATATGCACGGCCATTGGCAGCCGCTGGCCTGAGCGCTCAACCGCGTCGAATCAGGAACACCCCCGCCAGAATCAACACCAGCCCGGCAATCTTGCCGGCGCTGATGGGGGCCTCGCGAAACCCCGCCCAACCAAAATGATCCAGCGCCAGCGCCATGCCCAGTTGCCCGGCCAGGACCAGCGCCATGAACAGCATCGCGCCGATGCGCGGCCCGGCAAACGCGGCAGTGGTAATGAAGAACGCACCCAGCAAACCACCGCTCCAATGCCACCAGGTCAGGCTCTTGAGCGCTGCCAGGGTCGGGGTTTCACGCTGGATCAGCACCAGCATCAACAGCGCCATGGTGCCGACAAAAAACGAAATCAACGCGGCAGACAGCACACTGGAAACCTGCTTGGCCAACTGGCCGTTGATCCCGGCTTGCAGCGGCAGGAAGGCGCCTGCCACTAACGGCAGACAAAGTAACCACCAGACGGGGGCCGGCATGTAGATCTCCAAGGACTCGAATAGGTGCGCAGTATAGCGCCCCAAACAGCTGGCTTGAGTGTGTCTGGCAGTTAAGGGGCTGTCGCACTCTGGCGGCGGATTCAGCTAATGCGTGCTGTGCCGGCAGGAGCCGCTTGTGGGAACAGATTGTCCAGGGTATCCAGCAGGCGTTGGTGATAGATCGGTTTGCGGAACAGATCCAGCACTTGCAAGCGCAACAGGTCGCTGACATCGGCCATGTCGGCATGACCCGAGATGACGATCACCGGCAAGTGCTGACGGGCAGTGTGTTCGCGCAGGCGACGGATCAGCGACAGGCCGCTTTCGTCGGGCATGCGCAAGTCGGTGATGACCAGCGCGATATCGGGATGGCGAGTGAGCTGCTGCAAGGCAAGTTTGACCGTGGTTGCGGTAAAACAACAAAAGCCCTCGAGCTCCAGCAGTTCGGCAAGCTCCAAAAGCGCGTCCTGTTCATCGTCCACCAGAAGCAACTGTTGACGCAGGGAAGAAGACGCACTCATGGGTGATACCTGTTGACTGTATCAATAACTAAAAGAGGCTACTCCCGCTGTCTCAGCCACCGGCTGGAGGTGGTGTTGCTGCTGCAGGAAGCGAGTCGACCAACCCATCCTCCACCGCTTTAAACGTTGCCGTGATCGAACCGCTGATTCCCGGTACAAACACAATCACCACCAACGCCACCATCGCCACAATCAGCGCGTACTCAATCGCTGAAGCCCCCTCGGTTCTACGAAAAAAACGACGCGTTTTAACGATCAGTTTCTGAAGGAACATAAGACTTCTCCTTGGCGCTCGGGGCGCTGATGTAGCAGGGCTGCAACATGATTGCTCTCTGCCAGCAGAGCATTGTCAACAAGCTCCACCCCAACAAGTGTAAGAAGCAACTAATCAGAAAGTATTAACACTAACTTTGTTGGAAAAAAAGGCCGTATTTACAGGCACTTCCTCATTTTATGGGCTATTTAGTTATGCGTAATGGCATTTTGGATTAGCTGCACTACCTTCAAATAGCCAAATCGTTGAATGTTCATAGCTGCCTGATTGCGAAGTGATCTCGTTGACCTGAACGAGCCGGTATTGCAGCAGGAAAGGGAGAGCCGTCATGAACAGTCGTATCACTATGGGCCTGGCTGGGCTTCTCTTGGTCGCAGCCATCATCGTCGGATATTGGGGGCTGGTCTTGAGTCGCCAATCTGTCCCTGCTGCACCCGCGGCCAGTCCTGCCGTAGCTCTCGCCACACCCAGCGTCATGGAAAAAACCGTCGCCCAGGCCCAAGAGCAGACTCGCCACCCCGTAGTGGTGTTGGTGCGCGATGTGCCGCCTTTCACTGCGCTGACTGCCGCCGACCTCGCACTGGAACAATTGCGCAGCGCTCCCGCTGGCAGCTTGAACAGCCTCGACCAGGCCATTGGCCGAACCCCATGGCGCCCCTTGAGTGCGGGCACCTGGTTGAACCAGGAAAGCTTCGAGACCGGCGGCCCGCTGGCGCGCATGATCCACCCCGATGAACGTGCACTGGCCGTCGCCGTGGACGAAGTAGTCGGCGCTGCCGGGCAACTGCTACCTGGCGACTATGTCGACGTCCTGCTGTACCTGCGCCAGGACCAGAGCAACGCGCAACAGACAGCGCAGATCGTAATACCGGCGATGCGCGTACTGGGTGTCGGCGAACAGTTCGGCCTGACCAATGACGGCAAGCCTGCCACCCCCGTCGCCGGCCCCGAGGAGAAGCTCAAGCAAGATCAACGTCGGCTTGGCGCACGCACAATTGTGCTGGCGGTCCCTGAACAATTACTGAGCCGCCTGATGCTGGCGACGCAGGCCGGCACCCTGCGCCTGGCCGTACGCAGCAACGAAGAACAGCGCTTGGCCAAGTATTGGGCCGGCGAAACCGATTCGGCCGCCAACCTGCAGACCAGCAACCGCCAGCTATTCCAGTTCAACCAACTGGCACTGGGCGAAGCCCCGGTAAACCTCCCTGCCGGCAATAAACAAACGCCGATGCCTCGGCGCGCGATCGAGGTCATCCGTGGCAACCAGGTGACCCAACAAAACCCCTGATCGAGCAAGGATGCATCTTTATGCAAAGTCGTTCCGTGCTGCTCTCCCACCGCTTGATCTGTGCCCTGCTCCTGGTGGGCATGCCGGTCGATGTCGCCCTGGCAACGTCGGGCAATTGCAGTGCACTGGACCAACTGCCCGCAGTGTTGGAAGTGGGGGAAGGATTGCAACAGGTCCTGCAATCCCCCGTGGCGATTACTCGCCTGGCCATCGGTGATCCGAAAATTGCCGACGTTCACCCCAGCGGCAGCAATGCCTTCCTGCTCACCGGGATGGCCCCTGGCGCCACCAGCCTGATGGTCTGGACCGCCTGTTCGACTGCGCCGCGCCAAAGCATGGTGTTCGTCCAGGGCAAGGCCACGGCGGCCATGACCCGCGCCGCCGCGCAGCCTACCGAAGACCCGCTGCTGCCCAGCCAGGTACAGACCGACATTCGTTTTGTGGAAGTCAGCCGCACCAAGCTCAAGGAGGCTTCCGCCTCGATCTTCGGCACCCGTGGCAACTTCCTGTTCGGCTCCCCCAGAACCCTGCCCACCATCGATGGCGTGGTCCAGGGACGCTTGCCGGTGAACAACGACCAGTTCAACTTCTCCTGGATCGGCGGCAAGACCATGGTGATGATCAATGCCCTGGAAGGCAGCGGGTTTGCCTACACCTTGGCCCGCCCCAGCCTGGTGGCGCTGAGTGGCCAGAGCGCGAGTTTCCTGGCTGGCGGCGAAGTACCGATTCCGGTCCCCAGCTCCGGCAGCGACAACGTGTCCATCGAGTACAAGGAGTTCGGGATCCGCCTGACCCTCACACCGACCATCGTCGGGCGCAATCGGATTTCCCTCAAGGTGGCACCGGAAGTCAGCGAGCTGGATTTCAGCAATGCCGTGAACATCGCCGGCACCCTGGTTCCAGCGCTGACCATCCGGCGTACCGACACCAGCATCTCCCTGGCCGACGGTGAAAGCTTCGTCATCAGCGGCCTGATCAGCACCCGCAACAGTTCCCAGGTCAACAAGTTTCCCGGGCTGGGGGACATCCCGATCCTCGGCGCGTTCTTTCGCGACTCGACCATCAACCGCGAGGAGCGCGAGCTGCTGATGATCGTCACCCCGCACCTGGTTCAACCGCTGGCTGCCGATGCCCAACTGCCGTCCCTGCCGGGTGAAAAGCTGCGCAACTACGACCCGAACTTCTACCGCATGTTCTTCCTGGAAAACGGCAATTTCGACAAGCGCAGCGGGTTATCGCAATGAGCCAGAGCCAAAGCCTGAGCCAGACCTTTGTTGCCATCACGCGCAACAGCACCGACCTTGAGTGGCTGCAAGGAGCACTGGCGCCCCTGGGCCAGGTAGTCAGCGCTGGCGTCGGCAGCCTTGACGAGTTGCTGGCACTGGTCGACGTGACCTTCGCCAGCCTGGTGTTTGTCGGCCTGGACCGCGAACACGTGGTGGCCCAGAGCGCCCTGATCGAAGGCGCCCTGGAAGCCAAGCCGATGCTGGCGATCGTCGCCCTGGGCGACGGCATGGACAATCAACTGGTGCTCAACGCGATGCGCGCCGGAGCACGGGATTTTGTCGCCTACGGCTCACGCTCCAGCGAAGTCGCCGGGCTGGTTCGGCGCTTGAGCAAGCGACTGCCGCCGGTGGTGCCAAACACCCAACTGGGAGGGTTGAGCGTGTTGTTCGGCACCCAAAGCGACGCCGACGGTGCGCTGTTATCCAGTCACCTGGCGCTGGTCGTGCAAAAGAGTGGCCAGCAGACCCTGCTGCTGGACCTGGGCTTACCCCGCGGCGACAGCCTGGCCTTGCTCGGTCTGGAAAGCTCGTTCCACTTCGGTGACGCGCTACGCCACCTGCGGCGTATCGATGCAACCTTGATCGACAGCGCCTTTACCTGCACACCCAGCGGCATGCGCATCCTCGCCTACGCCAGCAACGACGAACCGCTGGAGCACACCAGCGCCGCCGAGCTGTACATGTTGCTCAGCGCCTTGCGCCAACACTTCCAGCACATCGTGGTGAACCTCACCGGTCAGCCCGACAGCGAAGCGGTGCGCACCTTCGTCAGCCACTGCGACAAGTTGCTGTGGTACACCGACCAAAGCGTGCTCGACTGTCGACGCAACCTGGCCGTGCTCAACCTGTGGCGAGAAAAAGGCATGAAGCTCGAACATGCCCAACTGCTGGTGGATCGCTACCTGCGCAACGTTGCCCCCGACTCGCAAACCCTGGGTAAAAGCTTTGGCCTGGAAGTCATGGCCACGCTGGCCTTCAGCCCAGAGGTACGCCTCAACGCAAAAAACCAAGGGGTAACCCTGTTCGAACTGGCTCCCCGCGAAGGCCTGACCCAAGCCCTGCGCAGCCTGGGAGAACGGCTCGCCCGGCGCTCCGAACACCCGGACAAACCCAAGGCCAGTTGGCTGAACCGTCTGCGAGGCAGCAAATGAGCAGCGAAAAACTGTTTGGCGCCACGGCCCGGCCAACGGTCGGCAACAGTGACCACGAAGGCCTGAAACTGGCCCTGCACCGCTACATCATCGACGCCATCGAGGAGTCCGGGAAAAACCTCCTGGAAGGCTCGCGCCAACTGCTGGCGCAGTTTGTCATCGACAAGGTCGCCGACTACATCGCCCGCCTGCACCTGGCCGTTTCCCGCTATGAAATGGAGCGCCTGGCCGAAGAAATCGTCGATGAGCTGACCGGTTTCGGCCCCCTCGAAGTGCTGCTGCGCGACCCCGCCGTGACCGAGATCCTGGTCAACGGCCCGCACCGGGTGTTCATCGAGCGCGATGGGGTGCTGCACCAGAGTGACCTGCGCTTCATCGATGCACACCATGTCGAACGGGTCATGCAACGCATTCTCGCACCCTTGGGCCGGCGCCTGGACGAGTCCTCGCCGATGGTCGATGCGCGCATGCCCGACGGCAGCCGGGTCAATGCGATCATCCCGCCGATTGCCCTGGACGGCCCCTGCCTGTCGATTCGCAAATTCCGCAAGGACATGCTCAAGAGCAGCGACCTGATGGCCATGCAAACCATCGACCAGGCTATCTTCGAATTCATCCAGGAAGCCGTCGGCCGCCGCTGCAACATCCTCATCAGTGGTGGTACCGGCACCGGCAAGACCACCTTGCTGAACATCCTCAGCCAGTTGATCAACCCCCACGAACGCCTGGTCACCATTGAAGACGTCGCCGAACTGCAACTGGGCCATCCCCATGTGGTACGCCTGGAAACCCGCCCGCCGAATGCCGAGGGCCATGGTGAGGTCAAGGCCAGCGACTTGATCCGCAACGCCCTGCGGATGCGCCCGGACCGCATCATCCTCGGGGAAATTCGCGGCGTCGAAGTGCTCGACGTGCTAACCGCGATGAATACCGGCCACGACGGTTCGATGAGCACCGTGCACGCCAACAACGCCCAGGACGCTTTGTTGCGCCTGGAGACCCTGGTGGGCCTGACCGGCCGCCAGATCGCCGAGCGGACGCTGCGCCAGATGATCTGCGCCGCGCTCGATGTGGTGATCCAGTTGACGCGCATGCCCGACGGTCGACGCTGCGTCAGCGAGGTGGTGGAAGTGGTGGGCATTCGCGATGACATCTACGTCACCAACACCCTGTTCCGCCTCGACCGCCGCACCGGCTTCGGCTTCCTGCGCGAGGCGCTCAATCCCGCTGGCGACAAGCTGCGCCGGGAAGCAGGTCTGACACTCAACTGACCCGGCGAGGCCACCACAATGCTTGCACCGCTATTGCTGAGCCTGATTTGCCTGCTGTTGCTCGGGTTGTCGATCCGCCTGTTCTTTCAGGGTGTGCGCCAAACCGGCATTGAGCGTGTGATGAACCGCCTGGCCCAAGGGCAGCCTCAGCTTGAGTTGCAAAAGACCCGCTGGAGCGGCCTGGAGCGCGCGTTCCTGCGGGCAGGCCTGGGGCGCCCGACCGAGCGCCTGGGCCTGTGGCTGATGCTCTGGAGCCTGTCGATGCTGATCGGTTTCGCCGTGGCTGGCTGGTCGGGCCTGCTGGCATTGTTGCTGCTGCCGCCGCTGGTGCTACGACTGTACATCGCCTGGCGCTATCAACGCCGTTTGCGACGGATGATCGAGCAACTGCCGCAACTGCTTGACCATACCGTGCGCAGCCTCAAGTCCGGAAGAACCCTGGCGGACGCGGTAATGGGCAGTATCGAAGCCAGCGCCGACCCACTGAAAAACGCCTTGGGCCGCGTGCAGCGCAACGTGCAACTCGGGGTAAATCTACCCGATGCCGTCCACGACTTTGCCGAACTCTACGACCAGGACGTACTCCGCATGTTCGCCCTGGGGCTGAAGGTCAACCATCGTTATGGCGGCAATGCCAGTGAACTGTTGGAGAACCTGATCAAGCTGATTCGCGAGCGCGAACAGGGGGCACGGCAACTGCGTGCGATGACTGGCGAAACTCGCTTGACCGCCTGGGTCCTGGGGCTGCTGCCGATTGGCCTGGCATGCTACTTCCTGATTACCAACCCCAACTACATGCTCGGTATGTGGCACGACCCCAGCGGCCAGCACATGTTGATCAGCGCGGTACTGCTGCAGATTTGCGGCTCCCTGGCGCTGTGGCGCATGTTGCGGAGTATTTGAGATGGTGATCCTGATCAGCGCCTTTTTGTTGCTTGCCGCCGCACTCCTGGCGCTGGGCAGCGTACTGGCGCAACGACGGCGCGAGCGTCAGGTAGCGCAACGCCTGCAAGGCCAGATGGTGCGCGACAACCGTCTGAGCAGTTACCTGCGCGTACTGGGCGACAACAGGCTCAGCCAGCGCTCGGTAAGCACCGACAACGAGACCCTGGCCTTGCTCGCCCGCCTGGGTTGGCGTCGCGCCAGTGACCGCTCGTTGTTTGCCGCGATCCAGGTAGGCACGCCCTTGCTGGTGCTGGGGCTGGCGGCATTTTTGCGCGAGGTTTTTTTCCCCGCCGCCAGTCATCCCTGGTTAGTGCCGCTGTTGCTGATGGGGGTTGGCTACCTGCTGCCAAAACGGGTATTGGCTTTCGCGGCCAAACGCCGGCAACGGATCATTGCCAAAGAAATCTCTACCTTCATCCCCTTGCTGCGCATCCTCTTCGAGTCAGGCATGGCCGTGGAACAGGCCCTTCGGGTGTTGAGCACGCAAGCGCAAAAACTGCTGCCGGAACTGACCAGCGAACTGCGCCTGGTCCTGGCCCGGGTCGACTCGGGCCTGGAACTGGGGCAGGAGTTGAACCAGAGTGCAAACGTGTTGGCCGTGGATGAATTCAACGACACCTGCGTGATCCTCCAGCAACTGATCCAGCAAGGTGGCGGGGCAATGAAATCGCTGCTGGCGCTCAAGCAACTGCTCGATGATCGACGCCTGACCCACCAGCAGGAATACATCTCGAAAATGTCCGCGAAAATGTCGGTGGTGATGATGCTGTTTCTGTTTCCGGCCTTGCTGATCGTTCTGGGTGGCCCAGGGTTCACCGCCATTGCCCGCGCGTTCGGCTCTTAGGGAGAAGCTGATGAGAATATTGATGCTTGCAACAAGTCTGTTGATGCTCACGGGTTGCGCTACGGGGGGACCAACCCCCTGGTCGGCGCTGACGGCATCGGGCAGTTGCGCCCGGCTCAATTCCGAGCAGGAACTGGCGGTGAACCTGGCCGACGACATGGCCAGCGACGGCAAGCTGCACGCCAGCCTGGCCAACCTGGAAAAGCTCCCCGACAACCTCAACGAAGTGCGTTTGCGCAAAGCCCGGGCCTATCGCCTGCTGGGGCGCAGCGAAGCCGAGCCGCTGTATCGCAGCCTGGTCGGCAGCTGTGTGTCGGCTGAAGCGGAACACGGCCTGGGCCAGTTGTATGCGGCTCGCGGTGATAACGGCCAGGCCCAGGCGCACCTGCAACGAGCTGTGCGCCTGGCGCCTACCAACGAGAAAATCCGCAATGATCTGGGGGTGGTCTACCTCAACCAGTTACGCCTGGACGAGGCCCGTTTCGAATTTCTCACCGCCATTGAACTGAAGCAGAGTGACCCCTTGCCGGCGGTCAATCTGGTGACGCTGCTGATCTATCAGGACAACTGGAAGCAAGCCGCCGAAGTGCTCAGCAGTGCCGGCCTGAGCCCGGAACAATTCACCGACGCCCGGGCCCACGCGGAACGACTCAAGGCACCGGCCACCGTCAGGGCGACAGCCAGCGACCGGGTGGCTGCGGCCGACACCACAGCGATCAGCCTCAAATAACCCGCAGGAGAACCGCAGATGAAACGAGCGACTATTGGCTGCCTGGTCCTGCTGGGCCTGCCCCTGAACGCCGGGGCGATTGAATCGGGACCAGCTTCGGCACAACAACAGGAAACCGAAGGCTGGCTGGTGCTGCAAAGCAGCAACCAGGCTGCCTCCGCCACACCCCAGACCGCCACCGCCACCGAGCGCGAATTGGCTCTGCAGCGTTGGCTGAAGAAGTACAGCTATAGCATTCCGGATTTCTACGATCAGGACAGTGCCGGCGAGATGTCGTCCGGCAACTGAACGGCGGACCGCCCTCGACTAATGCGCGGTCACTTGCTGGCGCATTCCCGAATTGCTCGGCGACAACGCCAACGCCAACTGCGTGCGGTTATGCATGTGGGTCAAGCGCAGGACCTGGGACACATACAGCTTCACCGTGTTCTCGGTGATGCCCAGCTCACAGGCGATCTGATAGTTGGTCTGGCCCTTGCCGACCAGGCGCGCGACGTCCAGTTGACGGGGTGAAAGCTGGTTGAACAGGGCCGGGATCTGAGCTTGCCCTGCGGCACTTGCGGCGTCGGCTGCGAGGCTATGCGAGGCGTCGGCCGACGGTGCCCGGCGGGCTTTGTCGATGTCCTGGTAGAGGTCGTTGATGGTTTCGGAAAGGTGCTGCAGCTTCTGGTTCAAATGCCCCAGCTGCAACTCCTTCTGCCGCTCCTGCAGGGCTGCCTCCTGGCGCTGCAGACCCTCCAGCAGTTCATTGAGGTTGATCGGTTTCTGGTAGTAGTCCGCAATCCCGGCCCGCAGCGCCTTGATCACATCCTGCTTGTCGGCTCGCCCAGTGAGCATGATCGCTTCGAACGCTCGGTGCTTGCCCGCCACACGCTGGAGCGCATGCACCAACTCGATGCCATCGAGGTCTGGCATGCGCAAGTCACAGAGCACCAGGCCGATATCGGTGTCCTGGCAAAAGAGCTCGATGGCCTGTTGGCCGGACTCACAGGGAATGCAGGAGTAACCGCTGTTTTCGAGGAATTCGCAGAGCTCTTCAACAATCAACGGTTCATCGTCGACCACTAATACTTTTACTGCCGATGGGGACTTGTTCACGCGCCACTCCATGCTCAGGCCGAAGGTTGATGATTGCTGTACCTACAGCCGGGAACTGTACAACTTGTGATCTGAAAATAGACGTACTTCCTGACTATGTACATAGCGATATAGCTGCACGGAGCCTATTGAATCCAGGCCATCGTCAGAAACATGCCGAGGAAAACGAACGGGGCAAAAGGTGGGTTTTTTGACAGCTCAGGTGCAAGAAACACAACACGCTTCCTAAGTCCTTGAGCCATAAGTGGCCAGACCGTTGGCGCAAATAACAGCCAGAGGGCACTCAGGACCCCGGCACCGATAAAACTGCCCAGCAAATGGACCGGCTCGGTGGCCAAGCCGATCGTCGCCATCATCTTCACGTCGCCGGCTCCCATCCGTCCCAGCGCATAACCGGGCAAAGTGAACGCCACTGCCAGAAGGAAAGCCCAGCCCCCCTGCTCGGCCGGTGCACCCAGCCAGGTGGTGCCGCTCCAGAGCAAATAGGCCAATGCCGCAGCCCCCGCTCCCAAGGTCAGGCGATTGGCAATGTGGCGTTGCTGGACATCCTGGACCGCGCACAGCGCCAGCCAGATCATCAGGACAAGACTGTGCATCAGGGAATAATCGTCCATGTTGGCGGAATGATTCTATGCTCAAGGCACGTCGTAGTAGTCAGGGTAGACGCACTCATGAAAACAGACCTGCCACACACACAAAAAGGCGCTGTCGCCATTGAGTTCGCCTTGGTGTTCGTGATTTTTTTTGCGGTGTTCTACGCCATCGTAAGTTACAGCGTGCCGCTGTTGCTGATGCAGTCCTTCAATGAAGCCACGGCCGAGGCGGTGCGGCGCAGCGTCGCCCTGGACCCCAATACCAGCGACTACCCAACCGCGGTGGTCAATCTCGCCAACTCCGTCCTGCAGCAACAACTGTCCTGGGTGCCCAAGGCCTTCAACCTCACCTACGGCACTGGCGGCGATGCCAAGGCGGTCTACAGCGCCGGCCAATTGACCGCCAGCGTGAGCTACCCCACCAGCAAGCTCAACCAGGTGATTCCGTTTTTGGTGTTGCCGGGATTGGGCACGGTTCCCAGCCTGCCAACCAGCCTGAGTGCGCAGTCGAGCATTCAATTTTGAGTCCTGCCGGCAAGCTGTTCGGGCGACTGTTGCAGCGTTCCCCTACCCTGCCACTCGACACCCTTGCGCGCCCGGTGGTGCCCAGCGTGGGGCTGCAATTGCACCTGGACTCGCAAGGCCGGGTGCTACAGATCAGCGGCCCCATGCGCCATTTGCTCGCCCATCGATTATCGGGCAGCACCGCCCTGCACCTGAGCGACTACCTCCTGCCCGGCAGCCGGCTGGCCGTCGAAGGCCCGCCCAGCGAATGGCACGGACACAGCCTGGACCTGGACTTCACAGGTCTTGGTGCAACCACCCTGCACCTGCGCGGCTGGGCACAACCGGCTGAGGATGGCTGGCTCCTGCAATTGCTCGATATCGGTGATTTGCTGCAAGAGCGGCAACAGGCCCAGGCCCGGGACACCTGCCAGGCGCTGGCCGCACGCTGCAGTGAACACCTGCGCCTGTGCAGCCTGTCGCGCTTGCCACAGGTTCTGCGTGAGCAATTGCAGGACCTGGCCCAGCAGTGGCGAATCCCCTGTGTGGCGATTGTCCTGCTCGATGAGGCGCAACAGGACTGGCGGATCCACAGCCATTACCACGCCCACGATGCTCCCCGGCTCTGGCACACCGATCAGTCGCTGGGCAGCGCCCTGGACAGCCTGGACGGCAGTCGTCCCCACGCGCTGCATGGCGCTGCGGGTGTCAGTCTTGCGCCGCGTCTGCGGGACATTTTTGCCGATGCCGAAGGCTTGCTGGTGCCGTATCGCGACGCCCACGGGATCGGCGCCTGGCTGCTCTGTGGTTTTTATCCGGCAGTGCAGCCTGCGCCAGCCCTCGGTGAGCGTGACTGGTTGCTGCTGCTCGCCGCCCTGGCCGCGCCGCTACTGGGGCGCTTGCGTGAGCAGCAACAACAGCAGCAACTGCAACGCCTCGATGCCCTGCAAGGGCTGCTCGGCAGCGGCTGGTGGGAACTGCACGAGGGGGTGCAACTGGCCCCGCAACTGGCCCGCAACCTGCACCTGGAACACGCGCGATTGTCCCTCGGCGAATGGCTGGCGGTGTTCCATCCGGTCGACCGCGCCGAGCTGCAGAGCCGCCTGCAGGACCTGCTGCAGGGCGACCGCCCGCTGCTACTCAGTGTGCGCCTGCAAGCTCGCGACGAGTTCCAGGCGCCGATCTGGTATCGCCTGCAAGGCCAGCTGTTGCAGTTGGGCGAGCAACGTCGGCCAGTGGGTTTCATGCTCGACATCAGCGACATCAAGAACCAGCAGCAACAGGCCGCCGCCGCCCATGCCCGGCTGGACAATCTGATCGCCAGTTCGCCCGCGGTGATCTACGTACAGCGGTATGAGGAAGGTGCACTGCAACCATGCTTTTTCAGTGACAGCCTGCTGCCGCTGCTCGGCTGGCAACTGAGCGAACTGACGGAAACCAGCCTGATCGAGCGGATTCACCCTGACGATCGCGACCTGTATTTCGCCCGCACGCGCCAGCTGTTGCGCGAAGGCAATGTGCGTGCACGCTACCGCATGCGTGACCGGGCCGGCGATTACCACTGGCTGTTGGATGAGGCCCGGTTGCTGCGCAATGACCTGGGTTTGCCAGTCGAGGCGGTCGGCCTGTGGCTGGACGATACCGAAGCCACCCTGGCCACCGAGCAGGTCCGCCAGAGCGAGGAGCGCTACCGGATCCTGGTGGAGGATTCGCCGGCGATGATCTGCCGTTATCGTCCCGACTTGACGCTGACCTTCGCCAACCGTCCGCTGGCCAAGTACCTGGAATGCCCGCCGGAGCAATTGCCGGGGGTCGACCTGGGCAGTTGGTTGTCAGCCGAGCAGCGCGTTGCCTTCCTGCTGCGCATCCAGCAACTGACGCCGGAGTTCCCGGTCAGCACCGCAGAAATCAGCCTGCAACTGCCCGGTCGCGAACACGCCTGGTGGGTGTGGTCGGACCGCGGCGTGTTCGATGAACAGGGGCAACTGCTGGAAGTCCAGGCGGTGGGCCGCGACAACACTGAAGTGCGGCGCTCCCAGCAACAGCTGATGCAAAGCGCCAAAATGGCCACCCTCGGGGAAATGGCCACGGGCCTGGCTCATGAAATCAACCAGCCACTCAACGTCATGCGCATGGCCATCGTCAATGTGCTCAAGCGCTTGAGCAACGGCGAGGTACCGGTCGACTACCTGCAAGACAAGCTCAGCCGGATCGACACCCAGGTCCAGCGCGCGGCGCGGGTGGTCGATCACATGCGGGTGTTTGGCCGGCGTTCGGAGATCGAGCAGCAACCGTTCAATCCGGCGCAGGCAGTGGAAGGCACCTTGGCCCTGCTGGCCGAAGGCATGCGCGGCAAAGGCGTGGAGTTGCGCATCCCCTCCCTCGACTTCGAGGTACAGGTCCGCGGCCATGTCGATCAACTGGAGCAAGTGTTGATCAACCTGCTGGTCAATGCCCGCGATGCCCTGTTGAGCAAGCGTGAAGTGCAGCGCGAATTCGAACCCTGGATCAGCCTGCGCGCCGAAGCCGATGCGCGCGTGGTGCGCCTGTGGGTCGAAGACAACGGCGGCGGCATCGACCCGCGCCTGCTGGAGCGCATCTTCGAACCGTTCTTCACCACCAAGCCGGTGGGTGTCGGCACCGGCCTGGGGTTGTCGGTGAGCTATGGCATCGTGCAGAACATGGGCGGCCAGTTGAGCGTGCGCAATGCCGAGCAGGGTGCATGTTTCTGCATTGAGTTGCCGATTGCCGGGGCGCGTTAGATTGCCAATTGCGCTCCACCGCCTGAATGACAACTGAGGTTGGCACCAATCTCCGCGTTCCCCAGGCTGACCCCCAGGGCCTTGAGCAAGGTGTTGACGAGCGGGTCCAGCAACGGCCCGATGAATCCCCGTACGGCGTTGACCAGTATGCCGCTGATTTGATTCAACAACCCCGCCACCTGCGCCAGTGCATTGCCGGTGATATTGCCGCTGGGCGGAACATAGGAGGTCACCTGCAGACCGCTCAACGTGTTGCCCAGACTCGTAAGGATGTTGATCGAGTCTATCGCTTGATACTGCGCAGGCAGGCCGATATTGGGGGGCAACGGATAGACCAGGCTTTGCGTGCGCTGGCCGATAGTGGTTTGCGCCTTGAGCCCCAGTCCTCCGCCCTTACCCAGCGTGACCGGGCCACAGCCCAGAATTCCAGCGCAGGTTCTGATGCCGATATCAATCAGTCGCACAGGTTCAACGGCGATGGCTGCGGATGAGGCAAAGGCCTGGACCGGGTCAATCTTGCCGATGCCCAGGTTCGCGATGGAGGTGGTTGCCTGGACCGTCACGCTCTTGCTGGCCTCGCTGGCGCAGTTGTAATCGGCAAGGTAACTTTCGGCACTGCCGGCTTCCAGACTGATATCCAGCCTGGAAGCAATCGACAGGACGGTGTTATCGCAAGGCGCTATGACCAGGCATAAAAGCGAATTCACCACGCCCACCAGATTAAGATGCAACAGGTTGTTCACGACCCCCGAAACCGGCGTCAACAGGTCGGGAAGCGCCGATACCAACTGGGAAATGGTCTTGAGTATCGGCAACTCGATGGAAACCAGGGCCCTGACCTGGGCCGTCCGGACAAAAATCTGATCCTTGCCGGTGGCCAGGCCAGCCTTGGCCAGCGCCGGATTGCCGATCGTCGACAGCTGTGGCGGCTCGATCACCTTGAGCTTCACCCCCACTTTGCCGATCAACGGAATGCTCACCTCAGTCGAGACCGCAGCGGCACTTTTACTATTGGCCAGTTGGGCGACCGCCTGGACCAGCTGAAAAACCTGCACATTGGAATCCAGACCCGTCGTGGAAGCCCCCGTCTGCACGTTCAACACCTCCCCCAGCTTGAGTGTCTGCGCCGCGCTGGAAATGTTGCTGATGGACTGCAGCGCCTGCACGGCAACCTGGGCCGTTGCGCCGCCTTTGCTCAGGACCTTGATCGCCGCGTTGATCAATTGCGTAGGCGACACCGCCGTACTGAGCAGCGTTTCGTAGTCACCGGCGTTCAGGAGCAAATCCACCGCCAGCTGATCCAGGTAGCTGAGAAGCTTGATCTCGGTTTTGACCAACCCGTCCCAACCGCCGGCGGTCAGCTTCAGATTGCCACCCAGCATGCCGCCGATCAGCGCATCGAGCAGGTCCGACTTGGTGCTGTCGATGGTGCCCAGGATGGTGCGGATAGTCAGCATCGCCAGGGGTGAGGGTGACGCGGCAACGGCGGTGGCGGCCAGCCCGGTGCGCAATGGCAGCGGTCCCTTGGAAAACAATGCCGCCACCCCGGAAGCGATGCTCCTGGGCACGGAATTATGGGCGACGACTCGAATGGCGTCTGACTTGCTGGGATCGACGCTGAACCGCCGCAGGTTATCGCTACCGGTGGCGAGGGTGCCGCATTCAATCGCAAGAGTTTGCTCTGCGTTGACACTGAACCCGTTGCGCGCTGCACTTTGCGTCGCGTAGGTCAGTGCTGTATTGGCCGCCTGACAATGCCCACCGCGGGTCACTGCTTCCAGCGCGGCGGTGTCGACCACCCGCTGCAACTTGCGCTGCTCCAGATACAGCCGACCACTGTCGACCACCAACAGCGCAAACAATAGCGCCAGGCCCAGGGTCATCGCCGCAACCAGGCCGATGGCCCCACGCTGGCGACTTCGACCGCGAAAGCATGAACGAGGAGACATCGAGCACTCCTTGCTACCTCCAGTAGTGCTCGCAGTGTAGTCAACGCACGCGCGCAGCGCTGGCAAGTTGCCAGTGCCGCTGCCAGATAGTCCGTCAGGCGTGCTTATCTTGGCGGATAGTTACTCAGGATCCGCGTCACGGTCTCACGAATCGCATTGCTGCGATCGCTGGGATTGGGAGAGCTGCTGAGCATCTGTTCGTCACTGCCGCGCCATACCAACTTGCCGTCCTTGCCGTCCAGCAGGTCGATCTGGATGGTCGCGACCTTGTAGCTGACATTGCGGGTTTCGTTGTACATCGGTGCGCCCCAGTAACCGTTCCAGGGGTTGCCCCAGGCGCCGCCGTAGTTGGTGGTGACCTGTTGCTGGCGCTCTTCGATGATCAGGTAGGTCTGCACATTAAGGTCACCCTTGCTGCTCCCGGCTGCCGGGCGCAAGCCGCGCTGGTCGAGCTGATCGGCCACCGACTGGCGAATACGTTGCTCGGTGAGGTCGCTCTGGATCCGTGGATCATCCGGGCGATATTGCAGGGCGGGCTCCTTCCAGGTCCAACTGTGGTAGGCGGCGAAGTCGCGGCTGGCGTCAAAGTCGTGATTGATCTGGTTGGACTGGCAAGCACTGAGCAACACAGCACATGCCACGAATGCGAGACGGCGGAACATGGTTTTTCTCCGGTGCAGGCCCGCACACGAATGCGAGTCATTAAGAAGGAGGATACGCCGCTACGGCCTTTTGAACAGCTTCTCTTAATGCATCACCGCGTTCGCGTTGCGTTCCATCGACGCTGGTTTCAGCACTGGCACTCCACACCGGTTGGCCGGTGCCCGCGTCGTACAGATCGACCCGCACCACCAGCACCTGGATCTGGTAGGTGCGCACAACGGGCACCGTGTTGTACATGCCGACGCCACTGCCATAACCGTTGCCATAACGGTTGTAACCACCGTAGGCGCCATAGCCGTAATCGTCCTGCACTTGCTGCAAGCGGGTTTCCTGGTGCAGGTCGGCACTCACCAGCAGGTCTGCCGTGCGCTGGTCATGCAAGGGGCGCAGGCCTCGCTGGTCGAGGGCGTTGCTCACGGTTTCGGCGATCTGAGCCGAGTCCGCCCAGGCCGAGCCATTGGGCATCTGGCCGTCGAGCCAGGCCCAACTGCGGTAGCGACTGAAGTCTCGCGGAGCCGCAGGGTAGGCGCTGCGATCAAACGTCTGGGCCGCTTGCGGTGGCGCCGGTGGCAAGGGCCTGGAGCTGGCGACATACGGGTTGCTGCCCTGGCAGGCGCCAAGCCCCAGGCACACGGCAATCAATCCAAGGCGGCGTTTCATGATGCCCTCCACGGGTATTGGGGTCAGGCCGGGCGGCAGATCCAGTGCAGGTAACGTCCCAGCCCGGCAAATGTCGGGTGCCGACGGTGCGCCAGTTCCATCTCCAGCAAGTCGAGCAGTTCGGCACGGGCCTGGAATTCCACGGGCATGTAGTCATGGAAAACCCGCACCCCACTCTGGGTTTCGACCGTCCACAGGCCCTGCAGTTGCGTCGCCAGTTCACGCGGATCCAGGGGCATCTGTGGGGTCAGGCTCTGCTTTTCGCCCGCCATGTCGTTCTTGCGCATTTTGCGGAAGTGACCCTTGAGCAGATTGCGGTAAATCAGCGCGTCGCGGTTGTAGAACGCCAGCGACAACCAACCGCCCTGCGCGGTCAGTTGATGCAGCACCGGCAGAATCGCATGGGGTTCTGCCAGCCACTCCAGCACCGCGTGGCACAGCACCAGGTCATAGGGCTCGGTGAGTTGGCCGAGCAGTTCCTGCCAGGGCGCCTGGATGAAGGTCGCAGTTTGTCCGGCCTCGGCGAAACGCTGGCGCGCCCCTTCGAGCATCGGTGCGGCCGGCTCGGCCAGGGTCACCTGGTGGCCGCGCTCGGCCAGCCACAGCGACATGTGGCCCAGGCCCGCGCCGATGTCCAGCACCCGCAGCGGGCGGTCCGGCAAGGTTTCCGCCAGGTCCGCCTGCAACACCGCGAGGCGGATCGCGCCTTTGGCACCGCCGTAGATTTTTTCCGCGAAACGGGTCGCCAACTGATCGAAATGACGGTCGCTCATCAGCTGAACCGCCGTTCGCTGTCGGCCAGCTTGCTGCGCACCACCTGCTCCATATCCAACCCCAGCTCGCTGCACAGCAGCAGCAGATAAAGCACGATGTCCCCCACTTCCTGCCCGGCGTGGGCCAGGGTGTCGGGTGGCAACTGGCGCGACTGGTCTTCGCTCAGCCACTGGAATATTTCCACCAGCTCGGCCATTTCCACACTGGCGGCCATGGCGAGGTTTTTCGGGCTGTGAAATTGCCGCCAGTCATTGCGGTCGCGGATGCTGTGCAGGCGTTCGGTCAGTTCAACAAGGTTCATCGGGCTCTCCTGAAGGCGTATAGCTTCGGGCGGATGACCACAGGAAGCAAGCTGTCGCTACGCGACAGATTGCGAGCAGTCGCAGCACTGCCGACTCGCCCCTGTGGGAGCTTGCAAATTTTGTATACACCGTCCAAACCCGTAGCAGCTGCCAAGATCTGTGGTGTGGCGCAGATCGTCATCGCGGGCAAGCCCGCTCCCACAGGCTCCGCCGTATTCAGCACAGCTCCGTCTGCTCACGCTGGCGCTCTAATCGACGACATTGAACTCGACCCGCGCCGTCTGCCCGCCCTCATCCAGCACGCTCAATTCAACCCGTCCAAGCTGTTCGAAAGTCGCGTTGATGCTGTCCTGGTTTGCGCTGTCACCCAGCGGTGCGCCGTTGACAAACCACCAACGCCGACCGCTGCCCCCCAATGCCGACAACTTCAGGCGCAGCAACTCCTGGCTGGCGGCCGGGCGCCGTAGTTGATCACCCTCGCGCACGCCGACGATCGACAACGGTGAGGATGCCGCCAGCAGCGGACCCGGGCAATCCGGATCGTTGGCCGGCAAGCGCGCTTCGCGCCGTTCGACCCGCGGCAACCAAGGCTCCAGCGGTGCCGGCCACAAGGCGATATCCCGGGCCACCGCCCCCGGACACTTGGCGTCGACTCGCAGCCCACGCTCGTTAACCCAGATTTTTTCCACCAGGCCCACGCCCAGGGGCTGGTCCATGGCTTGCAAGGTCGGCGGCGTGGTGCCGTCCAGGGTCCAGGCGAAGCGCTGGCGGCGGCAGTTGGGGTCGGTACGGCTCATGGGCTGTCCCAGGGGCCAGCAGATCGCAGCCACCCCGACGTTCAAGGGCACCGGCTGCACCGGGGCGCTGATGCCACGCTGACTGTCACGGTTGATCAGCACATCGTGTACCTGCAGCATCAGCGGTGCCGCCGAGGCCAGGCCAAACTGCCCGGGCACCGGGGTGCCGTCCGGGCGGCCGATCCAGATGCCGATCAGGTAACGCGGGCCGACGCCAATCGCCCAGGCATCACGAAAGCCATAGCTGGTGCCGGTTTTCCAGGCCAGCACCGGGCGCTGCACCAACTCGGCTCGCGGGTCACGGTCGGGGCGCGCCTGCCCACTGAGAATGCGCCGCACGATCCACGCCGAACCCGGCGACAGCAGCGGCCGTTCGCGCAGTTCGTCGTCGGGCTGCAGGCGGATAGTGGCGCTCTTGCCGCCACGGGCAAAGGCGCTGTAGCCGCTGACCAAGTCCTCCAGCCGGCTCCCGGCACCGCCGAGGATCAGCGACAGATTGGGCTCGGCCAGCGGCGGCAAGGCCAATGGCATGCCGCCGATGCGCATTTCGGCGGCAAAGCGTTTCGGGCCGTAGGCTTCGAGCAACTGCACCGCCGGCAGGTTCAGGGAAGTCGACAGCGCACTGCTGGCCGGCACCGGGCCGCTGAAGCCCATGGAGAAGTTGCCCGGGCGGTAATCGCCATAACGCCGGGGCACGTCCTGCAGCAGCGACTCGGAATGGATCAGCCCGGCGTCCATGGCCATGCCATAGAGGAACGGCTTGAGCGTCGACCCCGGCGAGCGCAGGGCGCTGATCATGTCGACATGGCCGAAGCGCCGGGTGTCGTTGATGTCCACCGAGCCCAGGTAGGCACGCACTGCCATGCTTTGTGCCTCGACTACCAGAATCGCCGCCGAGGTGTGCTCAGGCAGGCGCGCGCGCCAGCCCAGCAACAGGTCCTCGAGACGCCGCTGCAAATTGGCGTCGAGGGTGGTGCGAATCAGCGGCGGGCTGTGCGGGCGGTTCAAGCGGCGCGCCAACAAGGGCGCCAGGCTGGGCTCCAGGCGGGGCGCCAGCAGCAAGGGTTCCTCCAGGGCCTCGTCGACCGCCGACTGCGGCCACACGGCAAATTCACCGAGCCGGCGCAGCACCTTGTCCCGCGCTACTTGTGCGCGGGCCGGATGGCGGTCAGGGCGCAAGCGACTGGGCGCTTGTGGCAACACCGCAAGCAACGCCGCTTCGGCGTGGGTCAGGTGCTGCGGTGACTTGCCCAGATACGCCCAACTGGCGGCGGCCACGCCTTGCAAGGTGCCGCCGAACGGTGCGCGGTTGAGGTACAGGTTGAGAATCTGCTCCTTGGACAAATGCCATTCCAGCTGGGCCGTGCGCCACAGTTGCCGCGACTTGCCCAGCAGCGTCCGCGGATGGGGATCGAGCAGACGCGCCACCTGCATCGACAGCGTGCTACCGCCGGACAACACCCGACCGCCGCTCAGGTTCTGCCACGCCGCCCGGCCCAGCGCCAGCGGGTTGACCCCGGGATGCTGGTAAAACCAACGGTCTTCGTAGGTCAGCAAGGCGTCGAGGTAATAGGGCGAAACTTCGCTCGTCTGCACCGGGTAACGCCACACGCCGTTGGCATCGGCGAAGCGCCACAGCGGCGTGCCGTCTTCGGCCAGCACCACCCGCGCCAGATCGTCCTTGGGCAGGGGCAACGGCCAGAGCCGGTCGGCCAGCCACACCAGGACCACCAGCAACACCACGCTGCCCAGCAGCCAACGCCACGCCCGCTTGCACCACGAACCCAGGCGCCGCGTTAGTATTGGAAAAATCAAACCCGCAAACCTCTATGCTTCAAGGGAACTCACCCACAGATTCAACAGCCAAAGACTCAGCTCTGGCACCCACGCCCACTCTTTCATCAGGATGCACACATGCAGGTAGAAAGCTTTTTCGAATGGCTCGGCCAGGCGCTGGGGTCGGTCATCCGCTTCATCGTCGACATACTCAGCGGGTTGTTCAACACCTTGAGCCACGCTGGCGGCAACTTTGTCGAAGGGCTGTCACAGGCGCTGGGCATGGACACTTCGATCGTCAGCATCCTTGCGCTGGTGGTCGGCCTGTTGCTGCTGTACTCGGCCATCCGCGCCTTCATGCGCGCCTCGATCATCGGCGGGATCATCTGGCTGGTATTGGGGTTGTGGGTGTTGAGTTGGGTGATTCACTGAACCACCCAACCCCTCGTAGATAAAGCCGCAGCATTCAACGGCCCTTGATTACCATCTCTGGCACCGTCTCACCCACCGCCTGCCAGTTCGGCCGGTACATCGACTCCACCTGCGGCGGCGGTACACGATAGGTGCCGGGCGTGACCGCCCGTGCCAGATACAGCAGGTGCGTGGTGCCATAGCCGTCGAGGTTCAACGCTGCGACGTAACGATCGTCACGGAACTCCTGGTGCTTGAGGCTGGCGTTCTGCATCGACTCACGCCACTCCTTGACCTTGCTGCTGGCGTTTTCCAGGCTCGCAGCGCTTTGGGCCAGGTTCTGGTTTTCCAGCTCCAGGCCGGCCGGCAACAAGTCCACCACCAAGGCATCCGGCACGCGCTGCTTGGCGCTGACGGCGATATGCACCAGTACCAGGTCGCCGCTGGCCAACGCCTTGAGATCCAGCGGCTGGCCGTTCATGCCCAGGTACTCACGGCGAATGTTCAGGTTCTCGCCACCCGGTGCCGGCGCCTGCAGTGGATAACCGGAGATGGTCAGCTGTTGATAGACCGGCTCGCTGCCGGCATTGCTCAGCGTCAGCGGCGAGGCCAGCAACGGCCCTTGCAACTTGAGCCCGGGCTGGGCGTTGTTCAGCTCACGGGTTTGCGTGCCACTGCTCAACTGCGCAGTCCAGTTGGCTTCAGGCTTGCCCAGCAAACTACGGCCGGCGAGGAACAGCGAGTTGCGCTCCTGGGTCGACAGGTACGGGCTGGCAGCCAACTGGTCGGACAGCTCGAACAAGCGCTCTTCGCGCTTGCCCTTGTCCAGGTCGTATTCCTGCAGCAACGCCAGAATCAGCGCCTGGTCCCGCAGCGGGCTGCCGTAGTCGGCCAGCCAGTCGTTGGCCTTGCGTGTCGCCGCAAGCCCCGCGACCAGCGCCTGCGCGGCGCGTGGTTGATCGCCCATGAGCTGCAGGGCCACCGACAATTGCACCAGTGGCAACCCGGAACGGGCATCGCTGCGCCGCTCGAACAGACTGCGCAGCGCGCCCAAAGGTGCCTGTTGGCTGCGGGCCAATACCAGGCCGGCATAGGCCTGCACCGCAAACCGCGTGTGCTCGGCGTTTTCGCTGTAGTCGACTTCGATCAGGTTGCGCTCCTGCAGGTAACGCAGCAGGCGCTCGTTGGCTTTTTTCAGGGCATCGGCCGGCACGCCGAAACCCTGGTCGCGGGCGCGCAGCAGGAAGTCGGTGACGTAGGCTGTCAGCCAGTACTCCTCCTCCCCATCGGCGCCCCACAGGCCGAAGCTACCGTTGTAACGCTGCATGCCCAGCAAACGTTCGATGCCCAGTTCGATCTTGCGCTTGCGCGCAGCTTCCGGCTCGCCTTCCAGGCCCAGGCGTTTCAGGCTCGCCGCGTCGGCATACAGCGACGGGTACAGGCCGCTGGTGGTTTGTTCGGAACAACCGTAGGGGTAGGCCTTGAGTGCACGGATCTGCTCGCCCAGGTTCAGCGGTGGCCGGCTCGACAGGCTGAGCAAGGCTTCGCGCCCGGCCGGTTCGAACAGTGCCAGTTCACTGTCAGGCAGGCTCCAGGGTTGCTCCTTGAGTACCGCGCGATAGTGCTTGAGCAGCGCCGGATAGGCCGGCCGCACGCCCAGGGTCCACTCCCGGGTAAACGGCGGCAGGCTCTCGCCCGGCAAGTCGAGGCCGTTGACCAGCACCTTGACCTTGCCCTGGCCAAAACCACCGAGGGCGCGCAGGGGAATGCGCAAGGTGGTGCGCTGGCCCGGGGTCAACGCCACACTGTGGGCCGCCGTGTCCACCAGGGCCAGTTGGCCCTCGGTGCTCAGTTGCACCTGCAGCGTCTGCGCCTTGCCCGAGAGGTTCGACAGGTCCAGCGCCAGGCTGGTCTGGTCGCCGCCAGCGAGGAAGCGTGGCGCCGAGAGTTCGGCGATCAAGGGCGCGGCGATCACCGTCTTGGCTTCGGCCATACCGTAGCGATCGTCGGTCCAGGCCTGGGCCATCAAGCGCAGTTCACCGTTGAAGTCCGGAATATCGACACTGACCTGACCTTCACCCTGCTCGTTGAGGGTAACCGGCGCACTCTGCAGGGCGACGATGGTCACGCTGGTGTCCGGGCGTTTGCCGCCCTTGGCCAGCGCCGCATCACCACCAAAGGCCAGGCTGGCCAGACGGCCTTGGCCGGCTTCGATCAATTGCCCGTAGACGTCCAATTGGTCAGCGCCGTAGGCCTTGCGTCCAAACAGGCTGGAGTAGGGATCCGGGGTCGGGTACTCGGTGATATTGAGGATGCCGACATCGACCGCAGCCAACAGCACGTGCACTTGTTTTGGCACGCTGCCGTCGGCATTCCTGGCCTGGATCTTCACGCTCAGCGGCTGTTTGGGGCGCATTTTTTCCGGCGCACTCAGGCTCAGGCCAAGCTTGCGCTGGGTCCGATCCAGCGGCAAGTGCAGCACGCCGACCGCACGTTTGGGGGTGACGTTGGCCTTGCGCTCACCGGGACGAATCACCAGCGCGCTGACATACAGATCGTGCCGCGACCATTTCGGATCGAGCTTCACGGCAAAGCTCTTGCCCTCGGCCGGCACTTCGATTTCCTGCCACCACAGCGGGCCATCGGCCGATTCCACCAGCAGGTAGCCTTTGCCGGCCGCCGGTGGCGTTACCGTGACCGTGGCCGTGTCGCCATCGGCATAGGCCGGTTTATCCAGCGCCAGTTTCACTTGGTCCGGACGCACTGCTCCGCCTTCGGCGTTGTCCTGGGCGCGGTAGCCGGCCCAGAAGCGCAGGCTGCTGGTCACCCCGGTCTGTGGGTCTTCGACTTCCACCCGATAAGGGCCCCACTCCACCGGGAAGCTGACCTTGGCCGTGTCACCGGCCTTGATGCTCAGGGTCTCTTCGGCAAGGTTGAGGAACTTCTCGTTGAAGTGATAGCTCCAGCCATCGTTGTCCGAGTAGTTCCAGTAGTAGTCGCGGCGCTCGCGAATCAAGCGCACCTTGAGGTTGTCGGCGGCCAGCTTCTGGCCCTGGTTGTTGGCCATCAACAGTTCGAACTCGACCGGACCATCGCCGTCGGTTTCCTCGCCATCGAACAAGGCGCGCAGCCCCGGCATGCGCTCGGCCGGCCACACCGGTTGCACCACGCGCCGGGTAATCGGCCGGCCACCGGACTCCTGCAGGCTGGCCTGGACGATCAGTTGCAGCGGTGACTTGGCTTCGGCCCATTTGCTGTCGAGGGAGATCAGCACTTCGCCGTCTTCGTCCAGCGCGGTTTCCTCCAGCTCCAGGTCCTGGCTCAGTTCCTCTTCGGTCACCGAGCCGAATTGATAACCCGGCAGGCTCTTGACCGCCTCACGCAGCGGTCGCACGTAAACTTGGCCACTCAAGCGATTGCCGGCGGCCGGCGCGCCGTAGAGATAACGACCATTGACGCTGATTTGCGCGGTGTCGCCCGGTTTGATCGGTTGCTCGCTGCCTTTGAGTTCGAGGGCCAGGCGTTCGGGCAGGAAGTCTTCGACGAGAAACTCGTAGAGTTGTGGCTTGCCGTCGCCCAGGTCGAACACCAACTGCCAACGCCCGGTCGGCGCTTCGCCGGCCAGTTGCAACTGATACTGATACAGACCGGAGGCATCGGCGTCCCAGACGAACTTGCGACTGACCTGCTCGTCCGGGCGCCGCACTTCGACACTCACCGGCTGCGGCTTGACCGCGTTGCCGTCGGCGTCGCGCAGCAGGGCGTTGAGCAGCACGGTTTCGCCGGGGCGGTAGAGGTCACGCGGGCCGAACACGAAGAACTGCAATGGATGGGACTGGGGGCCGCCGATGTTGAACTCGGCCAGGTCCAACGCTGCACTGTTGAGTCGCAGCAGGCTGGTCTGCTGGCCCTGGTGGGCGAGGAGCACTTCGGCTTTTTTCGGCAGCGGCAACTGAGCGTGGCCGCCCTGCCCAGTCTTGCCCTGGCCGACCACGCGGCCGTCGCTGTCGAGCAACTCCAGGCTGACATCGTCCAGCGCCTTGCCGCCCTCCAGGGCTTGGGTGAACACATCCAGGCGGTTCTGATAGCGGTGCACCGAGAGGCCGATGTCACTGAGGGTAAACAGGGTCGCCGGTTGCGAATAGTTGTACGTGCCCGAGGCGCGCATGACCGCCAGGTAGACGCCCGGTTGCTGCAGGGGCTTGAGGCCGGCGATCGGCAACAGCAGGGTTTCACGGGTGTTACGCGCCGGGTTCAGGTCAAAGCGGCCGCCATACACCAACTCGGCCATGGGCAGCAGTTCACGGGATTCATAGCTTTGCAGGCTGTTGTTGCGCCCCCATTGGGCGAGGAACGCTGGCAGCGATTCGGATTTGATCCGGAAAAATTCGACGTCGACCTTGTCGACATTCAGGGCAATCACCGGCAGGCCTTCGGCCAGGCGCGTCGGCAGCAGACTGCCACGGCTGGCAAACCCTACGGTCGGTTGCAGGTCGCGGGTTTCCAGGCGGCTGACATATTCGCCGGTCAGCTTGGCGTCGTTGACCGCCAGCAATCCGGCATCCACCGTCAGCACCAGCTTGCGCTGCGGCTCAAGGTGACGCAGGCGCAGCTCCATCAGGTTGTCGGAAAGCTCCCACGCACCATCGACCTTGCCGCTTTTGCTGTCGACCAGGTGCAGCTTGTCGGCGAATTTCTGCTGGGGGTCCAGCGGCACCGAAAAGCTCACCGACAGGGTGCTGGCACCGTCGAGCTGGATTTCCGAGACATCCACCACGCTCAACTCACGGCCGGCGTAGCGCTGCTTCAGCGCCGCCAGGTCTTGCCCGGTGTGCGTCTTGGCGGCGCTGACCGTGGCCGCCGGTGCGGAGCTGGCCGGGGGTTGGCCGGGAGTCGATGAATCGCAGGCACTGAGCAAGGTCAGCGCAGCGGCCAGAAACAATCCTTTGTTAAGCATGGGGCACTCGTGGGCAGGAGTATCGAAGGGTTGAACTATAGCCCAAGCGCTTGCCGGGCTGGAGTGATTGACCGACGGTTGGGTGTTTGGTTCTGCGCCCGGGAGCAGATCGCCGCTGATCCCGAACCACCGCCCCTGCGGATCTGCCGCTACAATGCCGCTCGCCCAAGGAGCCTGCATGTCCACCCTGATCAACGACTGGCGCGACCGCCCGACCCATCGCCGTGTCTGGGCGCTCGCCGCGCCGATGATTCTCTCCAACCTCTCGGTGCCGTTGGTGGCGCTGGTCGACAGTACCGTGATCGGCCACCTGCCCCACGCCCACCAACTGGGCGCCGTGGCGATCGGTGCCAGCCTGTACACCTTCCTGGCCTGGGCCATGGGTTTCCTGCGCATGGGCTCCACCGGGTTCGCGGCCCAGGCCGCCGGACGCGGGGACGGCGCGGCCTTGCGCCAGATCTTGCTGCAGGGCCTGCTGCTGGCGCTGGGGCTGGCCGTGCTGCTGGGCAGCCTGGGCGTGCCACTGAGTGGCGTGGCGCTGCACTTCATGCAGCCGTCGGCGGAGCTCGAACACCTGACTCGGGAGTTTTTCCACACCCGGCTGTTTGGCTTGCCTGCGGCCCTGGCCAGCTATGCGCTGGTCGGCTGGTTCCTCGGCACCCAGAACGCCCGCGCGCCACTGGCGATCCTGCTGACCACCAACCTGGTGAACATTGCCCTCAACCTGTGGTTCGTCATTGGCCTGGAGTGGGGTGTGGTCGGCTCGGCCCGGGCGTCGGTGATCGCCGAATGGACTGGCGCCCTGCTCGGCCTGGCCATGACCCGCAGCGCCCTGCGCGCTTTTCCCGGGCATATGGCCTGGGCGGCCCTGGCGATCTGGCAAAGCTGGCGGCCGCTGCTGGCGGTCAACCGGGATATCTTCATCCGCAGCCTGGCGCTGCAGTCGGTATTTTTCATGATCACGGTGCAGGGCGCCCGACTCGGTGATGCGACGGTGGCAGCCAATGCCCTGTTGCTCAACGGCCTGCTGTTGACAGCCCACGCCCTCGATGGCCTGGCGCATGCCGTGGAGGCGCTGTGCGGCCACGCCATCGGCGCCCGTGATCGCCAGGCCCTGCGCCGTTCGCTGGTGGTGGCTTGCGGTTGGTCGTTGATCGCCAGCACTGGCTTCGCCCTGTTGTTTCTGTGTGCCGGACACCTGTTCATTGAAATGCAGACGGATATCCAGAGCGTGCGCGACACCGCTTTCAGCTACTTGCCTTACCTGGCCGCCCTGCCCCTGATTGCGGTCTGGAGCTACCTGCTCGACGGCCTGTTCATCGGCGCCACCCGTGCGCGGGAAATGCGCAACGGCATGCTGTTGACCGTGGTCATCGTCCTGCCGTTCGCCTGGGCCCTGCAAGGCCTGGGCAACCATGGCCTGTGGCTGACATTCCTGCTGTTCATGTTGCTGCGCAGCCTGACCCTGGGCGTATTCGCCTGGCACCTGCGCAACAAGGACCAATGGTTCACCGGCCACACGCAGTGAACCACCGTACTGGCGCAGACGCCGGCTTCAAGTCGGATCGTTGCGCCAGTGCTGACGCAGGCTGTCCAGGCGCTCCTGCTGAGTGCCTCCCGGCAGAACCACCTGCAATGTGGCGGATGGGTATTGCAGGCGCAGGCGCAACCAGCCGTCCAGCACCGCGTGCTCGGTGAAGCCCTGTTCCAAGCCTTCCTCGAGGCAGCACCAGATCACCCCATAATCATGTCCAGTGGCCCGGCACCACGACCAGGCATGGCGCTCCAGCAAACACGTCTGCAACTTATCCTGCTGGTGCTGGCTGAGGTTGTCTTCGATCGCCAGCTCACTTACAGCCCGGCGCGGATTGACCATCTGCTGCCAACCCAGGCTGCCCATGGCCCGATCCGCCCAGGTGCCGCCGTACCAGTACAACCGGTCGATCGGCCCCAACCAGCGGCTTAACTCACTGGCGTCGCGGGCATCGAAGAAGTAGCTGGCGGTCCAGGGGTTGTAGTAGCTCAACAGGCCCTTGTGATGCAGGCCGAAGGTCACCGTGAGCATGCGCCGCAAGTGCTCGAGCAACGGACCTGCCGACACCGAGGTCTGCAACAGGAGCCCAGGCCAGTCTTCCGGCTGATCATGGACACAATCGGCCAGCCTCGCGTGGCTCGCCAATTCGATCACCTGCGGCCCCTGCTCGCGCAACCCATGCAGGTCGGTGTTGGCAAACAACGCGTGCCGCACCGCGCCGGCAAAGCCGTGCTGCAACCGGCTGCAGGCCTGCGGTGCGGCGGGTATGTCGAGCAACAGCCATTGCGCTGTGCGAGTCAGGCTCATGCTGCACCACTCAGGCCATCACCTGTCGCCGTGCGACACACGCAGATGAACTGGCGGCAATGGCTGTAGCTGCCACCACCGGGCAGCAGGCACAGCAACACCAGCGGCTGACTGGTGCGCAGCAGGGTCAGCAAGTCCTGGGCCGCGATCGCGGGCACTTCCTCCATGGTTGCACTCGGGGTCTCGACCGTGGGCGGTTCCATGGCCTTGAGATGAATGTTCGGGCTGGACAGGCGCAAGGTTTCACCGTCGAAACTCACTTCGCTGCAACCGACCTTGAACTGCCGTTCAACGCTGGGGCCAACGGCCTGTGCCGGCCCGGGCGACACTTGCAGCTGTTGCTCGCTCCCCATGAATGCTGCCGCACTGATCTGCAGTTGCAAGCGTGCCGCAGGCGAGCCGGTAGCAGCCAGGTTATCCCCGGTCTGCAGTGGCGTGACGAGCACGCCACAGATCAAGGGCTGATCCGGATCACCCTCGGTATAGCTGACGTACACCTCCGCACCTGCCCTGAGTCCATTTATCGCCTGGACAGATAAATGCGCAGCCACCGGCAACCAGCAATGACTAGGGCGACCGCCCTCGCCCTGGTACAACCACTCCAGTTGCACCGCGATCCGCTGCTGCGCATCACGGTGTTGGCCGTCCACGTTCACCACCCAGCCGAGTTGCAGGCTGCTCATGCGCGGTTTCGCCGGCGATTCGGCTGGCACGTACGGCACGCCCCACGGAATGGCCCGCAGTCGATTGTGATAGTGCGGCACGTCGTGCTGGCTCGCGCAATGTTCGACCCGGGTGATCAACCACTGGCCAGTGCCCTCGGTGCTGGCGTGTCCGGAGCAGGATAAAAGCCGCCCCGCGCGCACTGTGGGCCGCTCGGTTGCTGCCTGCACATGGATGCCGTCCGCTTGCGCATGCACTGCAAATCGCCTGACACCGGCGGCACCTTCAACCCCGAAGCTCAGCGTCTCGGCCACGCAGTGGTGCTGCCCGCAATCGCTAAACACCAGGCAATGGCCTGCTCGGCGGTGCCGGAAGTGGTAGTCAATCGACTGCTGGCCACACAGGCGCTGGACAAACGCCAGGTCGGATTCACGGTACTGAGTGCAGAACTCCAGTGCCGGATACTCACCGCGCAATTCGAATCGGCAAGCCTGCCCGTCAATGCCGTGCTCACTCAACACCTGGGCGAGGATCTGCGGCACCGACAATCCGCTGAATACACGCTGGGTGAAGCGACGTGCCAGACAGGCCAGTCGCGGGCCCAGGGTCACACGCCAGAGGCCAGGTTGTGCTTCATCGTGAAGCGGCACCAGGCCCTGGATCTGTCCATGAGTGCCGCTGACCGCCGTGCCGAAACACAGATAGGCCGCGCGAAACATCAGGCTGGACAGGTCCAACTGGCGCTCGTCCAGGTGCAGGTCCAGCAAGAATGCATAGGGTTGGCTGATGGCTTCGCTGCCGCTTAACGCGACCACGACCAGGGGCTGGGGTTGACCCGCTATCTCCAGACGAAATGACGGCTCGTAAAGGGAATCGAACATCGGCTTTTCTCTACAGGAGGGGCGGCCGGGGATTCTCGCTGAGAGACATGGCCGAGTAGAGTGCCGAAATACAACTTGGGAAATGGACTACATGAAATGAGGAAGCACCATCGTTGATAGTGCTACACCATTAAAAATCGCTGAAAAAACTAGGAATCGCCTTACCAGACCATCCGAATTTTCCGTAAGACGCGGAACATTTTCAGACAGCCTGGTTTCAGCGGTTCGTTACCTCAGGAAGACAGGTACGAAGAACGAGTCAGGCCCAGGCGCAGTGCGTCGAGGAACTGGGTACGCTCGGCAGCGGTGATCCGCGCACTGGCGACTTTGTCGCGGTAGTGAGTCATCAGCTCTTCCGGCGACAAGTGCACGTAGCGCAGCATGTCCTCGATGGTGTCGTGGGTCTCGATCCCAGCGTGATAAACACTGCCGTCGGCATTCTGGTAGATGTTCACCGAGTCGGTGTCACCAAACAGGTTGTGCATATCGCCGAGGATTTCCTGGTAGGCACCCACCAGGAAGATCCCCAGCAGGTAGTCTTCACCGTCCTTGAGGGCATGCACCGGCAGGCTGGTCTCGATGCTCTGCTCGTCGACGTACTGCTTGATCTTGCCGTCGGAGTCGCAGGTCAGGTCTTGCAGCACGGCGCGGCGCAGCGGCTCTTCGTCGAGACGGTGCAGCGGCAGGATCGGCAGGACCTGGCCGATGGCCCAGGTGTCTGGCAGGCTCTGGAATACCGAGAAGTTGCAGATGTACTTGTCGGCCAGCTTGTCGTTGAGTTCGTCGAGCACCTGGCGGTGCGAGCGCTGACGGGCCTTCAACGAGTTGTGCAGGCGACGGCAGACGGCGAAGTAGCATTGCTCGGCCAGGGCTTTCTCGGCCAGGGTCAGCTTGCCATCGGCGTACTGGGCCGCCACGTCGCTCATGTAGTGGGTGGCGCGCCAGTAGGTTTCGGTGACCATCTCGATGTCGGTCGGACCCAGCAGGTCCACCAGCCATTGCACGGTTTCCGGCAGTGCTTCCTTGTTCTCGATCTGCGGTACGTCGTCGTTGTGTTTCTCGACGTCGGTCACCTGCACCACCAGCATGGCGTGGTGGGCGGTCAGGGAACGGCCGCTTTCGGAGAAGATGTTCGGGTGTGGCAGGCTCTGCGCGTCGCAGAATTCCTTGAGCATCCCGACCACGACACCGGCGTAATCGTCCATGTCGTAGTTGATCGAACTGGCGTTACGCGAATGCGTACCGTCGTAGTCCACACCCAGGCCGCCGCCGACGTCGATGTGGTCGACCGGCAGGCCGAGGTTGCGCAACTCGCCGTAGTAACGGATTGCTTCCTTGAAACCGTGCTGGTAGTCCGCCAGGTTGGCGATCTGCGAACCCATGTGGAAGTGCAGCAGGCGGATGCCCTGGTCCAGGCCAGCGGCGCGGAAGCGCTCGACCACCGACAGCAGTTGCGCCGCCGACAGGCCGAACTTGGATTTCTCACCACCGGTGTCCGCCCACTTGGACGAAGCCAGGGACGACAGGCGCACCCGCAGGCCGACCTGTGGCTTGACCTTGAGCGAGGCGGCTTCTTCGATCACCAGGCCGACTTCGGATTCTTTCTCGATCACGATGAATACATTGTGGCCAAGCTTCTGGCCCATCAGCGCCAGGCGGATGAACTCACGGTCCTTGTAACCGTTGCAGACGATGGTGCCGCCCTTCGGCGCCAGGGCCAGCACGGCCAGCAGCTCAGGCTTGGAACCGGCTTCAAGGCCGATGGACACATCCTGGGTAGCGATGATGTTCTCGATCACCGCTTCTTGCTGGTTAACCTTGATCGGGTACAGGGCGGTGTATTTGCTCTGGTATTCCAGGCGCTCGATGTTCGCATCGAAGGCGCCGGTCAACTGACGCACGCGGTCTTGCAGAATGTCCGGAAAACGGACCAGCAACGGCAAGGACAGGCCACTTTTGCGCAACTGGTCGACTTGCTCGAACAGGTCGATAGGCGAGCTGTTCGGACCGTTCGGACGAACTTCGACGCGACCGGCGTCATTGATCGCGAAATACCCGGCCCCCCAATGGCGAATCCCGTAAACACTGCGGCTGTCCGCAACTGTCCATTGGCTGCCATCGTCTTTGCGTGTGCGTCGTACGGACATCGAAGTCCCCTATAAATGAAGTCAAAGAGCGCCACCCGGGTTGAGGGCTGGCGCAGCTTAAAGAATGAAAATGACGATTAGCCTGCAACGAGGGGATAGACCTCGAATGCAGCCCTGAGTTTAGAAACCGGTCAGAACAGGCTCTGTGAAAACCATGGAGACGCTGCCGACGCTGATCGGGATCAGGCCTGCGTCAAGTCGGAGTGGTCTTCACAGAGGCTGCTAGCCGCCGGATTTCTTCGCTTTGAAACCGTGCTTGATCAGCTCTGCCAAGAGTAGCTCGACATGATCGCCCTGGATTTCGATGACCCCGTCCTTCAACGCGCCGCCGGTACCACAGCGTTTCTTCAACGTCGTGGCCAGGTCCTTGAGCGCGTCTTCGGCCAGCGGTACGCCGCTGATGGTGGTCACCGTCTTGCCGCCACGGCCCTTGCTTTCGCGGCGCACGCGCGCGATGCCATCACCGGCCGGGATAACGGTTTGTTGGCAGATACAGGCTGCCACGGGCTGACTACAGTCCGGGCAATGTCGACCTGCGTCGGTGGAAAATACCAGGCCACCAAGGGCGGCGAAGGATGCGGCTTTTTTGGCCACCGGCAATCCTCTTGGGAGGACAAAGACTGGTCGCAGCCACGTTGGCACGGGCTATCGACCGCGAAGCCCCACTCAGGCAGGGGCAGCGCTACTGGAACGGTACAACCCTGTAGGAGCGAGCTTGCTCGCGATGGACGTCAACGATAACGCGCGGCATCAGGCAGCACGTGTCGTCCATGCATTTTTCGCGAGCAGGCCGCAAGCGGGCACTCGCAAGCGGGCACTCGCTCCTACAAAAGGTCGCGCAGTGTAACGACAAAAAGCTCACTTGCTAAGAGCCAATCGGCGCCAATTTATGCATCTTTTGCGACGTCGATGCCGCGCGCCCGCAGATAGCGTTTCAAGGCCGCCAAAGAGTCCGGGCAGTAAGGCTTATCGCTGATTTCCTGCATGACCTGGGCAAGGGGGATAAAACGCGCCTGCAGCACCTCTTCCGGCTGCAGTATCAAGGGCCCGTCCCAGACCGCCGAAAACGCCGCACACCACAGGCGGCTGTCGGTGTCCTCGAAGAAAAAATGGTCGTGGGCGGTCAGTTCCACCCCGCTCACCCCCAATTCCTCCGCAAGCTCCCGGGCCGCCGACTCGGCGTAGCTTTCATCGGCACCGACCATGCCGCCGGCCGCCACATCCCAGAATCCGGGATAGAGCGCCTTGCTGAAGGTGCGCTGATGCACGCACAACTCACCGCTGGAGTTGAACAGCATAATGTAGGTGCCGCGCCCGATCAGCCCGCGCTCGCGCAACTCTGAGCGCACCAGTGAGCCGAGCAGGTGGTCCTGCTCGTCGACCCAGGCGATCTGCTCGGCATCCGAGGCCGCACGGTGCGCGGCCTCCCGGGCTTGATCAACCATGACTCAGCCCTGGTTGAGCAGCTGACGCAGGTCGATCACCGCTGCGTTGGCCCGCGAAATGTAGTTGGCCATGACCAGCGAGTGGTTGGCCAATGGACCAAAACCGCTGCCGTTGAGGATCATCGGGCTCCAGACTGGCTCCTGCGAGGCTTCCAGCTCACGAATGATCTGGCGCACGCTGACGGTGGCGTTCTTCTTGGCCAGGACATCGGCAAAGTCGACTTCGATCGCCCGCAGCAAGTGCGACAGGGCCCACGCCTGGCCGCGCGCCTCATAGAACACGTTGTCGATCTGCATCCACGGGGTTTCCACCACTTCCTCGTCGACCTGCGGCACCTGGCCTGGGGCCACGACTTCGGTTTTCAGCGAGGTGTTCAGCTTGACCCGGCCGACACTGGCCGACAGGCGTTGCGACAGCGAACCCAGGCGGGTGCCGACATCGCCCAGCCAGTTGTTCAGGTTGTCGGCGCGGGCATAGAACAGCGCGTTCTTTTGCGAAGGGTCCGACAGGCGCGCCTGATAGCGGGTCAGGGAGTTGATGCCTTCCTGGTATTCCGACTCACTGGAAGGCAGCACCCAGCTCTTGTTGTCGAAGTTGAAGCGCGGCTCGGCCTTGGCCAGGTCGGCGTCTTCAGCCGACTGCGATTGCGAGCGGGCAAAGTCTTTGCGCAGGGCCCGGGTCAGGTCGCGGACCTGTACCAGCACTCCGTATTCCCAGCTCGGCATGTTGTCCATCCACAGGCCCGGCGGGAACCGGTCGTTGGAAATGTAGCCGCCTGGCTTGTTCAGCAAGGTACCGGCCACCGACTTCAGGGTTTCCACCGTGGTGTAGCCGACGACCATCTGCTTGCCGTCTTTCTCGGCGGCGATCTGGGCGTTCTGCTGGACCGGGAACAGCGCAGGCTCCTCGCTCCAGTACCAGCCCAGGCCGATGGTCACCAGCAGATACAGACCGATCAGCGTAGCCAGCGCACGGCTGAACAGCAGGCCACCCAGATAGCTGCGGGTGTCCGACTTGGGTTCGGCGGCGCGCTCGGGCGCGCTGCCTGCACGGTTCTTCCAGTCCAGCATGGCGATATCCTTTCAATCACTTGAGTTCATCGGTTCGACCACAACCCTACTCCATCGTGCCTCGCCAGCAGCGGATTAATCCTGCCCTGGCACGGCGCCGCATGTGTGGCGGTCGAGCGAGCACTATAGATGAAGCAGAGCCACGAGCCTACGAGACCGGTCGGTCATAAACTGAATGGAGTCGCTTTGCACAATATTGACTAGCGACACTCATGCAACTGGAAAGTGGTGCTAGCATAGAGCCACCACTCGACCTCAGCATGCACCCTCACTAGTAGTCAGGATATGACCGAGCCAGAAGACCCCAGCCGTGAGCGCCTCAAGCAGCACTTTGCCCAGCGGGTAATTCATCAGGCACGTCAGATTCTTGAGATTTGGCAGCGCCTGCAAGGCAGTGAGTGGTCGACAACCGACCTGGCGGAGCTCAGCGAAGCCAACCTGCGCCTGCTACGTTTCGCCGAGCGCTTCGAACAGCCCGAACATACCCAGTTGGCCCACGGCATCAACCAGTCCCTGCAGGCCGTCGACGCCAATCGTGGACGCTTGAGCAGTGGCCTGATCAGCGACCTCAACCGCTTGATGCAACGCTTGTCGCGCACCGGCCTGCGCCAGGGCGACCAGCTTGAGCAAACCTATCTGCCACCCTTGCGCAAGCCGGTGTATGTGCTGCTGCAGGATCACGACCGTGCCGAACGCCTGGCCAAGCAGCTGGAGTTTTTTGGCCTGAGTGCCCAGTCCCTGGATAGCGTGGCGGCGTTTCGCGCGGCGATGGTCGAGCGCCTACCGAGTGCGATTGTCATGGACGTCGATTTCGAGGGCCCGGGCTTGGGCCTGCAACTGGCGGCCCAAGCCCAGGAAGGCCTGGAGCACAAGCTGCCGCTGCTGTTTTTCAGCCTGCTGGAAACCGACACGCCGACGCGCCTGGCCGCGGTCCGGGCCGGCGGCCAGGAGTTCCTCACCGGCACCCTCGAGGCCTCGAGCCTGCTGGAAAAGATCGAAGTGCTGACCTGCATCGCCCAGTACGAACCCTACAAAGTGCTGATCATCGACGACTCCCGCGCCCAGGCCATGTACACCGAGCGCCTGCTCAACAGTGCCGGGATCATTACCCGCACCTTGATCGAGCCGATCCAGGCCATGGCCGAGTTGGCGGACTTCCAGCCCGACCTGATCATTCTCGACATGTACATGCCGGCCTGCACCGGTACCGAACTGGCCAAGGTGATCCGACACAACGACCGTTATGTCAGCGTGCCGATCATCTACCTGTCGGCCGAGGATGACCTGGACAAGCAACTGGACGCCATGAGCGAAGGGGGCGACGACTTCCTGACCAAGCCGATCAAGCCGCGCCACCTGATCACCACCGTGCGCAATCGCGCGGCCCGGGCCCGCAACCTCAAGGCGCGCATGGTCCGCGACAGCCTGACTGGCCTGTATAACCACACCCATATCCTGCAACTGCTCGAAGACTGCAGCTTCCGCGCCCGCCGCGAGAACAAGCCCTTGAGTTTTGCCATGCTCGACATCGACCACTTCAAGCGGGTCAACGACAGCCACGGCCACCCCATGGGCGACCGGGTGATCAAGAGCCTGGCGCTGTTTCTCAAGCAACGCCTGCGCAAGACCGACTTCATTGGTCGTTATGGCGGCGAAGAGTTCGCCATCGTCATGCCCGACACCGATATCGAATCGGCCTACAAAGTACTCGAGCAGATCCGTCGACGCTTTGCCGAGATTCACTACCCAGCCCAACCGCAAGACCTGTGGTGCACCTTTAGCGCCGGCGTGGTCGACCTGAGTGAAGACAGCGACAGCCTGATGATGGCCAGCCAGGCAGACGAAGCCCTGTATCGCGCCAAGGCGGCAGGTCGCAATCGGGTGCAGGCTGCGCAGCAATCAAGGCAAAGTGCCACTTTTTCCACGGAAACCACCGATTTGGTCATAACGCTGTAATACGAACGCAATAACTTCGGGCGCTTACCATTCTGTCGTCGGTAGAAACCTGATGCGCCTGAAGTGGCTGACCAATCTCAATACCCTGCTGTTAGTGGCGGTGTGCCTCGCACTCGGCACCACTTTGTGGTGGTCGCAAAAAGCCCTGGAACGTCCTTATCTGTTGATGGAGCGTTACCTGGGACTCTCCCAGCAGTTCCAGAACCAAGTGGCACGCAAGATCGAAGACTACCTGCAAAGCGGCGACGCCTTGCGCCTGAGCAGCGCCACCCAGGCGATTACCACGCTGCAACAAGGCCTGGATGAAATGCCCCCCGAGCTGGCGCAAAGCCTGCGCCCAAGCCTGGCCAGCCTCGAGGTGTTCAGCAGCACCGAACTGCTAGCGGCGGGCAAGCTGGCTGGCGATCCACAAGCGCTGCTGCTGCAAGCGGAACGCGAACTGGGGGCCAGCCTGGAGCAACTCGGCCAGTACGCCACCGCCAGCCCCGGCCCGGAATCCGCCGCTTACTTGCCGGCGTTGCTGGCGGCGGCCCAACACCTGAGCAAGCTGTCCCTGGCCCGGGACAAATTGGTGAGCAGTGGCCGCAGTGAGTTGGCGGTCGATGTCGAGCGTGAAGTGACCAACATCCGCAGCCAGGCCGGCCTGATCGACGCCTTGCCATTGCTCGGCGTGGCGAGCAGCCAGGCGTCGAACAGCGACGACTTCGCCTCGATGATGGGCCTGCAAGGCAACGAACAAACGGTCGCCGAAGATGCCGGCACCGGCTACAAGCGCGAATTGGCCAGCCTGCTCGCCCGCTACCCGGCTGAACTGGCCCGAACCCGCGAACAGATCCGCCAACGCAGCGAACTGAGCGCCGCCACCCACCTGAAAATCGACGCAGTGCAGCAGGCCATCGCCGGGCTGGAGCCCGCGGTGCGCGCTCAGCATGGGCAGATTCAAGGCGAAGTGCGCTTGATCCAGGGCGCGATGATCGGCCTGATTCTGTTGATCGCCCTGCTGATCGACACTCTGCAAAGACGCCTGGCACGAGTCCTGAGCAACCTGGCACCGGCCTTGTCGACCTGGGCCGAAGGGGATTTCAGCGCCGACATCCACTTGGGGGCGACCAACCGTGAACTGCACGACATCGAGGAATCGCTCAATCGCCTGCGCGCCTACCTGGTGGATCTGGTGGGCACCATCCGGCGCAACGCCGAACAAGTCGCCGGCAGCAGCCGTGTGCTGGCCGAACTGAGCAACGAACTGCACAGCGGTGCCGAGCATCAGGCTGGCGACACCGCGCTGATCCGCGACTCCCTGGGCGAGCTGGAAGCCACTATCGTGCAAGTGGCCGGCGATGCCAGCCAGGCGGCCGACGCCAGTCGCCATGCGGGCCTGGCAGTCGCCCACGGGCAGCAGGTGATCGGCATGAGCCTGACCGGGCTACACGCGCTGGTCGACGAGGTCCAGGGCAATGCCCAGATGATCGAGCACCTGGCCGAGGAGTCAGCGACCATCGGCGGCGTGCTGACAGTAATTCGCTCGATTGCCGACCAGACCAACCTGCTGGCCCTGAACGCCGCCATCGAAGCCGCCCGCGCCGGGGAAATGGGCCGTGGTTTTGCAGTGGTCGCCGAGGAAGTTCGCTCCCTGGCCCAACGCACCGCCGGCGCCACCGCCGAAATCCAGACCCTGATTGCCGGCTTGCAACAGGCGGCGCGCTTGTCGGTGGACGGCATGCGCGCCCAGGTCGAGCACGCCGAGGCCACCGCCAGCCAGGCGCAGGCGGCTGACGGCGCCCTGGATAAAATCGTCGATGCGATCCAGACCATCGCCGACACCGCCGTGCGCATCGCCGATGTCACGGCCCAGCAAAGTGGCGCGGTCAGCGAAATCCGTGATCACAGCGAACGCATTCATCAACTGGGCGGGGACAATCTGCTGCGCATTGGCCAAGGGCGCAGCCAGGGCGAGAACCTGTTGGTGCTGGGCGGGCAACTGCATACGGCAGTGCAGGCCTTTCGTGTTTGAGCGACCTGTTGCAGGCGCTTCGCCTGTCGCCGGGACTTCGCCGAACGTGCAGCCAACTTGAATGACCAGATTTAATCAGTTGGTCATATACTTCGCGCAATCATCGGTAATCGTGCTGGCTATTGCAGAGAACTGGACAGTCACATTTGCTTTGCGGCATAGTCGCCGGGTTCTGATAACTACGCATAGATCACAAGGAACAGCAGATGGCGACCCTACTGGTGCTGCACGGCCCCAACCTGAACCTGCTCGGCACCCGCGAACCGGGCGTCTACGGGGCTATCACCCTGGCCCAGATCAATCAGGACCTGGAACAGCGGGCACGTAACGCCGGCCATCATTTGCTCTACCTGCAAAGCAACGCCGAGTATGAATTGATCGATCGTATTCACGCAGCTCGTGTCGAGGGCGTGGACTTCATCCTGATCAATCCAGCAGCTTTTACGCATACAAGTGTCGCATTACGTGACGCGCTGCTGGCGGTGAGCATCCCATTCATCGAAGTGCATTTGTCTAACGTGCACAAACGCGAACCTTTCCGCCATCACTCTTACTTCTCCGACGTAGCGGTGGGAGTGATCTGCGGCCTTGGCGCCAGCGGTTATCGACTGGCCCTGGAGGCCGCCCTGGAACAGCTTGAAAGACCGGCAACGGCTTGAACAACAAGCGTTAAACGCCCCTGACCGACCCTTGGGAGTTGATGATTCATGGATATCCGTAAAGTTAAGAAACTGATCGAACTGCTGGAAGAGTCCGGCATCGACGAGCTCGAGATCAAGGAAGGCGAAGAGTCCGTACGTATCAGCCGCCACAGCAAGACTCCAGCCCAGCAGTACTACGCTCCGGCGCCAATGGCTGCACCTGTTGCCGCCCCGGTTGCTGCAGCGCCTGCTGCTGCCGCTGCACCTGCCGCTCCGGCCGCACCCGTGCTCAACGGCACCGTGGCCCGCTCGCCAATGGTAGGTACCTTCTATCGCAAGTCTTCGCCGACTTCGCCGTCCTTCGTTGAAGTAGGCCAAAGCGTGAAGAAAGGCGACACCCTGTGCATCGTCGAAGCCATGAAGATGATGAACCACATCGAAGCTGAAACCAGCGGTGTGATCGAATCCATCCTCGTTGAAGACGGCCAGCCGGTTGAGTACGACCAACCGCTGTTCACCATCGTTTGAACCGCGGAGTGCCTTTGATGACTGCGAAGTTGGAAAAAGTCCTGATCGCCAACCGCGGTGAAATTGCCCTGCGGATCCTGCGCGCCTGCAAAGAGATGGGTATCAAGACCGTCGCCGTTTACTCCAAGGCCGACAAGGAGCTGATGCACCTGGGCCTGGCAGACGAATCCGTTTGCATCGGTCCGGCATCGGCCGCGCACTCTTACCTGCACATCCCGGCAATCATCGCCGCAGCCGAAGTGACCGGCGCTACCGCCATTCACCCAGGCTACGGGTTCCTCGCGGAAAACGCCGACTTCGCCGAACAGGTGGAGAACTCCGGTTTTGCCTTCATCGGCCCGAAAGCTGAAACCATCCGCCTGATGGGCGACAAGGTTTCGGCCAAGCACGCCATGATCGCTGCCGGCGTACCCACCGTTCCAGGCTCCGACGGCCCGCTGCCCGAAGACGAAGAAACCGCTCTGCGCATCGGTCGCGAAGTGGGCTACCCGGTGATCATCAAGGCCGCTGGCGGCGGCGGTGGTCGCGGCATGCGCGTGGTGCATAAAGAAGAAGACCTGATCTCCTCGGCACAACTGACCCGCTCCGAAGCAGGCGCGGCGTTCGGTAACCCGATGGTCTATCTGGAAAAATTCCTGACCAACCCACGTCACGTGGAAGTCCAGGTGCTTTCCGATGGCCAGGGCCACGCCATCCACCTGGGTGACCGCGATTGCTCGCTGCAACGTCGCCACCAGAAAGTTCTCGAAGAAGCGCCGGCACCGGGCATCGACGAGAAGGCTCGCCAGGAAGTCTTCGCCCGCTGCGTCAAGGCGTGCATCGACATCGGCTACCGTGGCGCCGGCACCTTCGAGTTCCTGTACGAGAATGGCGCGTTCTATTTCATCGAAATGAACACCCGCGTTCAGGTTGAGCATCCGGTTTCGGAAATGGTCACCGGTATCGACATCGTCAAGGAGATGCTGAGCATCGCCGCTGGCAACAAGCTGTCGTTCACCCAGGATGACGTGGTCATCCGCGGTCACGCGCTGGAGTGCCGGATCAACGCTGAAGACCCGAAAACCTTCATGCCGAGCCCGGGCACGGTCAAGCATTTCCACGCGCCAGGCGGCAACGGCGTTCGCGTCGATTCGCACCTGTACAGTGGTTATGCCGTTCCGCCGAACTACGACTCGCTGATTGGCAAGCTGATCACTTACGGGGCAACCCGTGACGAAGCCATGGCGCGCATGCGCAATGCGCTGGACGAAATCGTGGTTGACGGGATCAAGACCAACATCCCGCTGCACCGCGACCTGGTCCGCGATGAAGGCTTCTGCAAAGGGGGCGTGAACATTCACTACCTCGAGCACAAGCTGGCGGGCGAGAAGCACTAAGCTTCGAAGCTGCACCTGACAAAGCCGCCTTTGGGCGGCTTTGTTGTTTCTGCACCATCCACCTTGTGGGAGCGGGCCGGGCGGCGCTCCGCTTGCCCGCGATGAGCATAGGTATCTACACAACTGTGGTGCGACGTTGCACCTGTGGGCCGACCGGGGTGTTGGATTAGACCGAGTGCATATCCATTTTTGCGGTAACGGCCTCCTATGGTTCCGCCTGACGGCGGCTCACTTTTGAACAGCGCAAAAGTAAGCAAAACGCTTTTACCGGTATGACTCACCCTCATGGGTTACAAATCAGTTCACGCACATAGGTAACAGTTTTTAACTAGCAGGGTCGATTTCGCGAGGATCTGACCATGCCCTGGAGAGAGCTGAAACCTATGGATCGAAAAGTGATGTTCATCGCTGCCTATCTGGCGGACAAACACACCTTCAGCAAGCTGTGCAGTGACTACGAGA
>NZ_FYEC01000063.1:0-1445 GCF_900187635.1 Pseudomonas sp. Irchel 3H3 | reverse complement strand
TGAACTGCCCCCCGAAAGTTGGACAGGGGACGCTATTGATTTAATGCCTGGGTCCGAAATTGTACCGGGCTCAAGCCATTCAGTCTGAGGCTTATGCGGTCTTGGTTGTAGTAGGCGATGTAATCCTCTATGCCTGATGCCAGCTGCTCCACACTCTCAAATGATTCCAGATAGAAAAACTCGCTCTTGAGCGTGCCGAAAAAGCTTTCCATGGCGGCATTGTCCAAGCAATTACCCTTGCGCGACATGCTCTGCTCGATGCTCTTTTCGGCCAGCATGTGTCGGTAGGTAGGCTGCCTGTACTGCCAACCCTGGTCAGAGTGCAGTATCGGTTTGTCCCCTTGATTCAGTCGCCCGAAGGCCTTTTCCAGCATCGTCGAAACCATCCTGAACTCGGGACGTCGGTTGATCTGGTAAGCCAGGATCTCGCCGTTGTACAAATCCATGAGAGGCGAAAGAAACAGTTTCTGCCCCTTCACCTTGAACTCCGTCACGTCGGTTGCCCATTTCTGGTTAGGGGCTTCTGCCTTAAATTCGCGCTTTAGTAGATCAGGCGCAACAAGCCCTTCAGCACCTCGGTAAGAGCGATATTTCTTCACTTTGACCAACGACTTGAGGCCCATCATCTGCATCAGCCGCTGCACCTTCTTGTGATTGATCAACTCGCCATTGTTCCTAAGGGTCTCGGTGATGCGGCGGTAGCCGTAACGCCCCTTATGCCCGTGATAGACGCTGCGGATGCGATCTTTAAGGTCGGCATGCTTGTCGGTTAGCAGTGTTTTGCTTTGGTAATAGAAGGTGCTGCGTGCAAGTCCCGCAGCACGTAGCAACAGAGCAAGTGGATACTCATGCCTCAATCCTTGGACGGCCTGCGTTTTTTTGGCTGCGCAGTACGGGGATCCGCTTGGATTAAGGCATCGAGCTTTTTTAGATAGGCATTCTCCGCGCGCAGATAGGCCAGTTCTGCGAGCATTTGTTCAGAGGTCAGCTCTGCGTCCGCAGGAAGAGCAGGACTTGCTTTGGGTTGCCTGGAAGGTTTGCGGGGCATGCTGGACTCTTTAAGACGATGCGGTTGTAGTGCTTCTACGCCACCTTCATCGTACAGCTTTCGCCACTGCCTGATACTACTTGGACCACGGATATCAAACCGTATACAGGCCTGCTGGTCCGACAGTCCGTCTTGTTCGATGCACTGCAAAACCTTCAATTTAAACTGGGCATCGTAACGGCTGTACTTGGCAATCAAGCCAGAGGCGCCGTGCTTTTCAAAACCCTTGACCCAGCGCCGCAGCAGCGATGGACTCAAGCCATGCTTGAGGGCCACCTCATGAACGCTACTGGCAGACAAACACTCTTCAATCAGTGATTGCTTGAGTGCTAGGTTGTATTTCGTCATGGAACACCCTCCCGAGGGGTCAGGTGTCCAACATTCGGGGGGCAGTTCA